>CAMFFO010000063.1 GCA_945949735.1 uncultured Clostridia bacterium | reverse complement strand
CGGACTGGTTCGCAATGACAGCGTTTTTTGAGTGCGCACTTTCAAACACCAATTTGTCGGTGTGCTTACGAATGCCGATAACCCAAATCGCAATGATTTCAAACAATCCCCGAAGGGGATACCACAACTGTCCACTGTCAACCGAAACGAAGCGACGAACGGAAGTGTCTTATCTGCAGAACAAGCCAGCCCCTTGGGGCTGGCCGCTTTGTTATTCCTTCCGCTCCAATTCCACAGTCATCCGGGGATAAGGCATCTGGATGCCCTGCTCCTGGAACACCTGGTAAACCCGCTGATTGGCGGCGTAGTACAGGTCCCAGTAATCCTCGGACTTGACCCAGAACCGCAGAACATACTCCATGGCGCTGTCTCCAAAATTGGTTAGGGCCGCCATGGGCGCGGGTTCCAGCAGAACATTGTCCATTTCTGCCGACTGGATCAGCGCTTCCACCACCTTCTCCGGGGGCACATCATAGGGAGCCTGGACATTTACCTCCACCCGTCGGGTTCCGGCGGCGGAGTAGTTGATGATCTGAGCCGCTGTAACCGCGCTGTTGGGTATGGAGATTATTTTGTTATCCGGCGTTGCCAGCCGGGTGTAGGTCATGTTGATCTCCTCCACCGTTCCGGACTGACCCGCAATTTCCACGAAATCGCCGGAGTGGAAGGGGTGGGTGGACAGCAGCGTAAAGCCTCCCAGCACATTGGTCAGCATATTCTGAAGCGCCAGGGAAACCGCCAGGGTCAGCACGCTGGCAAGAGCCACGACCCCCGTTACGTCGATTCCCAGAGACGAGGCCACGCTGAGTCCCAGCAGCAGATACAGCGCCACCTTGGCCAGGGACAGCACTAAGGTGTGGGCAGCCTTCTCCAGCTTTGTCGCTTCCAGCCCTCTCCGTGCCAACGCCAGCAGAATTCGGATCACACATACCCCCACCGCCAGCACCAGCGCGGCAGTCACCAGACGGTTCGCCGCTCCAAACCCCATATTCTTCAGCCCTTGGGCAATTCCATCCAGCATTATTCCGTTCCTCCCGGTTGTTTTGCTCTATTATATTCCCTCCTTTCCCAAATATCAAGCCCCGGGCGTGACAACCTGCTTCTTGACATTTGCTATGGGGATAGTATAATTATGGCAGATTCAAGAAGACAAAGGAGCGATTTTCCATGTATTATACCATGACTGTGGCAGGTCTGCAGCGGAACCTGCCCATCTGTCCCCTCAACGACAAGCTGTCCATCGCGGGCTTTGTGATTTTCGGCGACCAGGAGCTGACCGTTGCCTGCGCCCGGGAGCTGCTGGCCAGAGCTCCGGAGTATGATTACATCATCACCGCCGAGGCAAAGGGCATTCCTCTGGCCCACGAGATGGCCCGTCAGGCCGGGGACGCCAAGTACATCCTTGCCCGCAAGGGCCCCAAGCTGTATATGCGGGACATCTTCAGCGTTACCGTCCGGTCCATCACCACCGCCAAGGAGCAGAAGCTGTACCTGGACGGTGCGGACGCGGCTCTCATGAAGGGAAAGCGGATTCTGATCGTGGACGACGTGATCTCCACCGGCGAGAGCCTGAAGGCCCTGGAGGCCCTGGTGGAGAAGGCCGGCGGCAATATCTGCGGCAGAATGGCCATCCTGGCAGAAGGCGACGCTCAGAACCGGGAGGATCTGATCTACCTGGAAAAGCTCCCCCTGTTCCACCCCGACGGAACCGTCCTGGAGTAAGGAAATCCGCCCACGCTGCCCCACAAACGTGGGGCAGCGTTTTGTTGTGCAAAAGGGTAGAACATCGAAGGGCCCAACAGTTTACTTCTTTGCCAATTCCTGCCAAAACAAGTTTTTTGATTTACGGATTGCCATGTCCTGTTCTGTTCCAAAATCTTCTTTTGCTGGCTTTCATTCACACTTATAGCTTTTTCATTCCGGGAAAAGCTATGGATGCGGAAAGAAAAGGTCGTTTTCCCCCGGAAAGCGTCTGGTCTTTCCGGAAAACCACACAAGGAGAGAGTTTGGTATGAAAAGCAACAACCAGATCAACATCCCCGAGGCTCGGGAGGCTATGGACAAGTTCAAGATGCAGGCGGCCAACGAAGTCGGCGTGAACCTGAAGCAGGGCTACAACGGCGACCTGACCTCCCGTGAAGCCGGCTCCGTCGGCGGTCAGATGGTCAAGAAGATGATCGAGGCCTACGAGCAGGGCCTGCAGTAAACAGTCTGAGCGGACAGCCATCCGGCTGCCCGCTCTTTTTTATTTCAGAAGGATGGACGCGGTGAGGACGTTTTCTCCCGTGAGCTTTTGGCTGTACGCATCTGGCTGGGAGCCGCCGGCATAGAGAAGGAATTCTCCCGGCTCATAAACCCGCTCGCCCGTTTCCGTGACAAGCGCGAACATCTCTGGGGGTATCTCCACGGAAACCTCCGCCCTTTTCCCGGCCTTCAGAGAAATGTGCCGGAAGGCGCACAGGCGGTATCTGGGGGTTTCCACGGATGCCTCCACATCCTTCAAGTAAAACTCCACCACCGTGTCAGAGTCCATGCTTCCCGTGTTTTCCACCGTCACCGTGGCCCGTGCCGCCTGCCCTGGCTCCACCGGTCCCTCTGTTTTCAGATCCCGGTAGGCAAACTTCGTATAGCTCAGACCGAAGCCGAAGGGGAACAGCGGCTCCCCGGTGAAATACTTGTAGGTTCTGCCCTGCATACTGTAGTCACAGAAATCCGGGAGAATATTCTCATTTTTATAGAAGGTAACAGGGAGCCTGCCGCTGGGGCTGAATTCGCCCAGCAGCAGATCCGCAATGGCTTTGCCGCCCATGGCTCCGGGATACCAGCCCTGGATGATTGCCGCGGCACCCTGATTTCCGGCTCCAAAATCCATGGCTCCGCCGCTTAAATTCGCAATGATAAAAGGCGTATTCCCCTTGCAGAGGATGTCCACCAGCTCTTGCTGGGGGGGAGGCAGCAGCAGCTCCTTCCGGTCGCCGCTCATCTCCTGCCCCGGCGATTCCTCGCCCTCGATGGTCTCGTCCAGGCCGGTCACCAGAATCACCAGATCCGACACTTCCGCCATGGCCTTCACTTCCCCCAGCCGGTCGGCGCAGTCGAATTCCTCCGGCGCATACAGGTGGCAGCCCTTGGAGTAGAGCACCCTGCACTCCGGCAGGCTGGCCTGAATGCCCTCCAGCACCGTGACATATTGGCTGGAAGCGCCATGGTAGTTGCCCTCCAGCGCCGTCACAGAGTTGGCGTTGGGGCCGATGACGGAAACGCAATGAAGCTTCTCCTTGGCCAGCGGCAGAATGCCGTTGTTTTTCAGCAGAACCAGCGACTCCCGGGTCATCCGCGCATTGATGCTGCGGCTGTAGTCCGTATCCACATCCAGCATCCCCAGATGATCGAAGGGCGTGTGCGCATCAAACATTCCCAGCTTCATCCGGGTGGTCATCAGCACCACCGCGGCATGGCGCACCTGCTCCTCGGTCAGCAGCCCCAGCTCCACCGCGTGGAGCACCCGCTCATAAGTGCAGCCGCAGTTCAGCACACAGCCGTTCTCCAGGGCCAGCTTCACTGATTCCTCGGGAGCGGAGGTCACCTTGTGATGCTGGTGGAAATCCGCCACCGCCCAGCAGTCCGAGGTCACATACCCCCGGAAGCCCCACCGCTCCGTCAGGATCTCCTGAAGCAGCGTTTTGCTTCCGCAGGCAGGCTCTCCATTCACCCGGTTGTAGGCGCCCATAACCCCCTCCACCCCGGCGTCCACCAGGGCGTGGAAAGCAGGAAGATAGGTCTCCTCCAGATCCTGTCCGGAAACCCGTGCGTCGAATTCATGGCGGAGCTTCTCCGGGCCGCTGTGCACCGCGAAGTGCTTGGCGCAGGCGGCAGCCTTCAGATACCGGGGATCATTCCCCTGAATTCCCTTCACAAAGCTGACGCCCATTTTCTCCGTCAGATAGGGGTCCTCGCCGTAGGTCTCCTGTCCCCTGCCCCACCGGGGGTCCCGGAAGATATTCACGTTGGGAGACCAAAAGGTCAGTCCCTTATAGATACCGTAGTCGCCCCATTTCTGGCTGATGTTGTACTTGGCCCGGCCCTCCGTGGAGATCACAGCGGCCACGTCCTCCATCAGTTCCTCGTCAAAAGAAGCTGCCATACCGATGGCCTGGGGAAATACCGTGGCCATACCGGCTCTTGCCACGCCGTGGAGGGCCTCGTTCCACCAGTTGTAGTCCTTCACTCCCAGGCGCTCCACGCCCTTGGCGTCGTGAAGCAGCTGGGCAGCGCACTCCTCCAGGGTCATGCGGCTGACCAGATCCTCCGCCCGCTCCTGAAAGCTCAGGCTTTCATCCAGATATTTCGGATTCTCTTCCATTGCTGTGATCCTCCCATTTTCTCCGGGATCGGCGGCATCCGCTGCCCCGTGATTTTCCGTTGTCCTTTTATCATTGTATAAGGCCCTGGGTAAAAGTCAACCCCCACGCAACACAAAAGGAAAAACTGTCATTACGAACCAGTGACCGATGTCACTGGCTCGGAATGACAGTTCTTTCGTTTGTTCAATATTGCTTTCGTGGGACCGGCCCATCCGTGTAAAAAGGGACTCTTAATCTGCAGCGGGAATGCTTGCCTTTCTGCTGGTAATATACTGCACGGCCATCGATCCGCCAACCAGAATAATGCCTACACTGTCCGTCACTAAGCCGGGATAAATCAGCATCAGGCCGCCCACACCGCTGGCAATTCTAAGGATCCAGGGCATCTTCCGGAATACATATCCTTCCAGCGCGGCACACACGCCGAAAATACCGATCAGGGAGGTGATGCTGATCAGAATAACCTCAGCCAGATTGGTATCCACCAGCAGCATGGCAGGATTCAGGGCGAACACATAGGGCACAATAAACGCTCCGATGGCCAGCTTGGTGGAGACCAGGGCGGTTTTCATGGGATTGCCCTGGGCAATGGCCGCGCCCGCGTAAGCCGCCAGGGCAACAGGGGGCGTCAGATCGGCAACGATGCCGAAATAGAACACGAAGAAATGTGCCGCGACAGCCGGGACACCCATTCGGATCAGGATGGGCGCGCAGGTGGCCGCCATGATGCAGTAGTTGGCAGTGGTGGGAACACCCATGCCCAGCACAATGCAGCAGAGCATGGTCAGGAACAACGCGATAATCACTTGGTTGCCGGCCAAAACCACAATCCCGTTGATCAGCATATTGGCCAGGCCCGTCATGGTAATGGTGCCCGCGATGATGCCCGCGATACCGCAGGCAGCGGCAACGGTAATGGTTCCCTGACCGCCGGCGGCCAGGGCCTCCAGCAGCCGCTTGGGCGTGATCCGGTTGCCCTTGTTGAACATACTGACAACCACCGCAGCCACAATGGCGATGGCAGCCGCGTACTGGATGCTCTTGGTGCTGGTGCTGACCAGGTAGATCAGCAGAACCAGGGGCAGCAGCAGATAGACCTGCTTCAGCAGGGGCCGGATCTTGGGAAGCTCCTCCCGCTTGAGGCCCCGCAGTCCCAGCTTTTTCGCCTCCAGGTGGACGGAGATGAAAATGCCCGCGAAATACAGTACAGCGGGAAGGATCGCCTTCAGAACGATCTGGCCGTAGGGGATCTGGACGTAGTCCGCCATCAGGAAGGCCGCCGCGCCCATGATGGGGGGCATGATCTGACCTCCGGTGGATGCCGAAGCCTCGGCAGCGGCAGCAAATTCAGGCTCATAGCCGGTTTTCTTCATCAGCGGAATGGTCACAGAGCCGGAGCCCACGGTATTGGCCACGGAGGAGCCGGAAACCATGCCCTCCATGGCGCTGACCACCACGGCGACCTTGGCGGGACCGCCGGAGAAGCCGCCCACCGCTGCATTGGAGATGTTAATGAAGAAATCCGCGATTCCGGTGCGCTCCAGGAACGCGCCGAAAATAATAAAGACAACAATAAATTTGGAGCAGACGTTGATGGGCGTGGAGAAGATGCCCTCTTTGCTGTAGAACAGGTACCGGACGGAGTAATTCAGCCTGCGCAGGAACGAGGGGTTGGAAAGGCCCCAGATCAGAGCGTAGACAAGGAAGCACCCCGCCACGATCAGGATGGGCAGACCCACGCTCCGTCTGCAGACCTCGGCCAACGTCAGGATGGCCACAATACCGATGACCACCTGATACCAGGCCAGATTACTGCCCTGCTGGATGATATCAACAGCATTGAAGGAGAAATAGAGGAACGCCCCCGTGCCGAGAACCATCATTACAATATCGTACCAGGGAATATAGTTTACCCTCTGATGCCCTTTCCGGGCGGGGAACACCAAAAAGCCCAGCAGCACGATCCAGGCCACAAAGGTGGTGAGCCGGAGCTCCTCCAGCCAGCTGGTGAACAGGGTCACATACAAACAGAACAGGGAAAACGCGGCCAGCACGCAGTTCACCGCGAACCTGGACTTTCCCTCCCAGACGCGGACATTGGACTCCCTGTCATACTTTTTCATGACGGCATCCAGATCCATGGGCTCTTCCGTCTTTGTTTTTTTCTTCAAGAATGCCATTGACTACCTCCTGGGGAAAATGGATAATACGGACTGGCTGCGGCGAATCACTCGCCGCAGCCAGAGTTCCGCTTTGCTTGCTTACTCGGTGGGAACCGTTACGCCCTTCTCGGCGAAATACTTGGCGGCTCCGGCATGGAAGGGAGCAGCCATACCGCTGGTGGCATTTTCAATGCTCAGCTCCTTGCCCTTGCCGTTCTCGGCTGCAATGGCGTCCACGTTGTCAAAAATGGCCTTGGTCAGGTTGTAGACATCGTCCTCACTGGCGGAAGCGGCAACGATCAGGGTGGCCTTCACGGTGACGGTGGTCACATCCTCAGTCTGACCGGCGTAGGTTCCGGCAGGAATGACATAGGAAGTGTAGAATGCGCAGTCGGCCATCAGCTTCGCGGCGATATCGCCGTCGATGGGAACCAGGTAAGCGCTGTTGGTGGTGCAAAGCTCGGTAATGGCAGCGGTGGGAGCGCCGGCCACGATGAAGGCGGCGTCGATCTTGCCGTCCTTCAGGGCATCGGTGCTGTCGGCAAAGCTCTGGTACTGGGCCTTGATATCATTCTCGGTCAGGCCCGCGGCGGCCAGCACATCCATAGCGTTGAAGTAAACACCGGAGCCGGGAGCGCCGATGGAAACGCTCTTGCCCTTCAGGTCGGCGACGGACTTGATCTCGGGGTTCATGGTCACCAGCTGAACCGCCTCGGCGTACAGACCGGCCACGACCCGGAAGGAGTCGATCTTGCCGTTGGCCTCAAAAGAACGGCTGCCCGCCCAGGCGTAGGCCATAACGTCGGACTGAACGGTACCCAGCTGATAGTCGCCGGAATCAATGGATTCGATATTGGCCTTGGAGCCGTCGGTGGAAACCACGGTCACATCAATTCCCGCGTTATTCTTAATGTACTGACCCAACACACCGCCGAAGGCGTAGTAGGTGCCGGAGGTACCGCCGGTACCCATCGTCATCTTCGCGGAACCGCCGGAGCCGCAGGCAGCCAGCGAGAGAGCCATGGTCAGGGCCAAAACGATCGCAAGCATCTTCTTCATTTTCATTACGGAATCCTCCTCGTCTTTTCTTATCGGGGCATCGCCCCAAAAATTGGAATGGATGTATTATACATCCAATTTTGCAATTTTGCAAGTACAAAATCTCAAAGATCCCCGGTTCCAGCCCTCCAAACCCAGGCGTCGCCCAGAAATTATGCGATTTTTCCTTTCAAAAAATTCATTTTTGCAGGGGTTTCCGCGCCTATCCGGCGTCGAATTTGTGTATTGTGCACAGTAATCCATTCTCTTTTTCCTTTTCTTTGCCCCAATTCGCTGATTTGTGTGTTTGGAAAGGATTGCTGTACTTTTCCGGCGGACAAACAGCAAAAATCGCCTCTGCTAAGCATTTGTATTGCGCATTCCATTTCCTCGCCCGCATCCCCCGGTGATGCAGGCTGCAGAAACAGCCTGTTGGCCAATAGAATTACCGCGAGACAAATTGGTGTTTATCGCTTCGCTCCAAGTATTCTGTCATTGCGAGACCAGTGCGCACACTGGTCGTGGCAATCCCCCAGTCAGTGGAGAAATGTACCGAATAGCACTCCAAAAGAGGGAGCCTCCACGATTTTTGGTGGTAATCGTTACCTGGTTCCTTTCAACCGGGGGATTGCCACGCCAGTGTGCGCACTGGCTCGCAATGACAGCGTTTTTTGACAAGCACCAATTTGTTGCTACGCTTCGTCGATACGGCAGAAGAAATTACGCAAGGATTTCATGGAACCAAGGATCCCCGGATTCGGTCAGAATATCCCGGGCATCTTCCTGAAAAGCGCCAGGAAATTGTTCAAAATGTCCTTTGCAAAATGGGGCAAAACCGTGTATAATCATTGCAACAACGAGTGGCATTTCTGCGTAAAACCGGTTGCGCAGAAGTGCCGCTCTTTTTCGTTCCCCACGGGAACACATTACAATTTTGAAGGAACGGTGAAAACAATGGAGCAATCCAATCAATTTCTCGGCACGGAGAACGTAGGCCGCCTGATGAAGCGCTACGCGATTCCGTGCATCATTTCTCTGCTGGTCGGCGCCCTGTATAACATTGTCGACCAGATTTTCATTGCCAATGCCGACTATCTCGGCTCCTTCGGCAACGCGGCCAATACAGTGGTGTTCCCCCTGACCGTGGTGGCTCTGTCCATCGCGGTGATGATCGGCGACGGCTGCTGCGCCTATGTCAGCATCCGTCTTGGCCGGAACGAGGGCTATTCCGCCCGGCAGAGCGTGGGCAATTCCGTTGTCATGACCTTGGCAAGCAGCCTGCTGCTGACGGCTGTTTATCTTGCAGCCTCGGACAGCTTGATCGCCATGTTCGGCGGCACTGTGAATGAGGAGACCTTCCGCCTCTGCCAGGAGTATTTCTTCTATATTACCCTGGGCATTCCCTTCTATATGTTCGGCCAGGCTATGAACCCCATTATCCGCGCCGACGGAAGTCCGAAATTTGCCATGGCCTCCACCATTGCGGGCGCCATTACCAATATCATCCTGGACCCCGTTTTCATTTTCCTGTTCCGATGGGGTATGATGGGCGCCGCCGTGGCAACCGTCATCGGCCAGGTACTGACGGCAGTTCTTTCGGTATGGTACCTTCTGCATATGAAAACCATCCGTCCGGACAAGGGCTGCTTCCGGCTGCGCGCTTCGGTTTGCACCCGGACGCTGGCGCTGGGCGTTACCAGCTTCCTCTCCCAGATCAGCCTGGTGGCTGCCATGGCCGCCGTCAACAATATGCTCCGTAAGTATGCGGCCCTGGATCCGATTTTCGGCCAGGAGCAGTACGCCCAGATCCCCATGGCCGTGGTAGGCATCGTCATGAAGTTCTTCCAGATTGTCATTTCCATCGTGGTAGGCATGGCGGCAGGCTGCATTCCCATCGTAGGCTTCAACATGGGAGCCGGAAAGCGGGACCGGGTAAAATCGCTTTTTACCCGGCTTCTGCTGGCGGAGGCAGCCGTGGGAGCTGTGGCCTTTATTCTGGTGGAGTTCTTCCCACGGCAGCTCATCGGAATCTTCGGCGCGTCCAACGAGAGTGTCTACTACACGCAGTTCGCCGTCAAAGCCTTCCGAATTTATCTTTGCATGGTGATCTTCGCCTGTATCAACAAGGCCTGCTTAATTTTCCTGCAGTCCATGGGAAAGGCGGCGGCCTCTACGATTCTGTCCATGCTTCGTGAGGTGGTGTTCGGCGTTGGCTTTGCCTTGCTTCTGCCGCTGTTTTTCGGGCTGAACGGCGTTTTGTATTCCATGCCGGTTTCGGATCTTTTGACCTTTGCCGTCGCAGCGTTGCTGATCCGTCAAACCTATCGTGTGCTTCGTCAGGAGGGAGAACTGCTATGAAAAACAGAATCGTTACCATTAGCCGCCAGTTCGGAAGCGGAGGGCGTACCATCGGAAAGACCGTGGCGCAGCAGCTGGGCATCCCCTGCTACGACGCGGAGCTGATCCAGGCCATCGCCCAGAAGAGTGGTTTCACGGAAAGCTATATCCGGGATGCGGGCGAATACACGCCGGGAAGCTTTCTGTCCTCCGCATTCTCAGACCGCAGCTTCGGCCCCACCAACGAGGATCAGCTCTGGGTGATCCAATACGACATCATTTCCAAGCTGGCGCAGGAGGGTTCCTGCGTCATTGTGGGCCGGTGCGCGGACTTCATTCTCCGGGACAAGGCGGACTGCCTCCGGGTTTTCGTCCACGCGGACATGGTTTTCCGGGCCGAGCGCATCGTCCGGGAGTACGGGGAGCGGGAAGCCATCGCCCAGCAGCGGCTCCGGGACAAGGACAAACGCCGGGCCGCCTATTACCGGTTCTACACCGATATGAAGTGGGGCGACGCCCTCAACTACTCCGTCACCCTCAACAGCGGAGAACTGGGCCTGGACCGGTGCGCCAAAATCATTCAGGAGCTATACTGATCGGATTTCCACCCGTCAGACTGACGCAGTCGCCCGACATATTGTTGTTTGAAAAAATGCTGTCATTGCGAGACCAGTGCGCACACTGGTCGTGG
>CAMFFO010000062.1 GCA_945949735.1 uncultured Clostridia bacterium | reverse complement strand
AGGTTGCGGGCGGATAATATCCGCCCCTACGGTGATAGTGCTGTAAACAACAATTCATCTTTCCATTGCGTATTCAGCCCCGGAGGTTTCCTCCGGGGCTGTTCGGTTCCTTTCTCCCTCAGGGATTATCCTCTGTCCGGGCGGGAGACGCGAAAATGTGCTGGGCCAGCACCGTCAGAAGGGTTTTCACATTCACGGGCTTGGCGATATGGTCGTTCATCCCGGCCTCCAGAGCCCGGCGCTTATCCTCGGCAAAGGCATCGGCGGTCATGGCGATGATGGGGATGCCGGATAGCCCCGGATCCGGGAGCAGCCGGATCTGCCGGGTGGCCTCATAGCCGTCCATCACCGGCATCTGAATATCCATCAGCACCGCGTCGTAATCTCCGGGCTTGGCAACGCGGGCAAGCTCCACCGCCTGGGCCCCGTTGACAGCCTCGGTAACCGAGATGCCCTCCTCTATCAGGATCTCCCGGGCAATCTCCCGGTTCAGCTCGTTGTCCTCCACCAGGAGGATCCGTTTCCCCTTCAGCTCCGGCGTCCCGGCGGCCTGCTTCCGCTCAGGCGCGGGGGCAACCGGCACCGTGAACGTGAATACAAACTCCGTCCCCTTGCCGGGCTGGCTGGTGCAGCGCAGCTCGCCCCCCATCAGATCCACCAGCTTCCGGGAAATGGCCAGTCCCAGGCCCGTGCCCTGAACGCCGCTGACGGTGGAGTTTTCCGCCCGTTCAAAGGCGTCGAACATCCGCTTCTGGAATTCCTCGTCCATTCCGATGCCCGTATCCCGGATGTGAATTTCATAGCTGGCAAAGCCCTCCCACCGGGTGGGCAGCTCGATGCCGTGGTAAACCACGCTGCCCCCCGGAGGCGTGAACTTCATGGCGTTGCTCAGCAGGTTTGCGATCACCTGGGTGATGCGAAGATAGTCGCCGTAAATATAGGGGGTGCGGGTATCGTTGATTACCGCAAACGTCAGCCCCTTTTCCTCCATGGGGATGCGGAACATATCCTCAAACCGTGAAATATGCTCCTTCACATCGATGATTTCCCGGTTCAGAATCACCTTGCCGCTTTCGATCCGGGACATATCCAGAATATCGTTGATCAGGCTGAGCAGGTGCTCGCCGGATCGTCTGCCCTTCTCCAGCGCGTCCAAAACCCGGTCGGGGTCTCCCGCGTTTCTCCTGGCCAGTTCAATGAATCCCAGAATGGCGTTCATGGGGGTGCGGATGTCATGGGACATATTCAACAGGAAATCAGTCTTGGCCTGGCTGGCGGAACGGGCATCCTCCAGCGCCTTGGCCAGCTCCCGGCGGAGGTTCCGCTCCCGGCGCACCGTATCCGTGATCTCCCGGGCAGACACCAGGAAAGCCTTCCGCTCCCCTACATAGATCGCCGAATAGGCCATCTGGAAGTAGAAGCCCTGGGCGGCCAGGTACAGCGGCGGAGAGTACTGATCCGCCTCCGAGAGTCTGCGCCGGATTTCCTCCACCCGGACATAGCCCATCAGCTCCTCCCGGATGTTCTCATCCACCAGGGTGGAAAAAAGGTACTGCAGTGCGCCGGTGTAGGTGCCCTGGGCCAGGATGCGCTCGGAGAAAGCCCGGATGCGTTCGTTCTCCGTCTGATGGGAAAGCACCTGTTCAGTCTCCCAATCCAAGATCCAATAGGCGGAAACACCGCTGGCCAGAGCCCGAATGATCCGCTGCTGGGTATCGTAGGACTGATCCTGAATTTTTTGCTGAGTGATGTCGTAAACCGTCAGCGTCGCCACCACATCTCCGGTCTGGGAGTTCCGGGTGAGGATCATATCCTGGCGGCACCAGAATACCTTTCCTTCCTTCACCACCCGAAACGTCTCCGTGATCCGGCTCTCGCCGTCGGCAAAGCGGCGCAGCAGGCACGCAGGCAGAAAAATCCGATTTTTCTCCTCCTCGGTCAGCCCCTCAATGCGCTGGTTCCAAACCCGAACCGTATCGGAATACCGCCGGGAGGGCAGCTTGCCGCTGAGGAGCGTACTCTCCAACGTGATCTCCGGCTTCTGTGGCACCGAGAGCTCCAGAACGGAATCCCTGCTCAGATTCACCACCATAAACTGCAGCGCATTGGACAGCAGGGTGTTGCGGTAGCGGGTGGCATTTTCCCGCTGAATCCGCAGAGCCTGGAGAGACTCTTGGGCGCTGTGCTTCTGGAGCCGGATGAATACACTGCAGATGGCCAGAACAACGCCGTAACCATGGAGCTCCAGGCTTGGATCCATCAGCTGGATCATCTCCACAAGCAGCACCGGTACCGCGATGCTGGCCGCTGTCAGCGCCCGGCGGCGAATGTAAGGATTCCGGGATGCGCGCCACTTAGCCAGGGATACGCCCGCGGTCATCACATAGTAGGCATTGGCAAGGATCCGATCCAGCGCGTACCAGGCTCCGGGGACAACCCGGTTATCCCCATCCACCCGGAAGAGCCACTCCGTCCAGACGGACGCGACGGAAAGCGTCGCCAGCAGGATTCCGGGGAGCATTGCCGCCAGGCTCCGGGAAAACCGTCCCGTGGTCATCAGGTACAGATATTGGAAGCAGACATACCCCAGCACGGCGCACAGGCACCGGGAAAGGGCGCAGAAAGCCCTGTGATTCATGACGCTGCCGCCCATCATCTGCCATAGGGTGGAGCACTGGATATAGAGCATGGCTGTAAAGATCAGAGCCAGGAAGGTATTTTTCTCCCGGGACTCCTGTTCGGAAATGATTCCGCTGATCAAAATGAGCAGAAGAACCACGCAGAAAAGATTGCCGAAGATATATGCCAACGCCAGCATGGAAAAGCCCCCTTCCAACCGGCTATTCAAGGTCTGTTGCTTTTGCTTTCTTCCGGGAGGAGTCGCTGCCCCTCCCGACAGTAGGTGTTGCGAAGCCTGCAGTCCCCATTGTGCGGTGTCGCCTTTATTATACGCGATTTCCTTTTCCGTTGCAACTGGGATTTGCCCGCTTCCGGGCTTGTTTCATTCCGCTTTGCGCCTCCCTGCCCGCTCCGGGCTTGCATCCCGGGGCAGAATATGATATACTGCGTGGAAATGAAAAAGGAGCGGCTCCGATATGAAGCTAACCACCGTTCTGTTTGACCTGGACGGCACTCTGCTGCCCATGGATCAGGATACCTTTGTACAAGCCTATTTCGGGCTCCTGGCCCGGAAGCTGGCCCCCCGTAACTATCCGGCCAAAGAACTGATCGACGCCATCTGGCGCGGTACTGCCGCCATGGTGCAAAACGACGGAAGCCGAACCAATGAAGCGGTCTTTTGGGAATGCTTCCAGGGCCGGTTCGGCCCCCGGGTTCTGGAGGATATGCCTCTATTTGAGGAATACTACTGCACGGATTTTGAGCAAGTGCAGTCGGTCTGCGGCCAAACCGATCAGGCGGCCCGGGCGGTGGAGCTATGCCGGGAGCTGGGGCTTCGCACCGCCCTGGCCACCAACCCCATCTTTCCCGCCGTTGCCACCCGGGCGCGGATTCGCTGGGCGGGCCTGACTCCGGAGCGCTTTGAGCTGATCACCACCTACGAAAACTCCCGCTCCTGCAAGCCGAACCTGCTGTACTACCGGGAAGTCACCGAAAAGCTGGGGGTATCCCCCGAGGAGTGCCTGATGGTGGGCAACGACGTTCAGGAGGATATGGTTGCCCGGGAACTGGGAATGCGGGTGTTTCTGCTCACCCCCTGCATGATCAACAAGCAGGGCGCGGACATCGCCCAATATCCCCATGGCGATTTTCCGGAGCTAACACACTTCCTGGAAACCGCAGCCCACTGATCCCTCCAAGCAGCCAAACGGGAAACTGGTGTTTGTCGCACGGCTACAGTTGATAGTTGACAGTGGAAAGTGGACAGTTATGGTATCCCCTTCGGGGATTATTTGAAATAATTGTAATGATAAATATCGGTAAATATTCCGAAAAATCGCAATATTACTGAACGCTATATTTGAAATTGTCCCGAAGGGACTCCATAACTGTCCACTGTCAACTGGCCACCGTCAACTCGGGCGACAGCCCGACAAACACCAATTTAGGCTATCAGCTTTCCGCAGCAACCCGGCAAATTGTTGTTTAGCGCACAACCTCAAGCAACAGAAAACCCTGTCATCCTGAGCGAAGCGCAGCGAAGTCGAAGGATCTTGGCACTGAATTTACCCGAAAGCGAAACAAAATGCGTAGATCCCTCGACTCGCTGCGCTCGCTCGGGATGACAGCCTTTTTGTGTAAACAACAATTTGCGTGTTTGCTGTTTTAAGCCGATAGCCTAAACAACAATTCGTTTCGCTTACGAAATATGATCGTCTGAACACCAATTTGTCGGGCTGCTGACTTAAGCCGGGAAGCGGCTCGTATCACATTGTCAAAGGTACACTGCCTCCGTTACAGAAACTGCCCCAGGGGATCACACCCCTGGGGCAGCGGTTTTACTCTCTTTACGGCGTCTGCGCTTCTTCGGTATCCCCGGGCGGATTCCCTGCCCGAAGCAATCATTCCCGCTCCCCGGGTTTCTCCGGCTCCTTGGGATCATCGAAGCCGTCGAACAGCACGGTCTGGGTGGCTTCGCCCAGTTCCTTGCCCTCCATCAACCGGGCAAACTGCTCGCCGCTGATGGACTCGTTGGCCAGCAGGTAGTCCGAAAGCTGCTGCAGCTTGTCCGCGTGGTCGGTGAGGATCTTCCGGCAGTGGTCGTAGGCCCGGTCAATGAGGCTCTTGACCTCCTCGTCGATGGCGCCCGCCACCTTCTCGGAGTAGCTCTTGGTGGTCTGGTAGTCCCGGCCGATGAACACCTCGCCCCCGTCGAGATAGGACACGGTGCCCAGCCGTTCACACATACCATAGCGGGCTACCATGTCCTTGGCCAGCTTGGTGGCCCGGTCGATGTCGTTGGAGGCCCCCACGGAAATATCCCCCAGAAACACGTCCTCCGCCACCCGGCCTCCCAGCAGGCCAACGATCTGCTCGTACATCTCATTTCGGGTCAGGTTGGAGGAATCCTCCTTGGGCAGATACCAGGTAGCCCCCAGGGAGCTGCCCCGGGGCACGATGGAGATATGCCGCACCGGGTCATGGGTGGGCAGATAATACATGGCAATCGCGTGGCCGGACTCGTGGATGGCAGTGGTTTTCAGGTCCCGGCGGGACTGGACGCGGCTGCGCTTCGCGGGGCCCGCCAGGATCTTCATCATGGCCTCGTTCATATCCTCCATGGACAGCGCCACGCGGTTGCCCCGGGCAGCCAGGATGGCGGCCTCGTTCAGCAGATTGCTGAGATCCGCCCCGGTGAAGCCGGAGGTGGAACGGGCCACGGTGCGCAGATTCACATCCTCCGCCAGTTTCTTTCCCCGGGCGTGAACCTTGAGGATCTCCTCCCGGCCCTTCACGTCGGGTACGCCCACATGGATCTGCCGGTCGAACCGGCCGGGCCGCAGCAGCGCGGGGTCAAGGATATCGGGACGGTTGGTTGCCGCCATGACGATGACCCCCTCGGTGCGTCCGAAGCCGTCCATCTCCACCAGAAGCTGATTCAGAGTCTGCTCCTTCTCGTCGTGGCCGCCGCCCAGGCCGGAGCCCCGCTTGCGGCCCACCGCGTCAATTTCGTCGATGAAGATGATGGCGGGAGCCGCCTTCTTAGCCTGGTCAAACAGATCCCGGACACGGCTGGCGCCCACGCCCACATACATCTCCACAAAGTCGGAGCCGGAGATGGACAGGAACTGTACGTCCGCCTCCCCCGCCACGGCCCGGGCAAGCAAGGTTTTGCCGGTACCCGGAGGGCCAACCAGCAGCAAGCCGTGGGGGATCCGGGCGCCGATCTCCGTATACTTGCCGGGATCGCGCAGGAAATCCACCACCTCCCGCAGCTCCTCCTTCTCCTCGTCTGCGCCTGCCACGTCGGCGAAGGTGACCTTCTTCCCGTCGGGGACCCCCAGAACGGTTCTGGCCTTGCCGAAATTGCTCATGGGGTTGGAATTGTTCATTCTGCCCATGAACATGGCCCACAGCAACAGCAAAACCACGCCCACAGTAAGCAGCGGGAAAATCAGCTCCGTGGCGGAAAAGCCCTTCTCCGGCACAAAGTCGAAGCTTGTCAGCACCCCGGATTCCCGCTGGCTCTGGAGCAGGTCGTTCATTTCCATGCGGAAGATCTGAGGGTCGGCCAGCGTGGTGGTCACAGTGCTTTGACCGTTAATGGGGGAGCGCAGCTCCATGGTGATGGTTTGATCCTTCACCACAAAGGATTTTACCTGCTCCGCGCGGAACAGATCCACCACCTGGGAGTAGCTAAGGGCAGCGCCCTTCTGGCTGAACAGCCCCGTGGCCCAGGAGAACACCAGCACCAGCACCGCCGCATAAATTATAATGGGAATAATTCTTCGATTCTTCAAATTGGGAAATCTCCTTTTCTCAGCTTTCCGGAAAATCCAAGTCCGATAAATTGGTGTTTACCGAATTAACGCTGTCATTGCGAGCCAGTGTGCGCACTGGCTCGCAATGACAGGATTTTTTTGGTGCGCACTTCTAAACAACAATTTATCTCACATCAATGATCATCTTACATATACGCTTCCGGCTTCAGAATGCCCACATAGGGCAGATTCCGGTAGTATTCGTTGTAATCCAGGCCATAGCCCACCACAAAGGCGTTGGGGATGGTGAAGCCCACATAGTCCGGCTTCAGAGTGATGCCGGGCCTGCGGCGCTCGGGCTTGTCCAGGAGGGTGCAGATTTTTAAGGAGGCAGGCTTCTTCTCCAGAAGATGCCGGTAGGTAAAGTCCAGGGAGCTGCCGGTGTCGTAGATATCCTCCAGGATCAGCACATGACGTCCCTGAATATTCGCGGAAACATCCCGCTTGACCACCATTTTCCCGGTGGAATCCGTCCCCTGGTAGGAGGAGATCCACATAAAGTCCATCTGGCAGGGGGTCTTGATCTGGCGGATCATGTCCGCATAGAAAACCACCACGCCCTTCAGCACGCCCACAATGACGGGGTTCTTCCCGGCATACTCCCGGGTCAGCTCCTCCCCCAGCTCCTGAATGCGCCGCTGGATCTGCTCCTCGGTAAGCAGAATTTCCTGAATATCCTTTTCCATAACCGGCCTCCCAATCGTCTGATTTTTGATTGATAATGGAAATATAAATTGGTGTTTGTTGCTCTGCCTCAAACTTTCCTGTCATTGCGAGACCAGTGCGCACACTGGTCGTGGCAATCCCCCGGCCCCATGGAACCAGGTAACGATTACCACCAAAAATTGCAAGGTCTTCCCGCTCTGTGGGGCAGTTGTCGATACATTTCTCCTCTAACCGGGGGATTGCCACACCAGTGTGCGCACTGGTTCGCAATGACAGGAAATTTGGAGTCAGTGCGCTAAACAACAATTTGCCGCTCTGTCAGCGCTCCTCTGTTTTCTCAAACCGGATGGTTACGGCGGGCAGTGTCTGCGGGATCCGGTTGCGATCCGCGCCGATGCCGTAAACGCCCAGAATGCCCGCCTCGTCGCAGACCACAGGGATCTGATTGCGTTGGCGCGCGGGAATTTTTCGATCGATGAACAGCTTTTTTAAGGATTTTGTCCCGCCGCTGAGCAGGATTCTGTCCCCCGGACAGCGGCTTCGAATGACCATTTTCCCCCGGGGAACCACCGTGAAGGTGTCCGGGGTATTCACAATTTCTTCCGCGGCGACACATACCGCCCGCAGCCCCAATTCCGGCAGCTCCAGGCCGCCTTCCAGCACCCGCTCCGGAAGCGGCTGCGCCTCCCCCAGAGCCTCCAGCGTGTCATACCGCCGGGC
Source organism: uncultured Clostridia bacterium (assembly GCA_945949735.1). GTDB lineage: Bacteria > Bacillota > Clostridia > Oscillospirales > Oscillospiraceae > Faecousia. The sequence continues at coordinate 2,962 of CAMFFO010000062.1, read as the reverse complement.
AATGACGACGCCCCCGGGGAAATCCGCCCTTGCCGATGGCTTGTCGGAAAACACCAGCTGCTCCATCAGGGCAATGTGCCGCTTCTCCGGCTCGGGAACGCCGTTTTCCTTCAAAAACCGTTCCAAAGCCCTTACCCGGAGGGCCGGGTGCATTTCCCGAAGCTCCGTTACCGCCGGAAGCGCTTCCCCCGCCATCTGGGACAGGTACTTTTCGTCCTCCCGCAGCCCCAGGGCCATGGTGCTCATGGTTTCCGCCAGAGAGGGGTTCTCCTGCGCCAGAAGGGGCATGACCTTCCGGCGAATCCGGTTTCTCAGAAACAGGTCGGTTGCATTGGTGGAATCCTCCCGGTGGGGGAGGGCGTATTCCGCCGAAAACAGCTCCACCTCCCGCCGGGTGACGGTGAGCATGGGCCGGATCACCCTCCCGTTCATCGGGGCAATGCCTCCCAGCCCCTTCAAACCCGTGCCCCGCACCAGATGCAGCAGCACGGTTTCCGCGTTGTCGTCGGCGGTGTGGGCGGTGGCGATTTTTCCGGGCAGGCCCCTCAGGAATGCGTACCGGGCCTCCCGGGCGGCAGCCTCCAGCCCCTTCTTCCCGGGCACGATCTCCCCGGAGCCCAGGTGCAGAGGGATCTCATAGCGGTCGCAGAGCGCCTTTACAAAGGCCTCATCCCCGTCGGACTCCTCCCCCCGGAGGCGGTGGTTGAAATGGGCCGCTTCCAGAGTGATGCCCAGGTTTTCCCGCAGCAGATACAGGGCAACAAGCAGCGCAACGGAGTCCGTCCCGCCGGAGACTGCGCAGATCACCCGGTCCCCCGGGGAAATCAGCCCATACCGACGGATAAATTCCAGAAGCTTATTCAGCATGCTTCCACTCCCGGTCGGCAAAGGCCTGGTACTGGCCGATCCACTGGAGCTTCACGGCTCCGGTCTCTCCGTGGCGGTTCTTGGCCACGATGCACTCAGCCACGCCCTTGTCCTCGGTGTTGGGGTTGTAGTATTCGTCCCGGTACAGGAACATCACCGAGTCCGCATCCTGCTCGATGGCGCCGGATTCCCGCAGATCCGACAAAATGGGCCGCTTGTCCGTGCGGCTTTCCACGGCACGGGACAGCTGGCTCAGGCAGATCACGGGGATGTTCAGCTCCTTGGCCATAATCTTTAAGGAGCGGGAAATCTCACCCACCACGGTGACCCGGTTGTCGGAGTTGCGGCCATAGCCGGAGCCCTGCATCAGCTGCAGGTAGTCGATGATAACCAGGCCCAGGTTGTCCAGTCTGCGGCACTTGGCGTTGATGTCCGCCACGGTGACGGTGGGATTGTCGTCAATGCGGATGTCCGTCTGGCTTAAGGCAGCGGAGGCCATGCACAGTTTGCTCCATTCCTCCTCGCTGAGCTTGCCGGTGGCCAGCTTCTGCAGCTCCACAAAGCTCTCGTTGGCGAGTAAGCGCATGGCCAACTGCTCCCGGGACATTTCCAGGTTGAAGATGGCCACGGTTTTCTTGTATTTCTTCGCCACGTTCACCCCGATGTTCAGGGCGAAGGCGGACTTGCCCATGGCGGGCCGGGCAGCCACCAGCAGCAGATCGGACTTATTCAGGCCGTTGATTTTGGTGTCCAGATCCCGCATTCCGGTGGAGAGGCCGGGGATCATGGAGTCCGACTGGCTCAGCTCCGTCAAGCGGTCAAAGACCTTGTGCAAGGTGGTGCCGATATGCTCCAGGGAGTCCCCCCGCTCGCCCTTGCGCAGGGCGTAGATCTTCTTCTCGGCGGATTCCAGCATCTCCGCCGGGGTGCCCACCTCGGTATGAACCATCTCGTGGATGTCCACAGCGGCCTGGCTGAGGCCGCGGAGCATGGACTTCTCCCGGACAATGTTCGCGTAGCGCACCACGTTTGCCGCGGTGGGAGTGATCTCCATCAGCTGGAGGATGTAGTCCCGGGAATTGTCGTGATAGTATCCCAGCTCCTTCATCTTGTCCAGCACGGTGACAGGGTCGATGGTCTGGGAGTAATTGAACATGGTGTAGATGGTCTCAAAAATCTCCCGGTTCTGCTGGAGGTAGAAATCCTCCGGCGTTACCACACCCACCACATCGGTGATACAGCGGCTGTCGATGAGGATGGAGCCCAGTACAGACTGCTCCGCCTCCAGCGACTGGGGCGGCTGCCGGGAAAGCAGCTCTTCATCCACGCTTTTTCCTCCCTTCTCATTCCTGGTTCGATGCCAAATTGGTGTTTGTCGAGATGCCATCGTAGGGGCGGCTATTAGCCGCCCGCTTTTGTTTCGTCAACGAAAGTGCTTCCGTTTATCGGAAACGCTCAGAAACTTGAACGTTTTCGGGCGGCTAATAGCCGCCCCTACGGTAGCAATGCAACGTGTTTGGAACTCTACAAACGTCAATTGATCTTTCCTGCTTGTTTACGCTTCCTCGATTTTCACGGTCAGGGGGGCGGAGATTTCGTAGCCCAGCTTGCAGGTAACGGTGTAGGTGCCCACGTTCTTGATGGGCTCGGCAATGGTGATCTTCCGCTTGTCCAGCTGGATGCCGGTTTTGGCCAGGGCGTCGGCGATCTCCTGGTTGGTCACGGAGCCGAAAAGCCTGCCCGCTCCGCCTCCCTTGGCGGTGACGGTGACGGTCATTTCCCGCAGCTTCCTGGAAATTTCCATAGCCTCCGCCTTCTCCCGGGCGATCCGCTCCTGGGTGGCCTTGTCGTTCATACGCATGGTGTTCACCGCGTCGGGTGTGGCCTCCACAGCGATTTTCCGGGGCAGCATGTAGTTGCGGGCATAGCCGTCGGAAACCTCGATCATCTGCCCCTTCTTGCCCTTGCCCTTGACATCCTGTAATAAAATGACTTTCATAATATTGTCTCCTTGGTAAATTGATATCAAAATTATATCGTAGGGGCGGATATTATCCGCCCGCAACCTTTTGTTTACAAAAGTGCTTCATTCTAA
>CAMFFO010000061.1 GCA_945949735.1 uncultured Clostridia bacterium | reverse complement strand
CGCCGGGAGGCATGAATGCCTCCCCTACAGTGTTTTTTGCAACGTTCCCAAAACATCCCGACAAATACCAATTTATCTGTGTGTTTTCCGGAATCTATCCATTCACATGAGGTGTTCCCATGGATCTCATTTATATTTTTTTCTCCTTCGCGTTGGCGGTGTTTAATCTGTATAGGGGCCTGAATTGGCTGAATAGGATGAATTTCATTTTTGCAGTCATGTGGTTGGGAATTGGCATTGTCCTTGCGGTGAGATACTGGAAGAAAAATAGAAATAATCAGGAGGAGTAAGATTATGGTTAAGCATATTGTACTGTATACCCTGAAGGAAGGCGTGGACAAGGAGGAGGCGGTGAAGCTGATTGCGTCCGTCCTGGAGCCTCTGGTGGGAAAGATCCCGGGCCTGAAGCATCTGGAAATCCGCCGTGCCTTCAACGGAATGGACTACGCCCTCTATTCCGAGTTTGAAAGCCGGGAGGCGCTGACGGCTTATGCCTCCCATCCGCTGCATCTGGAAGCCAAGACCCATTTCCACCACCTGCTGAATACCCGGGTGGCCGCCGACTACGAGTGCTGAGGAGAACAACATGAAAGCAATTGTTACTGTTGTTGGCAGGGATCGGGTGGGTATTATTGCCGGGGTGTGCACCGCTCTGGCGGATTTTAACGTGAATGTGCTGGACATCAGTCAGACTGTTATGCAGGGATACTTTACCATGATGATGGCTGCCGAGGTTTCCGAATGCAATGTTCCGCTGGCTGAGCTGTGTGCCCGTATGGAAGCCATCGGCAGAGATATGGGCCTGTCCATTCGGGTGCAGCGGGAGGACATCTTCCAGGCGATGCACCGGATTTGAGGAACTGCCATGCTGAATCAACATGATATTTTGCAGACCCTGGATATGATCGACAAACGGCATCTGGATATCCGAACCATCACCATGGGCATCAATCTGCTGGATTGCTGCGACCCGGATCCGGATCGGTGCTGCGAAAAGATCTACGAGAAAATCACCCGCTGCGCCAAGGATCTGGTGAAGGTGGGAGAGGATATCGAAAAGGAGTTCGGTATCCCCATCGTAAACAAGCGGATTTCCGTGACGCCCATTGCCTTGGTGGCCGGGGCCTGCCGGACCGATTCCTATGTGGAAATGGCCAGAACTCTGGATCGGGCTGCTAAGACCTGCGGCGTGAACTTCATCGGCGGGTTTTCCGCTTTGGTTCAGAAGGGCGCCACGGAGGCGGATTGGAAGCTGATCCGCTCTATCCCTGAGGCCATGGCCGCTACGGAACGGGTTTGCGCCAGTGTGAATGTGGGCTCCACTCGGGCGGGCATCAATATGGATGCCGTGGCGGAAATGGGACGGGTTGTGAAGAAAACAGCGGAGCTTACCGCGGACAGCGATGGGCTGGGCTGCGCCAAGGTGGTGGTTTTCGCCAACGCAGTGGAGGACAATCCCTTCATGGCCGGCGCTTTCCATGGGGTCGGAGAGCCGGAGTGCGTGCTGAATGTGGGCGTATCCGGGCCTGGCGTCGTGTATTATGCGCTGCAGGGTGTGAAGGGACAGCCCTTTGACGTGGTGGCGGAAACCGTGAAGAAAACCGCGTTCCAGATCACCCGGATGGGCCAGATCGTGGGCCGCGAGGCCTCCAAGCGTCTGGGCGTGCCCTTTGGCATCGTGGATCTTAGTCTGGCTCCCACCCCCGCCGTGGGGGACAGCGTGGCCAGAATCCTGGAGGAAATGGGCCTGGAGGTTGTCGGAACCCATGGCACCACCGCCGCGCTGGCATTGCTGAATGACGCGGTGAAGAAGGGCGGCGTCATGGCCTCCAACCATGTGGGCGGCCTGTCGGGCGCCTTTATCCCCGTGTCCGAGGATGAGGGGATGATTGCCGCTGCGGAGTCCGGTGCCCTGGCTCTGGACAAGCTGGAGGCCATGACCTGCGTCTGCTCCGTGGGCCTGGATATGATCGCCGTTCCCGGGGATACCTCTGCGGCAACAATTTCTGCCATCATCGCCGATGAAGCTGCCATCGGCATGGTCAACTCCAAGACCACCGCCGTACGGATCATCCCTGCTCCGGGAAAGGTTGTGGGTGACCGTGTGGAGATGGGAGGCTTGCTTGGCAGTGCCCCGGTGATGCCGGTGCATCCGGAATCCCCAGAGCGGTTCGTGGCACGGGGCGGAAGAATCCCGGCACCGCTGCAGAGCCTGAAAAACTGAGCGGGGCACGGATCATCCGCGTCCTTCCTTGCACTGCGGGGACGGATATGGTATGATCTTTGCAGTCCAACAAAAGAGAAGGACGTGAAGAGTGTGAGAAAGCTGAGCCGCGGCGCTTATGAGGATACAAAGGGCTCTGTCCGGGCTGCCGAAGCCATGGTTGAGGTTGCCCTATTAACGGGTGTGTACTACTTGGTGTGGAGGAACCTGTATGATTTCTCTATGTTTGCCTATAAGGGCAAATATGTGCTGGTAGGCGTATACGCCGTGCTGCTGTTTGTCCTGTTTGAGAATACAGAATGCTCCAAGTTTGGGCAGCTTCATTGGACGGATCTGGCTGTGGGCCAGTTCATTTCCCTGCTTTTGGTGAACGGAATCACATACTTTCAGCTATCCCTGATTGCCAACAGGATGGTTTCGGTGAGCCCGATGCTGGTGCTGACTGTTTTGCAGGCCATCCTGGCGATTCTGGCTGCGCTTGCCTTTGATAAGCTCTATTACAGACTTTATCCTCCCCATGATATGCTGCTCATCTTTGGAAGCGAATCCGCTCTGGGGCTGAAATTCAAGATGGATGAGCGCAGGGAGAAATACCGTATTACCGGGGTGATTCCCGTCCAGGCGGGGCTGGAGAGAATTCTTGAGGAGACGGCGAAATATGACGCTGTAGTGCTCAACGAGGTTCCTTCGGCACTGCGAAATGATATTCTGAGATTCTGTTACCGTTACCGAATCCGTGTCTATCTGGCTCCGGATCTGACGGACATTATGATTCGCGGCGCAAAAAACAATACGCTTTTCGATACGCCGCTGCTGACGGTTAAGGGCACGGGCCTGAGCCCGGTGCAGCGTGTGGTTAAGCGCACCATGGATATTGTGCTGTGCGCAATCGCCATGGTGGTGGCAGCACCCATTATGCTGGTGGTGGCGGCAGCCATTAAGCTGGAGGACGGCGGCCCTGTGTTCTATAAGCAGGACCGGCTGACCCGGGGCGGACGGGAATTCAAGATTCTGAAATTCCGCAGCATGATCGTGGACGCTGAGAAGTATGCCGGGGCTGTGCTGGCCTCCGGGGATGATCCCAGAATCACCAGGGTGGGCAAGGTCATCCGGGCTACCCGGCTGGATGAGCTGCCTCAGCTGCTGAACATTCTCAAGGGGGATATGAGCATTGTGGGCCCCCGACCGGAGCGGAAGTGCCTGGCAGACGAGATCACCAAGGAGCTGCCCGAGTTCCCCTACCGGCTTAAGGTGCGCGGAGGTCTAACCGGCTACGCCCAGATTTTTGGAAAGTACAATACCAGCGCCTATGATAAGCTGCGGTTGGATCTCATTTATATTGAGAATTATTCGCTGCTGCTGGATTTCAAGCTGATTATTCTGACGCTTCGGATCATTTTCAGCAAGGACAGCACCGAGGGAATTGACAAGGCGCAGGAAATCCGGGAGAAGAGCCGGGAGCTTTTGGAGGAACTCCAAAACCAGGAGCAATGAAATAATCCCGCACATTTCACGCCTTTGCGTGGAATGTGCGGGATTTTATATGCTGACGGAAGGGATAGATAAGATAAATTGTTGTTTACAGCACAATCACCGTAGGGGCGGATATTATCCGCCCGCACCCTTACCGCATGGATAGCACGCACATTCACCGGAAATGCTCAAAAACCGGAACGTTTCGGGCGGATAATATCCGCCCCTACGGTAGCAACGTAAGGCGCTTGAAAACTGTAAACAACAATTTATCTGCCTGTTAGCAATGAAAAGAGTCGTAAAATGACAATTACAGCCAGCCGGCATCTTCGGATTCGGCTTTGCGCTGGCGAAGGAGCAGGGACTTGACGGTTTCCCGGGGATCGGCGTTTTCGTAGAGTACCTGCCAGGCGGCCTGGATGATGGGCATCTCCACCTGCTGCCGCCGACAGAGCTCCATAGCGGAGCGGGCGGCATAGTAGCCCTCCACCACGGCGCCTACGGTGTCCATGGCCTGCTGTGGGGTCATTCCCTGGCCGATGAGAATACCCGCCCGTCTGTTGCGGGAGTGCCGGGAGGTGCAGGTGACGATCAGGTCTCCCACCCCAGCCAGACCGGCGAAGGTTTCCTTCCGTGCTCCCAGGGATATCCCGAGCCGGGCGATCTCTGTGAGGCCCCGGGTCATGAGCATGGCGGCCGTGTTGTCCCCAAAGCCCATTCCGTCCGCCACACCGGCGCACAGGGCAATCACATTTTTCAGCGCGCCCCCCAGCTCCGCACCTACGGTATCGGGACTGGTATATACCCGGAAAGAGTCAGACATAAAAGCGTCCTGGACAAATTCCGCGATCTCCCGGTTCCCGGAGGCTGCCAGGCATCCGGTGGGGATCTCCCGGGCGACCTCCTCCGCATGACAGGGGCCGGAGAGGGCAGCGACGTCGCGGCCTGTTTCCTGGGCTACGACCTCGCTCATGCGAAGAAGGGTCCCGGATTCAATGCCCTTTGTCACGGATACCATCACGGTATCGGAATCCAGGTAGGGGGCAACGCTGCCGCAGACCTGGCGGATGGGGAAGGAGGGGGAGGCGATAACCACCAGCGGACAGCCCCGCACGCAGCCAGGGTCAGCGGAGACTGTAAGCTCCGGGGGAAGTGGCACGCCGGGCAGACGGGGATTTTCCCGCGTATCCAGAATTTGAGCGGCTTTTTCCGGCCTGTGGCACCAGAGCGTGGTGTCGTGACCGTTTTTGCACAGAAGCAGGGCCAGAGCGGTTCCCCAAGCCCCTGAGCCAACAACTGCTGTTTTCATGGATTGTTTCCCTTTCCAAAGAGATTGGTTTTCCGTTCCTCGCCCTTCACAAGTCGAAGAATATTTCCACGGTGCATGAAAATGGTCAGCCCGCCCAGGAAGACAGAGACAGCAATCAGGATCGGACTGTCCCGGAACACGATGGAAAAGCCAACGGAAAACGCTGCCGCTCCCAGGACGGAGCCCAGAGAAACGTAGCCGGTCAGAAAATACGCGCCGGCAAAGACCACCACCAGAGCGACGCCGACACGCCAGTCCATGGTTATGGCAGCGGCAAACCCGCACAGGATACCCTTGCCTCCCCGAAAGCCCAGCAGGGCGGGGAAGTCATGGCCAAGGATCACGGCGGTGGCTCCCAGCGCCATGCCCTCCCGGTACAGCCCGTAGGGCTCCAGCAGGAGACCGGCGCACAGACAGGCGACAACGGCCTTGCCCCCGTCGATCAGAACAACGAACAGGGCACTTTTTCTGCCGTAATTTCGGATAAAATTGGTCAATCCCGCGTTTCCGCTGCCATGGGAGCGCACATCGTCTCCGGCCACAATGGCGGACATACACACCGAACCGTTCAGGTTGCCCAGAAGATAGGCGGCGAGCGTGGCGATGAGGATGCTGTAGACCATGGATCACTCCTCCTTGTCACCCTTCTGGCGAATGGTGATGCGAACAGGGGTGCCCTGCAGGCCGAAAACCTCCCGGATCTGGTTTTCCAGATACCGCTGGTAGGAGAAGTGGAAGAGCCGGGCATCGTTGCAGAAAATGACGAAATGAGGGGGCTTGGTGCCCGCCTGGGTCATATAGTAGATTTTCAGGCGTCGGCCCTTGTCCGTGGGGGGCTGCACCCGGGCGGTGGCGTCCGCCAGGACGCTGTTCAGGGCGCCTGTAGTGATGCGGCTGGTGTTCTGAGTGTAGACGTCCTGAATCACCTGGAAGAGCCGGTCCACCCGCTGGCCCGTCAGAGCGGACAGGAACACCACGGGAGCGTAGAGCATATAGCTTAAACCCTCCCGGACGGCGGCTTCCTTGTCCCGCATGGTGTTGGTTTCCTTGTCCTCCACCGCGTCCCACTTGTTCACCACGATGATGGCGGCCTTGCCGGCCTCGTGAACCAGCCCGGCGATCTTGGTGTCCTGCTCGGTGACGCCCTCGTTGGCATCAATGAGGATCAGACACACATCCGCCCGGTCGATGGCGCTGATGGTGCGCATATTGGAATACTTTTCGATGGCGTCGTCCACCTTGCTCTTGCGGCGCATACCTGCTGTGTCGATGAAGCAGTATTTTCCGGTCTCGTTTTCGAAATAGGAGTCGATTGCGTCCCGGGTGGTGCCCGCAATGTTGGAGACGATGACCCGCTCCTCTCCGAGAATGCGGTTTAAGAGGCTGGATTTGCCCACGTTTGGCTTGCCCACAATGGCGACATTGATGACGTCGCTTTCTTCCTCCCCGGCTGTGTTGTCAGGGATGTTTTCCAGCACCCAGTCCAGAAGATCGCCGGTGCCATGACCGTGGATAGCGGAGGTTTCAAACAGATCCCCAATGCCCAGAGAGTAGAATTCGTAGACGTCGGGATTCACAGGGCCTACGGAGTCGCATTTGTTCACCGCCAGGGCGATGGGCTTGCCGGATTTGCGCAGCATGGTGGCTACGTCCTGATCCGCCGCGGTGACGCCGCTGCGCACGTCGGTGACCATGATGATGGCATCTGCCAGCTCAATGCCGATCTCCGCCTGGCGTCGCATGAATTTCAGCATATCGTTTTCCGTATTGGGCTCGATACCGCCGGTATCCACCAGGGAGAAGTGCCTTCCGCACCACTCGCACTGACCGTAGATCCGGTCCCGGGTGACGCCTGGAGTATCCTCCACAATGGAGGTGCGCTGGCCGGTGAGTTTATTAAAGAGCATGGACTTGCCCACATTGGGCCGTCCCACAATGGCTACCAGGGGTTTTGCCAAAGGGCATCATCCTTTCTTGGAAAAGATTCAGTATATTATGTCATAGAAATCCGGTAAAAGCAATGGGAAATCCCGCGATTCACATATTCTTTACAGTTTCTCCCATGAAAACAGACCGAAAACGGAAAAAGAGGAAGGCAAGAATGCCTTCCTCCGGTTTTTCCGCTTTGTGCCTTACTCAGCCTCAACAGCCAGAACCTGACGGCCATTGTAGGAGCCGCAAGCCTTGCAGGCTCTGTGGGGCATAACGGGCTCACCGCACTTGGGGCAAACCGTAACGCTGGGAGCGGACAGCTTCCAGTTGGAGCCACGGCGCTGATCGCGGCGGGCCTTGGACACTTTACACTTGGGGACAGCCATGGTGACACCTCCTTGGTCAAACTGCTTTTAACAGCATTCATTATGGATTTACTTCTCAAGAAGCTGCTTCAAAGCAGCCAATCGGGGATCGAGCTCCTTCTGGCAATTGCAGGGACCGTCGTTGAGGTTCTTGCCGCAGCGGTGGCAAAGCCCCTTGCAGTCCTCCTTGCACAGCAGCTTGGAATCCAGATTCAGGACAAAAACCGTCCGCACAATATCATCCAGATCGGCGCTGTCTCCCTCCAGAGGGAATACCCATTCGTCCTCGTTCTCTTCGTCGGCCATCTCCGTTACCAGAACCACATCGATGGGAAACAGGATGTCCCGTTGGAAATCGGCGGCGCAGCGGTCGCAGATGCCATGGATGCGGGTTGTAATTCTCCCCGTCATCATCAGAACCCCGGCGGTATTGCGCACCGTGCCCTGAGCCAAAACCGGTTCGGAAACCGGATAGCTGACACCGTAACAAAGATCACTCAGATCCACACTGGTGGAAAAGGAAACGGATGCGCCGGGACTGTCGATGATTTTGGAAAGCCCTAGCAGCATATTTTTTCTCCTCCTCACAGTCGTGCCTAGATATTATATAGGCTAATGGTCTGTTTGTCAAACATTATTTTCACAAAATCTATGGTTTTTCTGCGAAAAAAACACAGTATCTTGTGGCGATATGCAAGGACGGCTATGGTATGATAGAGTCAGTTAAGCGGACAGAAAAGATAATTGACCACGGTGGTCCTGGCACCGAAGGACGGCGCCGGGAGGCCGTGAAGCCGTACCGGAAATGGGATCGACAAATTCCGGTTCCGGTGGGGGTTTATGACAGAAGCCCCCGGAGAGTAAGGACATCACATCAGTTTTTTGATGGAGAGGAAAATTGTTATTTAGCGGATTTGCCCCAAAGTTTTCTGTCATTGCGAGACCATTGCGCACACTGGTCGTGGCAATCCCCCAGTTGGAGAGGAGATGTACCGAAAAGTACCAAAAAAGAAGTTGCCGCGTTTTTTGGTGGTAATCGTTACCTGGCTCCATTCAACCGGGGGATTGCCACACCAGTCTGCGGACTGGTTCGCAATGACAGGTAATTTGCAACGCTTCCTATTAAACAACAATTTACCTTATTACGGTACATTTTTTGGAAAAAGTTGAAAAAATACTTGACTTTCCACCTTGTGGAAGGTTTATAGTACGTTTATGGAACAAGATACTTCCATAGAACATTCGGAAAAGAGGTATATTCTGATGCTTCGGATTGAACATTTTACCAAACGCTACGGGGAGAAACTGGCGGTGGATGATCTGTCGCTGCACATCGCCCCGGGGGAAATCTTCGGATTCATCGGCCACAACGGCGCGGGCAAAACCACCACGCTGAAAGCCTGCTGCGGCATTCTCCATTTTGACCAGGGTCAGATTTTCATCGACGGGAAATCCATTCAGACAGACCCTATCGGATGTAAGCGGGCAATGGCCTATGTGCCGGACAACCCGGATCTGTACGAATTCTTAACCGGAATTCAGTATCTGAATTTCACGGCGGATATCTACTGCGTGGGGAAAAAGGAACGAACCCAGCGAATCCGGCGATATGGGGAGCTTCTGGGCATGACCGATGATCTGACTCTGCCCATCTCCGACTGCTCCCACGGTATGAAGCAGAAGATTGCCCTGATGGCGGCGCTGATCCATGAGCCGAAGCTGATCCTCATGGACGAGCCCTTCGTAGGCCTGGATCCGGTGGCTTCCCACCAGCTCAAGCAGCTGATGCGTGAGCACTGCCAGCGGGGCGGCGCGATTTTCTTCTCCACCCATGTGCTGGAGGTGGCGGAGAAGCTGTGCGACAAGGTGGCCATCATTAAGGGCGGCAAGCTGGTCACCAGCGGCACCATGGAAGAGGTTCGCGGACAGGACAGCCTGGAGCAGGTGTTCCTGGAGCTGGAGGAAAAGCTATGATGCGCGCGCTGCTTACGGTTCGGTTCCGGGCCATTTTTGCCGCATTTACCGCCCAGGCCAACCGGAAGAAAAAGAGCAGCAAGGGAATGATGATTCTCTTTGCCGTGCTGTATGTGTATGTGGCGGTGGTCATCGCGGGGGCTATGTGTATGCTCTTCGGGCAGCTTGCGCGTCCGTACCATCAGGCAGGGCTGGATTGGCTGTACTTTTCTATGGCTGGGCTTATGGGACTGGCCTTCTCCGTATTCGGCGGCGTGTTCATGACTCAGAATCAGCTCTACGATGCCAAGGACAATGATCTGCTGCTGAGTATGCCCATTGCTCCAAAGGCGATCCTTATGAGCCGGATGATTCCACTGCTGGGGCTGGACCTGGCATTCTGCGGGATTGTAATGGTGCCCGCTTTTGTGATGTATGCCATCCAGGCGGAATTCCATGTGCTTTCGCTGGTTTGCCAGACGGTTGGAATGCTGGGAATCTGCTGGCTATCCCAGGCAATCTGCTGCCTGCTGGGTTGGGGGCTCCATCAGCTCCTGAGCCGGATGAACAAATCCCTCGCATCCCTTATTTACATGGTCGCTTTTTTGGTAATTTATTTCAGCATCTACTCCAAAGCCGGGAGCATGATCAACGCAATGGCATATGGAGGGGATACCATCGCAGCTGCGCTTCGGAACTGGGTTTGGCCCCTGTACGCTCTGGGGATGGGCAGCCTGGGGGACGTTTCTTATCTTGCGGCATTTCTAGGAATCTGCGTGGTATGCTTCGGGGCGGTTTCCTGGCTGCTCAGCAAAACCTTCCTGCGAGCCGCGACCTTCCGCCGCAGCGGCAAAAAACAGAGGCTGAACATGGCCGGGGTAAAAGCAGGCTCCGTTTCCCAGGCAATCATCCGCAAGGAATGGCGGCATTTTCTGAGCAGCCCGGTATATCTGACCAACTTGGGGCTGGGAGAGATTATGACCTTCGCTCTTGCAGCGGCGGGTGTAATTTTCCGGGGAAAGCTGATGCCGGTTATCGAGAACCTGGCGCTGCAGGGACTGAACGTGGGACCGTATCTGCCCCTTGCGATCTGCGTGATTCTGGGCTTTCTGGTTTCCATGATGTTCATTTCCGCCCCCTCTGTATCCCTGGAGGGGAAGAACCTGTGGATCCTTAAATCCATGCCCGTAGCCTCCCGGAGCATTCTGGAGGACAAACTGAGATTTCATATCCTGCTGACCACACCGGTCACAGCGCTGGCGGGGCTGGTGCTGGCGGTAACCTATGGCTGTGATCCGGTGGGTATTATGCTGTCTGCCCTGGTTCCCGGGCTGCTGACGCTGCTGTCCGGGGTTCTGGGGATGGTCTGCGGTCTGAAATGGGCAAAGCTGGACTGGATCAACGAGGCTTATCCCTGCAAGCAGAGCATGGCGGCTTTTTTGACCATGTTCGGAATGATGGGGCTATGCATTGTGATGGCTGTAGGATTTGCGTTGGCCTCTGCGGTGATGTCCGCCAATCTGTTCCTGGCGCTGCTGGCCGTCATTCTGACAGCGGCAAGCTGGGGGCTTTATCGGGTAATTATGACCTGGGGCGTAAGGCAGTGGGAAGCCCTCTGAAACAGGGCCCGACGCGAAGGCTGAGGGGAATGAAATGATAAATTGGTGTTTGAAATAATGCTGTCATTGCGAGACCAGTGCGCACACTGGT
>CAMFFO010000060.1 GCA_945949735.1 uncultured Clostridia bacterium | reverse complement strand
ATCGTTCGCCGGGTGGACGATCTTGGAAGAATCGTCATCCCGAAAGAAATCCGCCGCACCCTACGCATCCGCGAGGGTGACCCCTTGGAGATTTATACGGAGAAGGATGGGGGCGTGATTTTTCGGAAGTATTCGCCTATGGGGGATTTGCAGGAGTTCGCCGCTCAGATGTGCGAGGCCATCGGCTCTGCTACGGGGCATATCGCGGCGGTGACGGACAGGGACTGCATCATTGCCCTTCACGGAGCGCCCAAGCGCGAGCTGCTGGAAAAAACCAACTCCCAGGAGCTGGAGAAGCTGATGGAGCAGCGGAAAAACTATCTCTATCAGCCCGGAGAGCCCAGAATCCCCGCGGCGGAGGGGCTGGACAAATACCATCTGGGGGCGGCGTCTCCCATCCTTTCCCAAGGGGATCTGATGGGCTGCGTGCTGCTCCTGCTGGGCGAGGGCGACGTAGCATTGCAGGAATCCGATCAGGGCCTTGTCCGTACCGCAGCAGGATTCCTGGGAAAGCAGATGGAAAGCTGAATTGCGGAGCGGAAAAGGCTCTCTATCCATTGTTGAGCGAAAAGGAAACAGAAATCGATTGCAAGTCGTGCCGGGGGAAAGCTCCGGCACGACTTTTTTGCATTGCGCAAGCGGAGCCTGTCTCTGTAATTGCCGCAAAACGCTTATCAACCTGACTCGCCAAATCGATCCATTGGTGTTTACAACACGATCACCGTAGGGGCGGATATTATCCGCCCGCAACCTTACCGCATGGATAGCACGCACATTCACCGGAAATGCTCAAAAACCGGAACGTTTCGGGCGGATAATATCCGCCCCTACGGTGGTAACGCAATGTGTTTGAAAACTTCAAACAAAAATTGATAACGCGGCGGAGCGAGAGGGCCCGGCACGGGTTTTTCATTCACAGTGCGGTGAAGCCGCGACCAGCATGGAAGGCTCGCATGATCCGCGGAACGTTCCCCCAGGAGGAGCCCGGGAATCCTTCCGGCTAGGGCGCGAAAAAAATAGTTGCAATTTACAACTAAGTTGTGCTATTCTATTCACAGTAAGGAGGAACGAATATGCATAATAAGGCGCTGAACAATATTTTTCGGATTGAAAGGTGTTTCCAGACCTATCGAAGGCAGCAGCTGCGGGACACGGACACCACGCCGGTACAGCAGCTTCTGATCAGCTTCGTCTGCCGGCATCCCGGGAAAAGCCAGGACGGATACGCGGAGGCGCTCTGTCTGGATAAAACCACGGTAGCCCACCATCTGGTCAAACTGGAGAAGCTGGGCTATGTGGACAGGCAGATCTCCCCGGAGGACGGGCGTGCCCGCTGTATTTTCCCGACCCAGGCGGCGCTGGCGCTTTATCCCAGGATCCATGCGTCCTACGAGACCTTTACGGAGGCGCTTCTGGTGGGATTGTCCGAAGCGGATCAACAGGAGCTCACCCGGCTGTCGGAGCTTCTATACCGCAACGCCGTCGGCCTTATCGGCGACCAGGGAGGCGGAAAACAATGAAGTTTCTGTTTGAAAATATGCGCCGGTACCTTTCCGGCGTCATTTTGGCCATTTTCCTGAAGCTGATCGGCACCATCAGCGAACTGACGCTGCCCTATATTCTCGAGCACATCATTGACACGGTGGTTCCGGCAGGGATCCTGTCCCAGGTTTTCCTGTGGGGCAGCCTGATGTTCGCGGCGGCGGTCTGCGCCTGGTTGCTCAATATCAGCGCCAACCGCTGTGCCATTCAGAACGCCCACCGGATCAGCTATGACATCCGGCAGAAGCTGTTTCAGAAAACCATCAATCTCAACGGAAGCCAGTTCGATACGGTGGGCCTGCCCAGCCTGATCAGCCGCATGACCAGCGACAGCTACAATGTGCAGTCCGCCGCGCAGCAGCTGCAGAGCCTCTGCGTCCGGGCCCCGATGATGCTGCTGGGCGGCCTGCTCATGACCATGCTGATGGATTTCCGGCTGTCATGCATTCTGATCGTCATGCTGCCCCTGCTCATCGCGGTAACGATTTTCGTCTCCTACCGGGGCATTCCCATGTTCCAGACCGTGCAGAAAAAGCTGGACAGCGTGGTGCGGATCATGCGGGAGAATATTACCGGCATCCGGGTGGTCAAGGCCCTGAGCAAGACGGAATACGAGAAGAAGCGGTTCGCCGCCGCCAACCACGAGATGGCCCAGTGCGATATCGCCGCGGGCACGGTGATGGCAATTCCCGGCCCCTTCATGCAGACCTGCCTGAACATCGGGTTGACGCTGGTGGTGCTCATCGGCGCCAGTCGGGTCAATGAGGGACTTTCGGAGCCCGGTGTGATCCTGGCGTTCCTCACCTACTTCAACATGATTACCCAGGGTGTTATGGGTCTGAACCGGATTTTCCTCTCCCTGAGCAAGGCCAGCGCCAGCGCCGGCCGGATCGAGGAGGTGCTGGCCATAGACACCGAGCAGAAGGCGCTGCCCCTGGATGCCGCGCCAAAGCCCCAGGGCGACGAATTCCTGCGGTTTGAGCACGTGTGCTTT
Organism: uncultured Clostridia bacterium; assembly: GCA_945949735.1. Classification (GTDB taxonomy): domain Bacteria; phylum Bacillota; class Clostridia; order Oscillospirales; family Oscillospiraceae; genus Faecousia. Next base: position 9,011 of record CAMFFO010000060.1, on the reverse strand, counting down.
AACTACGGCCGTACCGGTCTGGCGGGCAGTTCCCGGGAGAAGGCCCTGGACGACATCAGCTTCGCCGTCCGCAAGGGCGAGAGCCTGGGCATCATCGGCCCCACCGGCTGCGGAAAGACCACCATCGTCAACCTGCTGATGAACTTCTACGACGCGGATTCCGGCGCCGTCTTTGTGGACGGGCGGGATGTGCGCACCTATCCCAAGGACGCGCTGCACAGGAAGTTCGGCGTGGCATTTCAGAATGACATGATTTTCCAGGACACCCTGCGGGAAAACATCCGCTTCGGCAGGGACCTGGCGGAAGGCTCGGAGGCCAAAGCAGCGGAGGATGCCATGGCCGGGGAGTTCATCCGCTCCCTGGAGCAGGGACTGGACTATGCCGCGGACATCCGGGGCGCCAACCTGTCCGGCGGGCAGAAGCAGCGTATTCTGGTGGCGCGCGCCCTGGCTGCGAATCCGGAAATTCTGGTTCTGGACGACAGCTCCAGCGCCCTGGACTATAAAACCGACGCTGCCATGCGCGGGGCGATCCAGCGAAACCACAGTGACTCCACGCTGATCCTCATCGCCCAGCGTGTCAGCAGCGTCATGGGTCTGACCCACATTCTGGTGATGGACAACGGAAAGTGCATCGGCTACGGCAGCCACCAGGAGCTTCTGGAAAACTGCCCTGCCTATCGGGAAATCTACCAGGCGCAGATGGGCGCCATGGTCTGAAGGAGGGAACTACAATGCCGGGTCCTGGAGATCGGGGCGGCGTAAAGCAGCGCCCCAAGAACGCGAAAGGCGCACTGCGGCGGATCGTGGGATATCTGGCCCAATTCCGCTGCCTGGTGCTGCTCCTGCTGATCTGCTCTTTTATCAGCAATATCGGAAACCTCTTAGGTCCGAATTTTTCCGGAAAGGCCATCAACGCGGCCAGCGCGGGCCGGGGAAATGTGGACATGGCCCTCGTGGGACACTACGCCCTTCTGATGCTGGTGGCCTATGTGGGCAGCAACATTGTGAATTTCTTCGTCAATTTCGGCATGACCCGGGTCAGCCGCCGGGTGGCGGAGAATATGCGCAGGGATGTGTTCAACAAGCTCATGGCCCTGCCCGTGGGATATTTTGACCGGAACCAGGCCGGAGACATTATGAGCCGGGTCAGCTATGACATTGATGTGGTGTGTACCAGTCTGTCCACGGACCTGGTTTCCATTCTGACCAGCCTGGTGACGGTGGTGGGCAGCTTCATCATGATGTGCACGGTTTCCATCCCTCTGGTGGCGTGCATGGTGTTCACATTGCCCTTGGCGCTGTTTTTCACCCGCTACATGAGCCGGAAAACCAGGCCCCTGTATTCCAAGCGCAGCGCGGCCTACGGAAAGATGAACGGCTTCACGGAGGAGATGTTCGCCGGGCAGAAAACCATTCTGGCCTACGCCCGGGAGGATGACGTTTGCAGCCAATTCAGCGCCATCAACCGGGGCGCTGCGGAGGCCTACCGGAACGCTGACGGCCTGGGCATGATCACGGGGCCCACCATCGGCCTGATCAACAACGTCGGCCTCTCCGCCATCGGTCTGGGGGGCGCCATGCTGTACCTGAAGGGCGTGGTCAATCTGGGGCAGATTTCCAGCTTCGTGCTGTACTGCCGGAAATTCAACGGCCCCATCAACGAAATCGCCAACATCATCAACGAAATCTTCAGCGCCCTGGCGGCTTCGGAGCGGGTGTTCCAGCTGCTGGACGAACCGGAGGAGGCCAAGGACATCTACGGGGCCGCTGAACTGCGGGACTGCCGGGGCGAAGTGGAGGCCCGGGATGTGAGCTTTGGCTATGTGCCGGGAAAGACCATCCTGCATGATCTGAACATGAAGGCCGAGCCGGGCCAGACCGTGGCCATCGTGGGGCCCACCGGTGCGGGGAAAACCACCATCATCAATCTGCTCATGCGGTTCTATGACCCGGACAGCGGCTGCATCCGGGTGGACGGCAGGGAAAACCAGGAATACACCATGGCCTCCCTGCGCCGGAACTATGCCATGGTGCTGCAGGACACCTGGCTGTTCCAGGGCACCATCTTCGAAAACATCGCCTATGGAAAAGAAGGGGCCTCCCGGGAGGAGGTCATCGCCGCGGCCAAGGCGGCCTGCATCCACAACTACATCATGCGCCTGCCGGACGGCTACGATACCATCATCAGCGAGGACGGCGGCAACATCTCCAAGGGCCAGAAGCAGCTGCTGACCATTGCCCGGGCCATGCTGTACAATACGGATATGCTGATCCTGGATGAGGCTACCAGCAACGTGGACACCAATACCGAGCGCCAGGTGCAGAAGGCCATGCGCAACCTGATGCGCGGCAAGACCTCCTTCGTCATCGCCCACCGGCTTTCTACCATCCAGAACGCCGACAAGATTCTGGTGGTGAACCATGGAGACGTGATCGAGCAGGGCACCCACGAAACCCTGATGCTGCAAAAGGGCTTCTACTACCAGCTCTACGCCAGCCAGTTTGCCTGACCGTCCGCGTTTTGCCCCCGCCGCGGCGGGGGCAAAACGCGAAAGGCTCCGGGAAACGGAGGAAAGAAATTATTACGCAAAGACCCGTATTGACAAATGGGAAAACCCTGAGTAGAATAGAAAAAGGGATCGCGGAACCTTTTTCCGTCCCTTAACTGAATAAGAATAATTTACAGTGCCCGCTTTGATGGACCGTCACTGCGGGAGAATAGTGAACCATGTGAGAATCATGGACGGTACCGCCGCTGTATGTGCTGAGAGGAACCCCTCGGACGAAAGTCGGTCATTGGGAGAAATCCTGAGAAGGCTGGGTAATCCTCGCGGAAGGAACACTTCGGAAAGCACGAGTCAGAAGACCTGCTGTAGATTTCTGTCACCTCTGCCGGCGAAGTACCGTCAGAGGAATGTTCGTTTCCCAAGACGTTCTTTGGATCGGTTTTGCGGAGGATTTTGGCCTGACAGCTTTTCAGAATTCCGGGGTGCGCTTGCGCCACGGAGGCTTTGGTGCGCACAGTCGGGACAGATCCGTCCGAACCGAAGCGGTATTGGGAAACGTGCGGACACATTGTTACATAAAAACGGCTGTAGCAATCAGAGAAACTCCTCTCTGACTGCTGCAGCCTTTATTTTTTACAGGAGGTCAAAACCATGAAACACTTGAAAACGATTCTCGCACTGCTTTTGGCGCTGATGATGGCGCTGGGCTGTCTGGCTGGCTGCTCCGGCCAAACCGGCGAGGAAACCACGACCGCGGCCACTGCCCCGGCAGCCGTCCAGCCCCAGGAGACGGAAGCGGAAGGAAATCACCATGTGGAGCTGCTCCGGGTGGGCCTGACCCGGGCCAACGACACCTTCAACATGACCACCCAGGGCGGCGCCTTCGGCCTGATGAACTACAACTCCTTCTGTGCCGGCCTGTTCTGGGAGCGGGACGAGAACGGGGATGTTCAGCCCGGCGCCATTGAGAGCTTCGCCATCAGCGACGATGACCGCACCATCAGCATCACCATTCCCGAGAATCTCTACTGGCACGATGGTGTGCCTGTCACCCTTGATGATATCCAGTTCACCTTTGAATACGGTCGGGACGTGCTGCTTTCCAGCAGTCTGGCCAACATCACGGAAATCCGGCGTGAGGGCGATCGCACCATCCACATTACCTTCAATGAACAAACCTCCGCCTTTGCCTTTGTGAACGGCCAGACCACCTGGGCGAAGATTTATCCCAAACACATCTGGGAGAATGTGGAAAAGCCCTCCGAATACACCGGTGCGGACGCCACCATCGGCTGCGGCCCCTACCGCTTTGTCTCCGTGGACCAGGACGCCCAGATTTCCTATTATGAGGCAGTGGACAACTACTGGAAGGGCGAGCTGACGGTGGACAAGGTCTCCGTGAAAACCTACGCCAGCGCGGAGGCCCTGGTCATGGCCCTGAAGAATGACGAGATCGATGCCATTTACAACTACAGCGGCCCCATCGCCTCTACCCTGTTCCCCACCATCGAGGGGGACGCGAACCTGGATTTGGGCATCAGCCCCGACCCCGGCAACTATATGCTGATGTTCGGCTATAACGAAGCCCCCTCCAATGACCTGGCGTTCCGGCAGGCGGTTTCCTATGCCATGAACTACGACGTTTTTGGCGCAACCCTCTACGGCGACTACTATTACACCCCCACCCGGGGCGTGATTGCCTCCCCCAACATGGGCTATGACGGCTCCCTGGGCGAGCTGACCTACAGCCCCGAGAAGGCCAGGGAAATCCTGGACGCTGCCGGATATCTGGACGTGGACGGCGACGGCTACCGGGAGGATCCGCAGGGCAATGCCATGGACGTGCTGATCACCCCCCAGTACAACACCTCCCGGCAAGAGCTGCTTGCCAGACTGGCCGCCATCCTGGCCGACAACCTGGCGAAGGTGGGGATCAAAACCACCCTTGACGAGGAATCCATGACCAGCCGGGAGGCCTGGAGCGCCAGAGCCGAAAACGGCGGCACCTATCAGCTCTATCTGGGCTACTGCACCTCCGGCATCGCCTCCTACATCGGCGCACCCATGTACATCGTCAACTACACCGAAACCGGCTGGTGGGGCACCTGGCAGGATCCGGAATACCTGGACGCCTACCATGCCGTCAAGGCGGTCAATAACTTTGACGATTACAAGGCCGCTATGAGGGAGCTGCAGCGGATCATCTCCGAGCAGCTGCCCGCCATCAGCTTCGCTTTCGGCACCTCCTCCTTCCCCTACCGCACGGATCGGTATGAGGGCTGGATCAACTATCCCGGCTGGGGCGTCATCAACAACAAGACCTGGTACCAAACCGTAACGAAGTAACACCGCTGTCAGGCGGTCACGACGCTATGAAGAAAAAGATTATCATCAATCGTATTCTGATTTCCATTGGAACCATTTTTCTGATCATCACAATCAGCTTTTTCCTGGTCAATTCCATGCCCGGCGACCCCTTGGTGAATATTATGGGGGACGAGGAATACTACAAGGTAAAGAATTCCAACCCCGAGCTGCTGACGCAAATCGCTGAGAAATACGGTCTCAACGAGAGTCTGCCCCAGCGGTACTTCAAATACCTCAAAAGCATTCTGACCCTGGACTTCGGCTATTCCTATGTGAAGAACCAGCCGGTGCTGGATGTGGCGCTGTACCGGCTGAAATGGACCCTGCTGCTGGCCGTCCCCGCCACCATTCTCTCGGCGTTCATCGGAGGGTGGCTGGGCATCGCGGCGGGCTGGAATTCCAGCGGGGCCTTGGACCGGATCATGACTCCCCTTGCGCTGGTGATGAACACCATCCCCACCAACTGCGTGGCAATCATCGTGCTGGCCATCTTCGCCTACCGGCTCCGATGGTTTCCCATTTCGGGCATGACCTCGGGAGGCCTTGTGGGCTGGGCAAAGGCCCGGGACGTGCTGTGGCACATGGCTCTGCCGCTTCTTGTGATGGTTCTGTCCCGATCCTGCGGCAACTTCATCCACATGAAGAGTTATGTAACCCAAATCAAAAGCGAGGAGTACATACTGACCGCCACAGCCAAGGGCGTGAAGCGCAGCCGGATTCTCAGAAGGCACGTGCTGAAGAATTGTTTTCTCCCGTATATCACCGTGCTGTGTATGCAGTTTGGGCATATTGTGTCCGGCTCCATCATGGTGGAAGTGGTATTCACCTGGGTGGGGATGGGCGATATGATGAATTCCTCCATCTCCTCCAGCGATTTTCCCATGATGCAGCTGTGCTTTCTGATTACCGCGGTCTGCATGGTGCTCTCGAACATCGCGGCGGACGTCCTGTACGTTGTTTTCGATCCGAGAATTGAGGAGTTTTAGCCATGAAAAAACTACTGCGTGAGCTCCGGCAGAACAAAACCTGCCTGATTGGCGTACTGATTCTCCTTTTCTTCGGATTGATGGCCGTTTTCGCCCCGGTTCTGGCTCCCTACGACCCGGAGGAGCTGCTGGGCGCCCCCTATCTGAAGCCATCGGCCCAGCACCTGCTGGGAACCAACGACATCGGCCAGGACATCTTCTCGGAGGTGGTTTACGGGGCCCGGGTCTCCCTCGCCGTGGGGCTCATTTCTGCCGCCGTGGTAACGGCGGTGGGCTCCGTCATTGGGATCGTATCGGGGTACTATAAGGGCGCCGTGGACAAGGTGTTCACTGTCCTCACCAATCTGGCCATGACGATTCCCAGTCTGCCGCTGACCATCCTGCTGGTTGGGTTCCTGAAAACCGGAATGCTGGGAATGGTGGTCGCCATCTGCATCACCTCCTGGGCCTCCACGGCCCGGGTGGTTCGCTCGAAGGTGCTGCAGATCCGGGAGCTTCCCTACATCAAAATCGAGAAAATACTGGGGGCGCCGGACATTCTGATCATGTTCAAGCACATTCTCCCCAACATCACGGACATCGTGCTGACCCGGTGCGCCATGTCCGTGGGCGGGGCCATGATGACCGAAAGCAGCCTGAGCTTTCTGGGTCTGGGCTCCTTCACCCGCAAGAGCTGGGGAAACATTCTCCACTTCGCTTTTTTCCGCAGCAGCATCCTCAACAACCAGTGGTGGTGGTATCTGCCGCCGATTCTGTGCATCAGCCTGTGTATGCTGGGCTTTATGCTCATCACCTATCACGGCCGCACAAGAAGCCAGTTGATTCAGTCTTAGGGGGTGGAAGCGATGCTGGAAATCAAAGATGTGAATGTACACTTCAGCAGCGCCGGCGCCGTGGGCGCGGTGGAGGATTTCTCCCTGACGCTGGAGCCCCGGTCCAAAACCGTGCTGATCGGCGAATCCGGCAGCGGAAAAAGCGTGCTGCTGCTTTCCCTTCTGCGGCTGCTGCCCGCCACCGCCCAAATCACGGGGAGCGTGCTCCTGGGTGGCGTGGACCTGTTCCGTCTGAAGGAAAGCGAGCTGGAGAAGATTCGGGGTGACCGGATCTCCTACATCCCCCAGGGCGGCGGAAACGGCCTGAATCCCCTGCTGAAAATCGGCCTGCAGGTGGGCGAGCCTCTGATGGAGCACCGGGGATACCCGAAAAAGAAGGCGGTGGAGGCAAGCATCCAGCTGCTCCGGCGCTTCCGTCTGGGCCGGGAGGAAACCTGGATAAAGGCCTACCCCCATATGCTCAGCGGCGGTATGCGCCAGCGGGCCATGATCGCCATGGGCGTGGCGGCGGGGTCCCGGGTGATTCTGGCGGACGAGCCCACGAAGGGACTGGACAGCGACCGGATTCAGCGGGTCGTGGAGTGCTTCCGGGAGCTGCGGGAGGAAACCCTGCTGTGCGTCACCCACGACATCCATTTTGCCCAGGCGGTGGGCCAGCAGATCGTGGTCATGTACGCGGCCCAGCAGCTGGAAATCGCCCCCAACGGGGAGTTTTTCGCCAATCCCCTTCACCCCTACTCCCAGGCGATTCTGCGGGCAATGCCGGAAAACGGTCTGGAATGCAGCGTGGGGTTTGCCCCGCCCCACGATGTGTACGCCTCCCGGGGATGCCGGTTCTCCGACCGCTGCCCCTATAAAACCCCCCGGTGCGAAGAGGCAGTCCCCCCGATGCTGGACCGGAACGGTCACAAGGTGAGGTGCTGGAAATATGCTGATTGAAGCCAAACACATTCAAAAGACCTACAAAAACAGCCGGGGCATCCGGGTGGAGGCGGTGAAGGATGCCAGCCTCCGGTTGGAGGAAGGGCAGACCGTGGGCCTTCTGGGCAGCAGCGGCAGCGGAAAAAGCACCATCGGGCAGATGCTGGTGGGCCAGTTCCCGCCGGACCGAGGAGAAATCCTCTACCGGGGGCAGCCGCTGAAATACCCCTACCGCGGGGCCGAGAGACGGGAGATTCAGATTCTGTACCAGCATCCCGAGGTGTCCTTTAATCCCAGGCTCACCCTGTACAGCAGCATGATTGAGCCTTACCGGCTGATGAAACGGAGGGTGGACCGGGAGGTGCTGATCGAGGACATCCGGCAGTTTGGACTCTACGCGGAGCACCTGGACCGCTTTCCCGGGGAGCTCAGCGGCGGCGAGCTCCAGCGGGCCGCCCTGGCCAGGATTCTGGTCATGGAGCCCAGGATGATCGTGCTGGATGAGCCCACCAGTATGCTGGATGTGATTTCCCAGGCCCAGGTCATTCAGATTCTGCGCCGGGTCCAGGAAACCCACCATACGGGATACCTGTTTATTACCCATAACGAAACCCTCTGCAAGGCATTCTCCCAGCGCGTCTACACAATTTCGGAGGGCGTGGTTTCGGAACGGTAGAGGAACCGGAAAGGAAGGAAGAACCATGAAAAAAATCGCCACACTGACCTGTCTCAGGTCCAACATGGTCTGCGCCAGAGCCAGCTGTCTGAAAGCGTATAACGAGAGGACGGATTTTTTCGCCGGTTACGGCCCGGATACCCAGCTGGCGGCTGCCATGACCTGCAACGGCTGTGAAGCAGAGCAACCGCTGCACCCCCGGGAGGATAAGGGCATCCAGGAAAAAATCAACCGTTTGAAAAAAGAAGCGGTCTCCGCCGTCCATGTGGGCGTCTGCCGCGTGACAAGAAACGGTACCGAGTGCCCCCGGATCACGGAAATCTGTGAAATGCTGGAGGAGGCAGGGATCACGGTCATCCGCGGCACCCACAAAGAGCGCACCCCCGCAGCCGCGAATCCGGAACCTAAGAGATAGCAAATCTTTTCCCGGCTTCCGCTTTCCTTTTACCGATGGTTGTGCTATAATCGGAATGTCTGACATCAGCTTGACGCAGTAAACCGATAAATGGGTGTTTGTCAAATACTTGCTGTCATTGCGAGCCAGTGCGCTTGAGTGGCGTGGCAATCCCCCGGATGAATGGAACCAGGTAACGATTTCTGCCAAAAATCGCAAGGTTTTGCCGCTCTGTGGGGCAAATGTCGATACATTTTCCCTCTAAGTAAGGGGATTGCCACGACCAGTGTGCGCACTGGTCTCGCAATGACAGATAATTTTGGA
>CAMFFO010000059.1 GCA_945949735.1 uncultured Clostridia bacterium | reverse complement strand
GGGCGGTTCCGCGCCATTGAAAACGCCGCTTTTCTGTGATATGATTTTCCAAAATGTGCTTATCGGCTTAAGACATTCGTACGACAAATCGGTGTTTGTCGAATAATTGCTGTCATTGCGAACCAGTGCGCACACTGTTGTGGCAATCCCCCCGTTGAGAGGAACCAGGTAACGATTATCGCCAAAAACCGCAACGTTTCCCGTTTTTGGGTGCTATTCGGTACATTTCCCTTCTAACCGGGGGATTGCCACGCCAGTGTGCGCACTGGCTCGCAATGACAGGTAATTTTGGGCACAGCCCGACAAACACCAATTTGCCGCTCCGCATGGATTTTGTGGACATAGTAAACCCGCGTACCCGGGGGCTTTTGCCCGGGGACGCGGGTGGTTTTTTCAGCGCGGGTCAGTGCTCGCATCTTCCGCAGCCGTCGCAGTAGCCCTTGGATTTGCAGGCGGGCAGATCCAGCAGCTCCGCGAAGAAATTGCTGGACAGGCCCCCCGCCCCTTTGGACGGGGCCTCCGGAGGGGCTTCGGGGGCTTCCTTCCCGGCGAAATAGTCCCGGGCAAAGTCCAGAAAGTCCGACGCGGCGGAGCTCAGGGGAACCGCCTTGTTCCACACCAGCTTCTGGGTGCTGCTCCCGCTGGAAAAGTCCAGAGGCACCCCGCAGACATTCTTCCAGTCCCGGATCAGATCGTCGGGCAGCACGGAGCACACCAGGCCCCGCTCCGTCAGCTCCCGCAGCAGTTCAATGGAGGAGGTGCGCAGGGCGATATTGGGCTTCTGCCCCACGGCCTCCATGGAGGCGTTGACAATCCGCTCCACGCTGGGCAGCGGCGACGCCAGAAACGCCAGAGCCGTGAACAGCAGATCCATAACCCCCAGCTTTTCCTTCCGGGCCAGGGGGTTGTCCCGGCAGACCGCCAGAACCATATGGACATCGTACAGCGGCAGCATATCAAAGATGGTGGTATCCGCGTGCTGCCCCGGAAGGGCCACCACGTCCACCTCCCCCTGGGAGAGGAAGGCGATCATGTCGTAATTCTCCTTCTCCAGCACCTGCACCTGGATATCCGGGAAGGCCTGCCGGAAGGGCCCGAACAGGAGCCGGGTGATCACCGCCGTGTTGGTGGGGGTCACGCCCACCCGCAGAAGTCTCTGGCGGGAGGTGGAGCCCATCTCCTGAAACCGGTTCGACAGCGAGGCGAAGCAGCTCTCCACCTGCAGCAGGGTGCTGTAGAGGAGTTTCCCGGCCTCGGTGGGGGCGACCCCGCTTTTGGACCGCTCGAAGAGGGTCACGCCGAACTCCTCCTCCAGCTCCTGAATGGAGCGGGAAATCACCGACCGGGATACATACATCTGCTCGGCAGCCAGGGCGATGTTGCCCGTATGGTAGGCCTTCTCAAAATAGGCGATCTGTTTCTGAGTCATCCTTAGCCGCTCCTTTCCACGCTTCGGCAAGGGCTTCCGGAAGGGCGGGATAGCCGGGTACCGGCCCTGCGGGTGATCTGTCGCAAAAAAGCTTCTTTCCTGTGAGGATTTTTTCCGGTCGTCCCAGGAGAGTGCAAAAACTTGCACAAAAAAACAAGTCACTTTCCTTTAAATATATATTTTTTTCATAAAAATGTAAAGCCTGTTTTTTGATGCGGGTTGTCACAAAAAAGGTACGGTTGTTGGATTCCTGGATTCTTCATACAAAAACATACTTTTTTATGGCAGAATACTTATGAAAAGTTCATAAAACCCCGACCGTGACTTTTTTATCATCAACGGCGTTGGGAATCGCTTCTTTTCATTCCCGCACCACCGTGTCACAATAATAACAAAGGAAGCCAGAAAAAACCCGCACGTCGGGCGGGGACGCTTTTTCCGGGATTCCAGGCCGCACCCGGCCGCAGGGGGCTGCCGGCTGCGCCGCAGGCAAACGTAATCGGAAAGACAAATCACCGCGACAGACAGAAAGGAGTATCGAGCCATGTCAACCCAAGCGAGCAAAGGCCTCAACCGCAAAGACATCTACACGATCATCGGAGTTCTGATCATCTACCTCTTCGGCTACATCTGCCCGCCCTTCGGCGGGATCACCCCCCTGGGCATGAAGATGATGGGCGTTCTCATCGGCCTGATCTTCATGACCTGTGCCGGGTGCAACATCATCTGCTCTTCCCTGCTGGCCCTGATGGCCTTTGTTATCCACGGCTATTATACCCCCGCCGAGCTGCTGGCCGGGTGGATGGGCTCCACCACCACCTTCCAGATCATCTTCTGCGGCGCCCTGTGCATCTTCATGCGGGAAAGCGGCGCCATGGACGTGCTGGCCAAGAAGATGATGACGAGCCGGATCTGCAAGGGCCGTCCCGCGGTTCTGCTGCTCATGATCCTGATCGCCGCCTTCTGCGTTTCCATCTTCGTTTCCGGCGCGCCCTTCTTCCTGCTGTTCTTTGGTCTGATGGACAGCATCCTGAGCATCGCCGGCTATGACGAGAAGGATCCCGTCCGGCCCCTGCTGCTGCTGGGCATCTACGTCGGCGCCTACGGCGCGTTCCTGCTTCCCTGGAAGGGCGCCATGGCGGTCACCGTGGCCATGTTCAACTCTGTGCTGGAGCCCTTCGGCTTCGCGTTCAACGACTGGATCTACCTGGTCGTGGAGCTGGTCACCTTCCTGGGCTTCGACGTCATTTATGTGCTGGTTCTCAAGTATATTCTGAAGGTCGATCTGTCCAAGCTGGCCAGCGTGGATCTGAGCACCGTGGAAACCTTCCAGAAGATCCCCGACAAATTCGACTTCTTCATGAAGGTGGGCCTCGGCTCCCTGGTGTTCTGCTTCGTCTACATCTTCGTGGTCAACCTGCTTCCCAAGACCCTTCCCGGCTACGCCGTCTGGGGCAGCCTGGGCATCTCCATGATCTGGCTGGTTCCCCTGGTGCTCTTCTCCCTGGTCCGCAAGGACGGCAAGCCCATTATGAACGTCGGCAAGCTGGCCCAGGAGGGCTCTTTGTGGATGATGATCGCCCTGGTCGGCTCCCTGACCATGCTGGGCAAGATCACCACCGACGCGGAGCTGGGTATCCGCGGCTGGATGGTCAGCGTGTTCACCCCGCTGTTCGGCAACATGAATATCTGGGTGCTGATGGCCCTGATCGCCGCCTTCACCCTGATCGTCACCCAGGTGGTCAACGGCCAGGTGCTGACCATGGGCCTGACCCCCGTCGTCGGCCCCATCGTGTGTACCATGATCGCCGAGCAGGGCGCGGCCATCAGCCCCTCCGTGGTGCTGACCGTTCTCAGTTCCTGCGCGGTGGTGGCGTGGATGACCGTTTCCGGCTCCGTCAACGCGGCCTACCTGCTCAACCGCAAGGAGATCACCCAGAAGTTCCTGTTCAGCAAGAGCATCGTCGTCATGGCCATCTTCCTGGTGTGGCAGTACATCGTGGCCATGGTTCTGAACTTCGCCTTCCCCGGGCTGTAAGCGTTTCTCCCTCGCCGCAAGCAAATATGAACATCCGGCAGCGGCCGGAAGCAGTCCGCTGCCGGATGCCATCCTCTCCCCAGAAAGGAATTGCCTATGGATTATCAGGTTTATACCGAGCCCTCCAACACCCTGAAGGTGTATGACGTCTGCGACGTGCTGGTGGTGGGCAGCGGCGCGGCGGGCCACTCCGCTGCCGTCGCGGCAGCCCGGGCAGGCTGCAAAAACATCGTCCTCATGGAGCGCTACGGCTACTCCGGCGGCGACGTTACCGGCGGCTATGTGCTCATGGTGCCGAAGCTGTCCTGGTACGGCCAGTCCTACGTCCGGGGTCTGCAGGAGGAGTGGTTTACCCGGCTGGAGCCCATTCCCGACACGGTGCTGGGGCCCCGGCTGGACGAGATCGGCGACACCGATCCCGCGAAAATCAACTTCTGGAACTCGGTTCACGGCTGCGTCAGCGAAAGCGACCCCAAGCGGCTGGTCCGGGCCGTCTACTATGAACCCAACCAGCTGAAAATCGAGCTGGACAAAATGCTCCTGGAGCACCGGGACGCCATCCGGGTCCTCTACCACAGCTGGGGCACCAAGCCCATTGTGGAGGACGGAAAGGTAAAGGGCGTGATTTTCGAGAGCAAGGAGGGCCGTCAGGTGGTTCTGGCCAAGGTGGTCATTGACGCCACCGGCGACGGCGACCTGTTCCGTCAGGCCGGAGCCCCCTACCGGCGTCTGGCGGACTCCAACTGCCGCTGCAGCACCACGGCCCTGGTCTGGCGCATCGGCGGCGTGGATCACGCCCGGTTCCAGGAATGGAAGAAGGTCAACCCCGAGGCCGCCCTGGCCATGCGGGAGGGACTTGCCAGGACAGCGGGCTTCCGCATCGCGGGCTTCCCCCAGGCCCCCACCAGCATCTACTGGATGAACAACTGGCACGCCAACCGGGACTGCTCCACCATCAAGGACGCCACCGAAACGGAAATGAACACCCGCAGCACCATCCGGGACGTGCTGGAATACTACCGGGAGGTCTGTCCCGACGCCTTCCGCAACGCCTACCTCTACGACATCGCCCCTCAGCTGGGCACCCGGTGCAGCAACCGTCTGCTGGGCGAGCACGTCATGACCGTGGAGGACTTCGCCCTGGCGCCCCAGTTTGACGACGTCATCGCCTGGCACTCCACCATCTGCCGGATCAACGACTGCGCCCCCGTGGAGATTCCCTACCGGGCCATTCTGCCCCAGGGCGTGGACAATCTGCTGTGTCCCGGCCGCCACATTTCCGCCGACGACGTGGCCATCGACTGGGTGAACCTGATCCCCCAGTGCGTGGGCACCGGCCAGGCGGCGGGCGTTGCCGCGGCAGTGGCCGTGGCCGACGGAACCACCACCCGCAATGTGGACATCCGCAAGGTGCAGAACATCCTCATCGACCAGGATGTACCCCTGCCCAGAAACGACCGGGTGGACAAGGCCCTCACGGAGTGCTGCATCGAGCACGAGTACGGACTGTACACGGACCTGGCCAAGCAGGCCCGAGAGAAGATCGAAACCCTCCGTTCCTACCGCCAGTCCGACATCACCGGTTTTAAGACCCGGGTCTAACAAAGGAGGCATTCTTTTGAGCAATCAATTTTACCATGAAAGCGCCCGTGACATCCCCATCTACGCCGAATGCGACATTCTGGTGGTAGGCGGCGGCGCGGCGGGCAATGCGGCCGCGGTGGCAGCGGCCCGGGCGGGCGCGAAGAACATCATCCTCATGGAACGCTACGGCTACATGGGCGGCGACGCCACCGGCGGCTACGTCATCATGGTGCCGAATATGAGCTGGTATGACAAATCCTTCGTCCGGGGCATCCAGGAGGAATGGTTCACCCGGCTGAAGAAGATCCCCCAGGCAGTCATGGCCCCGGAGCTAAGCCGCATCGGCAGCCAGGATCCCGCCCTGATCTCCCGCTGGAAGGGCATTCACGACTGCGTCAGCCGGGGCGGCTTCGGCGGCTGCAAGCCCTCCTGCCTGGTTCGGGCCGTATACTTCGAGCCCAACGAGCTGAAAATCGTCATGGACGAGATGATCCACGAGCACCGGGACGCCATCCGCGTCTGCTACCACAGCTGGGTCACCGACGCCATTGTGGAGAACGGTACCATCAAGGGCGTGGTCTTTGAGAGCAAGGAGGGCCGCAAGGCGATTCTGGCCAGGATGGTCATCGACGCCACCGGCGACGGCGACATCTATGCCCAGGCGGGGGCTCCCTACTCCAGCCTGGCCGACGAGGCCTGCCGCTCCAACACCACCGCCCTGGTCTGGCGGGCGGGCGGCATTGACTGGGATGCCTACGTCCAGTGGCAGCGGGTGAATCCCGAGGCCGCCCAGGCTCTGCGGGCCGGACTGCAAAAGACCGCCGGCTTCCGCATCGCCCCCCTGCCCTCCAGCCACAACGACATCTGCTGGATGAACAACTGGCACGCCAACCGGGACTGCACCGTCATCGCCGACCAGACCCACACGGAGGTTGCCACCCGGCTGACCATCCACAAGGTGCTTGACTACCTGAAGGAGGTCTGTCCCGTGGCCTTCAGGGACGCGTTCCTCTACGACATCGCGCCCCAGCTGGGCACCCGGTGCAGCCGCCGCCTGAAGGGCGAGTACGTCATGACCGCCAACGATTTCGCCTTCGCCATCCGGCACGACGATGTCATCGCCTGGCACTCCACCATCTGCCAGATCAACGACTGCGGCCCCGTGGAGATTCCCTACCGGGCGCTGCTGCCTCAGAAGATCGAGAACCTGATCTGTCCCGGCCGCCACCTGTCCGCCGACAATGTGGCCATCGACTGGCTGAACCTGATCCCCCAGTGCGTGGGCACCGGTCAGGCCGCGGGCGTGGCAGCGGCTGTCGCCGTGGCCGACGGCTCCACCGCCCACGGCGTGGACATCCGCAAGGTTCAGGACATCCTGGTGGATCAGGACGTCCCCCTTCCCAGAAACGAGAAATTCCTGGCCAAGGATCCCAGCTACCAGGCCTGCGTGGAGGAACACCAGTACGGGCTGTACACGGATCTGGCCAAAAAGGCCAAAGAAGAAAGCGACGCGCTGAACGCGTTCCGTCAGTGGTAATTCCGGAAAGGCAGGCGGGGTGACACCATCCCGCCTGCCCGTGATATTTCCGAAAAGCCAAGCGGCAGGAACGTTCCATTGACATCTGACTACGATCGCGCCGGCCGGACTTACTCAGCCGCCCGCCAAATTGGTGTTTGAAAAATTAAGCTGTCATTGCGAGCCAGTGCGCACACTGGCGTGGCAATCCCCCGGTTAGAGGGGAAATGTACCGAATAGTACCCGAAAGAATGGGAGTCTCTGCGATTTTTGGTGGTAATCGTTACCTGGTTCCATTCAACAGGGGGATTGCCACACCAGTCTGCGGACTGGTTCGCAATGACAGATAATTTTGAACGCGAAGCGAAAAACACCAATTTGTCGTACTGCTGAGTCAGCCCGATAAGCAAATTCTCTTTTCTTCCGAAGCTGTCAATTCACAACATTTCGCCGTCTTGCCAAGCAGAAAACAGGAGGCTGTCATGGACAAAAAAATGCTCAGCGGCAACGAAGCCATCGCCCGGGGTGTGTACGAGGCTGGCTGTCACGTTGCCGCTGCCTATCCCGGAACTCCCAGCACCGAGATCCTGGAAAACATCGGAGAACACTACAAAAAGGATATCTACTGCCAGTGGGCCTGCAATGAGAAGGTGGCCTTTGAGATCGCCTCCGGCGCTTCCATCGGCGGCGCGCGGGCTTTCTGCGCCTTCAAGCACGTGGGCATGAACGTGGCCACGGATCCCATCTTCACCATGGGCTATGCGGGCGTCAACGGCGGACTGGTGTTCGTCAGCGCCGACGACCCGGGCTGCCACAGCTCCCAGAACGAGCAGGACAACCGCTACTACGCCCCCCACGCCAAAATCGGCATGGTGGAGCCCTCGGATTCCCAGGAATGCCGGGATTACGCCATGGCAGCCTTCCGGCTGTCGGAGCAGTTCGACATTCCCGTGATGATCCGCATGACCACCCGGGTCTGCCACAGCAAGAGCATGGTCGCCTGTGGGGAGCGGCAGGAGGTTCCCGTCCGGCCCTATGAGCGGAAAACCGAGAAATTTGCCCTGCTGCCCGCGGTGGCCCGTGCCCGCCACCCCCAGCGGGAGGCGTCCCTCGCCCGGATGGAGGAATACGCCAACGACTGTCCCCTGAACCGGGTGGAAGGGAATCCCGACGCGGCCATCGGCATCATCACCTCCGGCATCTCCTACCAGCACGCCCGGGAGGTTTTCGGGGACGACGCCTGCTACCTGAAGCTGGGCCTGACCTACCCCCTGCCCCGAAAGCTGATTTCCGGGTTTGCCGCCCGGTTCAAGACCCTCTACGTCATCGAAGAGAACGATCCCTATCTGGAGACTGCCGTCAAGGCCCTGGGCTTCGGCCATGTGGTGGGCAAGGAGAAGATCCCAATCTGCGGCGAGCTGAACGCGGAAATCATCCGCCAGGCCCTCACCGACGCCCCCGCCCCCGAAACCTACCATGTGGACGCCGAGGCTCCCGCCCGTCCCCCCGCCATGTGCGCCGGCTGTCCCCACCGGGGCTTCTTCTACACCATCAGCCGGAACCTGAAGCGCATCGTCCCCGTGGGGGATATCGGCTGCTACGCCCTGGGCATCAACGCGCCCTTGAACGGCTTTGACTATTCCATCTGCATGGGTTCCGGAATCTCCTCCACCATCGGCCTGGCCCAGGCCCTCAAGCGGCAGGGGGATCCCCGGAAGGTGCTGGGCATGGTGGGTGACTCCACCTTCTTCCACTCCGGCATCAACTCCCTCATCGATGTGGTTGCCGCGGACGCCAACGTGATCGCCTGCATCCTGGACAATTCCATCACCGCCATGACCGGGCATCAGCAGAACCCCGGCACCCGGTACAACCTGATGGGCGAGCCCTCCCCGGTCATCGACATTCCGGACATGGTGAAGGGCACCGGCCTGGCGCCCGAACGGATCCGGATCGTGGATCCGCTGGATCTGCCCGCCATGGAGGCCGCCATCCGGGACGGTGCGGCGGTCACCGGTCCCTTCGTCATCATCACCCGCCGGCCCTGCGTCCTCATCAAGGAGGTGGCACGGGCCAACGCCGGGAAGAAGTGCGTCATTGATCCAACCAAATGCGTCGGCTGCAAGCTGTGTACCCGCATTGCCTGTCCCGCCATCTCCTTCGCCGGGGGCAAGGCCTCCATCACCGAGGGCTCCGGCTGTACCGGCTGCGGACTGTGCGCGTCCATGTGCAGATCCGGCGCCATCACAAAGGTGGGAGGTTAACATGGTAAAGCGTATTTTGCTGGTAGGCGTAGGCGGCCAGGGCACCATCCTGATTTCCAAGATCCTCAGCGCGGGTCTGGCCCAGCTGGGCTATGACGTGAAAATGAGCGAGATCCACGGCATGAGCCAGCGGGGCGGCTCCGTCACCACCCAGATCAAGTACGGCGACAAGGTCTACGCCCCCAACCTGGGACTGGGCGAGGCGGACATCATCATTTCCTTTGAAAAATCCGAAGCCCTCCGGGCTCTGCCCTACCTGAAAAAGGGCGGCTCCATCATCACCGACGAACGGGAGATCTACTCCGTGCCCGTCCTCACGGGAGCCTGCGCCTATCCCCACGACGCGCTGGAGCGGCTGCAGGCCGTAGTGCCCAGGCTCATGGTCATCCGGGCGGCGGAAAAAGCCGAGGCCCTGGGCAACATCAAGGCCCAGAACATCGTCCTGCTGGGCGCCCTGGTTCGGGCCATGGGCCTGGAACAAGCGGACTGGCACGCTCTCATCGCGCAGATGGTGCCCCCCAAGGCCGTTGCCATGAATCTGGCGGCCTATGACGCGGGCTACGCCATGGAATAAGGAGGCCCGGAATGTATCGCAGCTTTGCAGAAATCGCGGCGGCGGCCAAGGCCCACCCCCGCAAGCGCGCCATGGCCGTGGCCGGGGCGGCGGATACCGCCGTGCTGCAGTCCGTCGTCCATGCCGCCCGGGAGGGCATCGTCAGCCCCATCCTGGTGGGCGACCGGGAGAAGATCCGGGAGCTTCTGACCCGGATGGATGTGGCGGCGGACGCCTTCCCCATTGAGAACGCCCTCAGCGGGGAGGAGCCGGAGCTCAGCGCGCAGCTGATCCGCCGGGGAGAGGCGGAGATCCTCATGAAGGGCATGGTGGATACCGGCCCCATGCTCCGGCCCCTGGTGAAGAAGGAAAATAACCTGCGCACCGGCAGCCTTATGAGCCATGTGGTGTTCTTCGACCGCATCCCCCATTACAGCAAGCTCCTCCTCCAGACCGACGGGGGCATGGTCATGTATCCCACCCTGGCGGACAAAAAGGCCATCATCGAAAACGCCGTAAATACCCTGCACACCATGGGCAACCCCAACCCCTCCGTGGGCGTGCTGGCCGCCATCGAGAAGGTCAACCCCAAAATGGTGGAGACCACCGACGCGGCGGAGCTGGCCCGGATGAACCGGGAGGGTGAGCTGACCGGCTGCACGGTGGTGGGCCCCATCTCCTATGACGTGGCCATGAGCGCGGAAATCGCCCGGCACAAGGGCTTC
Source organism: uncultured Clostridia bacterium (assembly GCA_945949735.1). Classification (GTDB taxonomy): domain Bacteria; phylum Bacillota; class Clostridia; order Oscillospirales; family Oscillospiraceae; genus Faecousia. The sequence goes on along the minus strand of CAMFFO010000059.1, from coordinate 1,438 downwards.
GAGTGTCCCTTCTGCGGGGAATTCGACGTGCTGATCGTGCCCAATATGACCTGCGGCAACATTCTCAGCAAAAGCTGGATCATCACCGCCGGGGCTATGATGGCGGGGATCATCGTGGGAGCCAAGGCTCCCGTGGTGCTGACCTCCCGGGGCGCCTCCCCGGAGGAAAAATACTACTCCATCGCCCTGGCGGCGGTGACCACCGGAGGGCAGGCCCTATGAGAATTCTGGTCATAAACCCCGGCTCCACCTCCACGAAGATCGCCGTCTACGAAGGGCGGGAGCAGGTGTGGCAGGAGAACATCGAGCACGAGGGGGAAACCCTCAAAGCCTATCCCACCATCTTCGCCCAGCTGGACTTCCGCACGGAGCAGGTGCGCGCCGCCCTGAAACGCCACGGGGAACGGGAAACCGAATTCTCCTGCGTCATGTCCCGGGGCGGGCTGCTGCCGCCGCTGCCCTCGGGGGCCTACCGGGTAAATCCGGAAATGCTGGACGTGCTGGAGCGGCGGCCCATGAACCACCACGCCAGCAACCTGGGAGCCGCCATTGCCTACCGCATCGCCATGCCCCTGGGGATCGCCGCCTACATCTACGACCCCGTCACCGTGGACGAGATGATCGACCTGGTGCGGATCACGGGCCTGAAGCAGGTTCGCCGCCACGGCCAGGGCCACAACCTGAATATGCGCTCCGCCGCCCTGCGCTACTGCGAGGAGCGGGGCCTGGCCTACGGGGCGCAAACCCTGATCGTGGCCCATCTGGGGGGCGGCATTACCCTGAGCCTCCATCACAAGGGCCGCATCATCGACATGATCTCCGACGACGAGGGCCCCTTCTCCGGGGAGCGGGCGGGTCTGATCCCCGCATTCAAGCTGGCAAAGCTGGCCTTCGCCCCGGGAATGGACTACGGAAAGCTGATGAAGCTCCTGCAGCGGGGCGGCGGCATGACCAGTCTCCTGGGGGAATCCGACGCCCGGAAGGTGGAACGCCGCATCGCCGAAGGGGATCAGGAGGCCGCGCTGGTGTACGACGCCATGGCCCTCTCCGTCAGCCGGAGCATCGCGTCCCTGGCCACGGTGGTCAACGGTCAGGTGGATCAGATCCTCCTCACCGGCGGCATTGCCTGGTCGGAGGTGTTCCCCGGGAAGATCGCGCAGCGGGTTCGCTTCATCGCCCCCGTGACGGTACTCCCCGGCGAGAACGAAATGCAGGCCCTGGCCGACGGCGCCGTCCGGGTACTCACCGGAGCCGAAACCGCCCGGGACTACCGGGAACCCACCGAACGTCCCTTCTGAAAAACGGGCGCGCCCCCGGCGCGCCCGTTTTGCTCCCGCCTGCGTCACAGAGGGCCAGGCGTCGTTCATTTGCGAACGGGGAGCGCTGCAAATTACCTGTCATTGCGAACCAGTGCGCACACTGGTGTGGCAATCCCCCG
>CAMFFO010000058.1 GCA_945949735.1 uncultured Clostridia bacterium | reverse complement strand
CCAGTGTGCGCACTGGTCTCGCAATGACAGGATACTTGGAGCAAAGCGACAAACAGCAATTTCCCGCTGAGAACTTCGATACCAAAGGAGGAATCCCCCATGAACAAAAACCCGCTGGCCGACCTGGCCGCATCTGCCGCCCTCTGGACGCCCCCTGCTATTCCCGGAGAAATCCCCCACGGAGATATGCCCGGGGACAAGGTGGAAATTGGCCAGGGACACATTGACAAGGCCAACCTGATTTTCCCCTTGCTGCTTCCCATGGCAGCCCAGGCCGCGGAAGGAACCGGCAGGGTGGTCATCTGTGTCTGCGGCGGCTCCGGAGTGGGCAAATCCGAAACCGCCTCCCTCCTCAGCCACTATTTCCGCCAGGCGGGCGTTGGCTGCTATACCCTCTCCGGGGACAATTACCCCCACCGGATTCCCATGTATAACGACGCCGAGCGCATCCGTGTATTCCGGGTAGCGGGCATTCAGGGAATGCTTTCCGCCCAGGTCTACACCCGGGAAACCGGCGAGGCCCTTCGGCAGCTGTGGGCCCAGGACGCGGACGCGGATCCCCAGCGAGCCAGGGAGCTGCCCTGGCTGGAAGTATACCAGCGCTCCGGCAGGGAGGCCCTTGCCCAGTACCTGGGAACCCCCCTGGAGCAGAACTATGAGGAGCTGAACGGCATCATCCGCCGGTTCAAGGCGGGGGAGAATGCCCTGTGGCTCAAGCGCATGGGCCGCACTGAGGATCAGCGGTGGTACGACTGCGTGGATATGTCCCAGGTGAGCGTGCTGGTCATCGAGTGGACCCACGGCAACAGCGACTACCTGCAGGGCGTGGACATCCCCGTGCTCCTGAACAGCACCCCCGAGGAGACCCGGGCCCACCGGCGCTCCCGGAACCGGGACGGCAAAACCGACAGCCCCTTCACCACCATGGTGCTGGAGATCGAGCAGAAGGAGCTGGACAGCTGCGCCCACAAGGCCAAGCTGATCATCTCCAAAGGCGGCGAGATCCTGTCCTACAGCCAGTACCGCGCCATTATGGATTCACAGGAGGGATAATCATGGCAAAAAATGCTCTGGGCGCCATGTTCAACGCCTACCCCGACAGCATTGGCGCCAGGCTGTCCGATACCGTGGAGCTGCTGCAGCGCCCGGAATTCCGGGGTGCCTTCACCTCCTTTTATATTCTCCCCAGCGTGTTCAATACCGACCTGGATCGGGGCTTTTCCCTCATCGACTACAATCTCAACGAGCTTCTGGCCAGCCGGGAGGATCTGGAGGGGCTGAAGGGAGAGCACATTGACCTGGCCCTGGACTTCATTCTGAACCATGCCTCGGTACTCTCCCGGCAGTTCCAGGACATTCTGAAAAACGGCGATGCTTCCCCCTACCGGGACTTCTTCATCGACTGGAACCGGTTCTGGGAGGGCTGCGGCGACATGACAACCGAGGGGTACATCCAGCCCCGGCCTGAGCTGATCCGGGATATGTTCTTCCGCAAGCCCGGTCTGCCCATTCTCATGGTTCGTTTCCCCGACGGAAGGGATGTGCCCTACTGGAACACCTTCTACCAGGAGGTGCGCTATGACCATGTGGACGCCCAGGATCTGATGACCGCGGGCGATATGCAGTACGGCGTGGCGGACGCCCTGGCGCGTCAGGTCAACGCCGCCCTGGACGCCGGGAAGCAGCCGAAGGATATGGACTTTGGCCCCCTGAACCGTTACCGGGATGCCGTGGTTTCCTATCTGGAAGGGCACCGCAAGTACCTGGGCCAGATGGATTTGAACATCCGCTCCCCTTTGGTCTGGGATTACTACCGTCAGACCCTGCAGACCCTGGCAGACTACGGCGCTTCCATCGTCAGGCTGGATGCCTTCGCCTACGCGCCCAAGGAAGTGGGCGCCCGGAACTTCCTCAACGACCCCGGCACCTGGGAACTGCTGGATCGGGTGGCGGAAATCGCGGAGCCTCTGGGCATTACGCTTCTGCCTGAGATCCATGCCAGCTACGCCGAAAAGATTTATGAGCTGCTGGCCTCCAAGGGCTACATGGTCTACGACTTCTTCCTGCCCGGCCTGGTCATCGACGCCATGGAGCGCCGCAGGGGCGAATTCCTAAAGCGCTGGGCCGACGAAATTATGGAAAAGAACATCCGCACCGTCAATATGCTGGGCTGTCACGACGGCATCCCCCTGCTGGATCTGAAGGGACTGCTGGACGAGGACAGCATCGGCAGGCTCATCGACACCGTGGTGGCCCGGGGCGGCTATGTCAAGAATCTTCACGGCCAGAAAAACGTGTACTACCAGGTCAACGCCACCTACTACAGCGCTCTGGGCGAGGACGACCGGCGGATGCTGCTGGCCCGGGCACTGCAGCTGTTCATGCCCGGAAAGCCCCAGGTCTGGTATCTGGATCTGTTCGCGGGCCGCAACGATTACGAGGCCATGCGGCGGGCCGGCGCCGGTGGGCACAAGGAGATCAACCGCACCAACCTCTCCGCGGAGGATATCCGGTCCGCCATGGAGCGCGGCGTGGTTCGGGAGCAGTTGGAGCTTCTCAGGATGCGCAGCGCCTACGGGGTATTCTGCCCGGAGGCCGCCGTTACCGCAGATGCGGAGGGTTCCCGCATAACGCTTTGCTGGGAAACCGATGCCCAGCGCGCCGTTCTGAATGCCGATTTCGCGGACCTTTCCTTCTCCATCGCCATTACCGACCGCGCCTCCGGCGAAACTCTCTTCGCCTTCACACAGGAATAACGGAAACACAATCGCCGGGGAACAAAAGTTCCCCGGCGATTGCGTTTCCGTTCTCACGATTCCCGAATCCGCCGCACAAGGTCCTCCGCCATCAGCTTATGGCGGTGGATGGCGGGATGCAGGCAGCCGCCCACATCCGGGCCCATGTTCATCATCTTGTTGTACTTCAGTGTCAGAATCCGCCCGTCCCCGGTCTCGGTGCGGAATCTCTCCGCCACCTTGCAGATTTTATCCCACAGGTAATAGTCCATGCAGCCCAGGGCGCAGACAATCGTGGTGTCCGGCCCGTTCAGTCTGCGGATTTCCGAAAGAAAGCGGAAGTAATTGTTTTCGAAATCCGCTTCCGCCTGCTCCTTGTCCTCCCGGAAGTAGATCTGGTTGGCATCGTTGGTGCCCAGATTCAGCACCACATATTTGGCGGGAGCCGCCCCAAAATCAAAGGGCTTGTATTCCGAAACCGTCCGCCCCCGCTGTTGGGCCAGCTTATCCTCCAGAATCCGGTCGGTGTAGGGGTACAGATCCCGCATACAGTAGAATCCCGGCATTGGGACGGGGTTTTCCACGCTGATGCCGCTGACGCTGATGAACCGGGGCTCCAGGTTCAGCATCCGGGCCGCGATGGCTCCGTGGGTCATCCACCCGTCCTCCTCCGCCGCCTCAAATTCATGGCTCGGGTCGGGGGTATCGTTTCCGAAGCCGCAGGTGATGGAGTCGCCGATGAATTCGATGATCTCCTTCTGCTCCGGTTGGAAGCAGAGCAATTCCCCATCCGTCCGGAATCCCCGGATTCCCAGGGCAGTCCGGAAATTTTCCGTCAGCTTCACAATTTTCACCCGGTGCTCCTCCGCCTTCAGGCCGGAGAAAAGCAGCACACACTCCCCGTCCCGCACACGCATCCTGCGGCAGGGGGTATCGGAGCCGTCCAGAAATACGGAAATCCAGGGCCAGTCCTCCCGGGAAACAGGGGGCGCTCCGGGGGGAACGAAGGTATCGGGAATGGCCGCGAAATCCGCGATCAGCGTAGAGCCCCGGAAAAGGAGCTCAAAGCCTCCGCAGGTGTAATTGGAGTACAGCACACCGCCTTCCTCATCCAGGAAGGCTCTGCCGTAGGTTTTCACCCTGTCCAGGGTGTCCGTAATCCTGATGTAATCCATAAGCTACACCTCGTCCAGCATCCAACGGATGGCAGGCTCCGTATATTCGTTCCAGAACTTCCAGTTGTGCACACCGCTGCTTTCCTTATATACGAAGTCCACGTTATGATCCTTCAGGAACGCGGCAAAGGCCCGGTTGGGCTCGATCAGGAAATCCTCGGTGCCGCAGGCCATGAAGATGCCGGGCAGCTTCTCTCCCGCCGTCAGCTTCTTTTGGATCAGCACCTCGGGGTTGCAATCGCGCAGATGGGCGGTCTGCAAGTCCCCGAAAATGTCTCTGTAGTAGGCGAGATTCGCGATGGGATTCTTGTCCTGGGGGGTCATATGCCGCAGCTGATGGATAATCAGCGCACTGGACAGGGCCGCGATTTTGCTGTAGTTGTGGGAGAACGCCAGCCCTGTGTGCAGGGCGCCGAAGCCGCCCATGGAAAAGCCGCCGATGAAGGTGTCCTCCGCCCTGCGGGACAGTCCGAAGGAGCGCCGGGCATATTCCAGCACCTCCTCCCCCACAAAGGTGGCATAGGCCTCCCCGGTGGGCTCCCGGTCCAGGTAGAAGCTGTTTCTTCCGTTGGGCATGATCACCGCCAGGTTGTAGGCCCCCGCCAGCTCCTGAATATTGCTTCCCGTGATCCAGTCCCAGGGGCCGCCGCTGAAGCCATGGAGCAGTACCAGCGTTTTCATAGGCCGGGCATAGTGGGGATTCATCTGGGACATCATAGGCGGCACATCGTTGGGAAGCACCACGCACACATCCGTCTGTCCGGCCAAGGCATTTGAAAAGTAGGTTACTCGAAACAGCGCCATAATCATTCTCTCCTTTGCGTTTCGCTCCGGTTCTGTCCGGAATCCTTTATGGTGATTATACGCCCAAACCCCTTCCCCCGCTTTCATTCCCGTGGGGTTTCCTTTCGGAAAAGTATTCTCCCAAAGCACATTTTTGGAAGGGAAGCGTATATCTTTTGTTGACCTTTTCCCGCCATCGGACTAAACTGAATCCAAGAGCCCCAACCGTTGGGCGGTAAATTGGTGTTTGTAGGGTAACGCTGTCATTGCGAGACCAGTCCGCAGACTGGTCGTGGCAATCCCCCGGTTAGAGGGAAAATGTACCGAAAAGTACCGGTAAAAGTGGGTGTCGCCGCAATTCTTGGCGGTAATTATTACCTGATTCCTTTCAACCGGGGGATTGCCACACCAGTCTGCGGACTGGTTCGCAATGACAGATAATTGTGGACGTGAATCGACAAACACCAATTTACCCTCCGGAATCCATTCTCCGCCAAACCCCATCCATAATCCCCATTATCATACGGAGGAATATCACCATGAAGAACAGAGAAGTCATTGAAAAAATACTTGCCTACCATCCCCAGCTTCCCGACTACCACGGCTGCGATGACTGGAAATGCGGCGATCCGGAAGCGGAGTGCACGGGCATCGTCACCGCGCTGGTGCCCACGGTCAATGTGATCCGCAAGGCCATTGCGCTGAACGCAAACCTCATCATCGTCCACGAGCCCACCTTCTATACTTCCGCTGACCAGGCAGGCTGGTTTGAGGATTTCCCCAACGCGGTCTACAAGCAGAAGCGGAAGCTGTTGGATGATCACGGAATCACCATCTGGCGGGATCACGACCATATGCATTTCCACAACCCCGACGGCATCTTCACCGGTGTGCTCAAGTTTCTTGGCTGGGAGGATCGCGCCCAGGTTGACAGGGAAACTGGCGCCTTTGCCCACTTCATCGTGGACCTCCCTGAAACCACCCTGGACGGTCTCTGCCGCCACCTGATGGACACCATCGGCATGAACGGCGTCCGCTTCATCGGCGACCCGGATGCCAAGGTACATTCCGTTGCTCTGGTCGGCCACCTGTACCCCATGCCCTTCGGCCCCAAGCACGCCGACGGCAGCCCCGCGGAGTACAGCGTCCAGATTATCAAGACCCTGGAGGAGCGGGTGGATGTAATCATCCCCGGTGAGGTCATCGAGTGGACGGTACTGGCCTACGTCCGGGACGCCGTCCAACAGGGCAGAAACAAGGCCATGATCCACCTGGGTCATATGAACTGGGAAGAGCTCGGCATGAAGTACGCCCGGGAGTGGATCAGCGATCTTGTGGAAGCCCAAATTCCCGTGACCTACGTCCCCTCGGAGGATATGTACCGCTACATCACAAAGTAAGTAACGCCCCCTTTTCCCACAGGAAAAGGGGGTTCTTCTTCGGCCGCGGATTCTCAGCGGACCTCGACCAGCTCATATTCTCTTGTGCCGTAGCCCCTGGCCGCGGCGGCTTCCAGGGTATGGATGCCGTTTCGGCTTTCGATGCGGGAAACCACCTGATCCCTGCCGGGATCGGAGCTGGCGTAAATCAGATCCACGCAGGCTTGATCAACGGCAATGGGATCCGTGGAGGCAAGAATTCCGATATCGGCCATGCAAGGCTTCTTAGCAATGGCGCAGCAGTCGCAGTCCACGCTTATGTTCATCATGACGTTGAGGAATACCATATTCCCGTGGAAGAAATCCACCACGGAACCGGCGGCGTCTGCCATGGCCTCCAGAAACGCGTCATGATCTCCCGTCCAGATTTTTTTCGGGTCTCCCGCCCCGTGGATGTAGGCCTTTCCAAAGGAGGACGCCACGCCGATGGATATCTGCTTCAGCGCGCCGCCATAGCCGCCCATGGGATGCCCCTTAAAGTGGGACAGCACCAGCATGGAATCATAGGACGCCATATCCTTGCCTACATAATTCTTCTGAATCACCTTCCCATCGGGAATCGCCAGCTCCAGATCCGGCCCCTCCGCGTCCAGAAGATCCACCGGAAAAGCAGCGGACCAGCCGTGACGCTTCATAACCCAGCGGTGCCTCCCGGTGGTATTCCGGGCGCCGGGGTAAGCGGTGTTGCTCTCCACCACGGTGCCGTCCACGGCGTCGATCACCGGCTTCCAGAACGCCGGGCGGAGGAAGTTCCGGTTCCCCAACTCCCCGGAGTGAACCTTCACCGCCACTTTCCCGGGCAGCTCCTTCCCTACCAGCTTGTACAGCTCCAAAACCTTCTCCGGACTGATCTCCCGGGAAAAATAAACACGCGCGGTCATGAACATGCCTCCCTCTCATATACTTCGGTCACCACAGTGAAAATTGCTGTTTGCAGGTCTGTTTCGGAAACGTTAGAAAACACTGTAGGGGAGGCATTGATGCCTCCCGGCGGTGGAATGTTCCAATATTCTCTAGCGTCTCGGCAAAACGTACTGCGCCACGGGAGGCATCAATGCCCCCTACGGCAAGGACGCAATTTGTGGAGAAATCAACAAACACCATTTTTCCCCTCTGCCGCTCCGAAGTGAGTTTGTCTCTATTGTATATCCGGGATTCCCCGAAAGTCAAGCGGAATCTTCCCTGCCAGCTTGCCGCTTTTTTACGCCTTCGGCTCCTCATACTCCGTCAGAGGCCGGATGTCGAGCCGGACGGACTTGTAGGAATTAAGAATTATGCTTATCGGTTTTACTCAGTGGCCCGATAAATTGGTGTTTGTAGGGTAACGCTGTCATTGCGAGACCAGTGCGCACACTGGTCGTGGCAATCCCCCGGTTGAATGGAACCAGGTAACGACTTCCACCAAAAAACGCAACAATTCCCACACTGTTGGGCAATTGTCGATACATTTCCTCTCTATCCGGGGGATTGCCACGCCAGTGTGCGCACTGGCTCGCAATGACAGGTAATTTGGGGCACAGCGCGACAAACGCCAATTTTCCGCTCTGTTGAGTTTTTCCGATAAGCACATTATAGAAAAAGCACGCCGAAGCGTGCTTTTGTATGTTCCTGAAAGCCGAAGCGCCGCTTCACGAGGAAGCGGCACATTTGGATTGTTCTTCCTTCCCCACAGTCTCCTCAATAAAGTCGCACAGCCTGGACGTGGAGAACCGGTTCAGAACCGTATACTGAGCCTCCCGCATCCGGGAAGCCACAGCGGGGTCGCGCACAGCCTCCACTGCGGGCAGCAGTTCCCGTCTCAGATGCTTCACGCCAATGCTCATTCCGCGGTCCGCGAAGAAACGGAAATTGTGGGACTCGCAGCCGGGAATCGGGGAAATATGGATCAGCGGCACCCCGGCAGCGGCAGCCTCCGTGGAGGACAGCCCGCCGGGCTTCGTAACGAACACGTCGCAGCCGTGGACGAAGTCCGCCATCCGCTCCGTTTTCTCCACCAGAGCAATCTGAACGCACCCGGCGCAGCTGCGGGAGAGCTTTTCAAAGAGCTTGCGGTTATTGCCGCAGATCACGACGAGCTTTCGGCGGCTGTCTCCGGCCAGGAAGGGGCGAAGAAGTTTGATTGCCGTGGGAATCTGCCCCGCACCGATGCTTCCCCCGGAGAGCAGCACCACGAAGCTGTCCTGCTCCCACCCCAGCCGGCTCCGGGCCTCCTCCCGGGTGGTCTCCCCGGCGAACTCCGGATGAACCGGGATGCCGAAGGGCAGCAGCCGGTCTTTCTCCATGCCATAGCGGCAGAACTCTTCCTCCAGCTCCGGGGAGGGGATCACGGTGTAATCGCAGTCCGTCTCCTCCTCAAAGGGCGTGCAGACATAGTCCGTAGCCACAAAAAACGTCTTGGGCAGTGCCGCCCCCTCCCGCTTCATTTTGGCAAGGGTCTGGGCGGGGAAGGTGTGGGACGACACAATGGCGTCAAAATGGTGCTCTTCCAGAAGCTGTTCCACATAACCGGTCATTTTCCCGTTGGCCCAGTAGATGGGGGACTTGACAGGAAGGCGTCGGTAGGCCTCTCCCAGAAAATAGATGGCGCCGAACAGCCAGGGGGCCCGCTGGGCAATCCCAATGTAGGCGTTGTTCACGCAGGAAGCGGTTTTGCTGTCTTTCAGGTCATAGGCGTTCAGAAACATCACGGAATGACCCCTGCGCCGCAGCTCCTCCGCCACTGCCTGCCCGGCGGAATTGTGCCCTCCGCCCATACCGCAGGATAAAACTAAGACTTCCATCCGATTTTTACCTCAAGCGCTTCTTTTTCCTCTTTGCTTCCCAGCAGCTTCAGAATTACGGTTCCGGCAATCAAAAGGAATCCCAGCCGAACCGCGCTTACGCGGATGATTTTGAACACAGCAGGCACTGCCGCGATGTAAGTAGCCAGCGTGCGGTAGTAATGGGGAGAGATTTTAATGATCGTTGAAAACACAATAAATACGATTGCCAGAATCAGAGCAGGACGCAGATCCGGTGCAAGACCCAGCAGGCAGCCAAAGGAAACGGCGATGCCCTTTCCGCCCCGGAAGTGGTAAAACACCGAATGCGTGTGGCCCAACACCGGCGCGGCCATCACCAGGGCCAGGCCCATGGACGGGAAATCCAACGAGCTGTGACGGTAGAGCATTACGGGCAGCGCGCCCTTCAGCATATCAAAGCACAGCGTCAGCATTCCGCACCAGAATCCGCCGTTATGGAACGCGTTGAACGCCCCCGGATTGCCGTCAGGGGTGTCCGCAGTGATATCCCCCTTCTCCAGAAGGAAACCGAAGATCCTTGCGTACAGAATACTCCCCGACAAATACCCCAATACGATATACGGGATCATGTGAATCATAAAACTGCCATCCTCCCCTCATCCAGACCAAGGCAAACGGTATGAAATCTACTTTTCCCCGGTATTATACCGTTTTTGGGGTTGTCTGTCAATATATGCGGTATCCCCGTTTTCAAATCCTGCCCTCCCCCACGAAGAGCCCCCTCTCCCACCGGCCGGAAGGAAGAGAATTCTCCGGCCCCTGTACAGAACAAATCACATAATCTCTCCGCCCTTGCATTTCCCGTATCATCGCCTGCGCATCCTTGTTTTGGAAAAAAAGAAAGCGCACGGCATCGGTTCTCCCTATGCCGTGGCTTTTATCCTTAGAGAGCAGCACCGCATAATGGGGCAAGGAGATTCGGCCAGTGTTTTGACACAAGCGAAAGTATGAAAAATGCGGGAATACTGGATGTATTTCCCATTTTTCGTACTGCACAATTGGGGCAAAAGATCCGTCGAAGCCCGCAGGCCCCACCTAAGCGGTGTTGCCTTAGAAATCTTAACGCATAACCGACTCAATGTCGGCTGGCGTCCTGGGGATGGCGGCGGACAGGTTTTCACAGCCTGTTTCCGTGACAAGGCAGTTGTCCTCTACCCGGAATCCAATGCCCCATTCCTCGTGGTAGATGCCCACATCCACACAGAAAACCATATTGGGCGCAATGATTTCAGGCATAGCAATGGCATCGTGGCAGTCAAAGCCAATATGGTGGGCACCACCGTGCCACATATAGGTACCCACGTCGGCCACATCCTTCAGAACACCCGCGTCCTTTAGAAGCTGTGCGTTATGACTGCGAATGGTCGCGTCCACATCCTTCATTTTCATACCGGGACGGATGATGGAGAACATATAGTTGGAGGTATTCAGGGCGCATTCATAGAGCAGCTTCTGCCGTTCGGTAAATTTGCCGTTGCAGGGAAATCCACGGGAAACGTCTGTAATCAGGTTGTCATACTGGGCGCCGACGTCATTGAGCACCATGTCCCCATCCTGGGCCTGCCCGGTGTAGGAATAGTAATGGATGCAGAAATTGTTGGCCCCGGCAGAGATGATGGAAGGGAACCCGGGGCCCATGGGACCGAACTGGCCGATTGCCCGGTCAAATTCCGCTTTGTACTGGTATTCATACATACCGGGCCGGGAGGCCTTCATCATCGCGAGGATTCCGGCTCCGGTGATCTTTTCCGCCTGACGCAGCGCGTCAATTTCGCAGGGCTGCTTGATGGCGCGTAGGCTTCGGACAATGGCGTTGGCATTGCGGATCTTCAGATAGGGATAATCTCTCCGGGCCAGGGCTGCCACGCCGTGGGCAGCCGTATCGATGTCGTCGGCTGAGTAGCGGAACAGGTCCAGGTAAAGTTTTTCATACCCCCCGGATACGGCCAAAGCCTGCAGGTCCGGAAGGAACCGGTTCTCCGGACGGATATCGGAAACGCCGGAGATATCCGATGCCTCCCCGGCGGTAAGCCGCCTGCCGGTCCAGCGTTCTGCCATGGCGTCGCTGGGCAGGATATACAGCCGTTCGGAAACAGCCCCGCCGCCATCCTTGCAGATCACAAGGACGGAACTTTTCTGCTGAATTCCGGTCAGATAAACGAAATTCCGCTGCGCGAAAAAGGGATAATATTCATCGTGGGTTTTGCGGATTTCCCGCCCGGCAAGCAGAACCGCCACAGAGCCCGGCCCCATGGAAGCGGCAAACCGTCGCCGATTCCCGATAAAAAATGATTTATCCATAATAACACCCCAGGACAGATAAATAGCGCCAGAGGAATGCCTCCGCCAGCCACCCGCCCCCGGCAGCCCGTCACTGCATCGCGGAACCATTCCAATTACAGCGCGTCCCTATCATAGCAGAAAACAAGGAATTTTTCAATGAGAACATAAAAAAAGGAGAATTGCCCTCCCCTGTGTTACGCACATTGCGCAGCGAGAAACTGTTGCAGCCTCTAAAGCAGCTTTCGGAAACATATTGGTCAGACGGTATTCTCTGGAGCTGTACCAATGATAAGTAACAAGGACTTCTCAGAAATAAACTTGCGAATGGACTTCGTCAGCGTTACCATAGTCAACATAAGACGTTCCCCCTTGGTTATTGGCCTTGGGCT
>CAMFFO010000057.1 GCA_945949735.1 uncultured Clostridia bacterium | reverse complement strand
TCCGCCCCTACGGTAGCAACGTAAGGTGCTTGAAAACTGTAAACACCAATTTCCCGTTCCTTCCCTGTCCGTGAACAGCCGCCTCACGCTCTGCCGTGAGGCGGCTGCGGCGTTATGTGTATTCCGTAATGGGCACGCAGGGAATCGCCACCGTGGGATAGGAATCGATAATCCCGTTGGCGTCGTCCTCCGAAATGGGATCGGCATCTTCCACCTCTCCGAAGCCCCGGAACCAGGGATTCTCAGGGCTTACGCCCGCGTCATAAATCACCCGCTGATCCACGATCAGGTTTCCTGCGCTGTAGCGGTAGAAGGTGTATACCGTGCTGGCCGCGCCGTTGGAGCCCACATTGACGATCTCATTTTCCGCGGTGAGGGAGTAGGCGTTCCGCTCCGCGCCGGAGAATACATGGATGGCCTTGCCCTCCCCATAGGCATACAGATCATAGATCACGTTCCCGTCGGTAATGATCAATTCGGGAACTCCGTTTTCATCCAGATCCATCCGGACCGCGCTGAGCTGCTCCGGCTCTGTCAGGAAGGTCACCAGAATGCTGATGTCCTCCTCCATGCAGCGGGCGGCGTCCCAGTTTTCCCGGATGGCGGTCCGGTATTTGGATACCAGTGTCTTATAGGTCTCCAGCACGGTCTGCTCCATGTCCGGCTCCTCGGTCTGGGGAGCTGCGGACGGAGTCGGGGCCTGCTCCTGGCTATGCTCCTGACGGTACTGCATCACCGCCTGGTAAGCCTCGCTGATAAGGCCATACTGCCAGGCGGCATACACACCGCCCGCCAGCGCCAGCAGCACGATCAATGCCGCGGTGAGGCGAATCCGGGTCTGGCCCTTTGGCTTCCATTTTTTTCCTTTTATATCCGTTCCCTTGGGTCTGCCCTCCAGAATTCCGGTCTGAAGGTCCTCCTTCTGGGCGGCATCCGGGGAAAAGGATCGGTAAATTTCCCGAAGATCTCTTCTCAGCATTCCGCTTCCCCTCCCCTCTGTGCAAGTCCGGACGCTTCGTCCGCGGCTTCCTCTCCGGGGTTCGCTTCCTCAGCCGTTTCTTCCTCCCGGGAGGCCTCCTCCTGACCGGCTTCTTCCTCCTGGGAAGCCTTCGGAGCTTCCTCCTGGGGAGTTCCTTCTTCGGGCGCTTCCTTCCGGGGTGTTTCTTCCTGAGAAATCTCCTTCCTCACACCCTCCTGAGAGGCTTCTTCCTGAGGCGTTTCCTCATCTGGGGTTTGCTGTTCGGCAGAGACTGCCGCTGCCGGTTCCTCCGGTATCTCCTCCTGGGCCGAATCCTCCTGCTCATCCACATCCAGCAGGCGCTTCACTCTGGCCAGCCTTCTGCGGACCGAGGCCTCCGTGCAGCCCAGGTAGTCCGCGATCTCCTTCTTCCGGTAGCCCTCGCAGTAGTACAGCAGCGCCACCAGGCGATCCTTCCGCTTCAGCTTCTGTAATTCCTTTCCCTGCTCCGAAACAGGAGCATCCTTGCTCACTTTTCTTCCCATCTGATAGGCGGTCAGAATCATCCAGGCTCTCGCTTCCTGTTCCGACCGGAATTCCATTCCCCGGTTCAGGATTTTCAGAAAGATCTCCCGGGTCATTTCCCCGGAATCTCCGCGTCCCAGGGTGAGAAAGCCGCAGCTGCGGTACACCGCATCCGCGTGATCCCGAATAAAGTCCTTCAGCTCCCAGTCTGAGGGCGGCACATATGCCATAAAACTGCCTCCTTTCAAAGCAGGTACTTTGGGGGATCAGCCCCAAAGGCATTTCCAATTTTTCACGAAATATTCCACGCCGGAATACACGGTGGTCACCACAATCACGGCAATCACCAGTCCATTCAGCCATGCCACGCCGGGAATGGCCATCATGGCGCACAATCCCACCATGGTGCTGGCGGTTTTTACCTTGCCGCTCCATCCGGCGGCGATGACGTTGCCCTTCTGCACGGCCACCAGCCGCAGACCCGTAACGGCGAACTCCCGGGTCAGCACGATCATCAGCGCCCAGGCAGGAAAGCTTCCCCACTGGCAGAACACGCACATAGCGGAAATGGTCAGCAGCTTGTCCGCCAGAGGATCCAGAAATTTTCCGAAATCCGTGGTCTGGTTATAGGTTCGGGCAATGTAGCCGTCCACGAAATCCGTAAGACTGGCCACAATGAAGATGCCCAGGGAGATCCACATCCAGACGCCTGCCTCTCCCCCGGTCATGTACATGGCGGCCATATAGAAGGGAATCATCACAACCCTGGCAATGGTAATTTTACTCGCGCTTGTCATGCGTCCTCCTCCACGGCATAGCCCGTCAGGTCGCCGTCCACGCAGCCGTCAATCCGTACCGTTACGAAGTCCCCTTCCCGGAGGGGCTCCTCCGAAGCGATCCAGACCCTGCCGTCGATCTCCGGGGAATCGGCATAGGTGCGGCCGAAGAACTGCTCCTGCTCCTCGTCGTAGCCGTCCACCAGCACCTCCAGGTCTTTCCCAACCAGGGCGGCGTTGTATTCGTCCATGATTTCCGACTGGAGCATTTCCACGATCTCCGCCCGCTTCCGGGCAGTTTCCATGTCAACGTGCTCCATCCGGGCGGCGGGGGTACCCTCCTCGGGGGAGAAGGCGAAGGCGCCCACCCGCTCCAGACGCTCCTGGCGCAGGAACCCGCACAGCTCCCGGAACTCCTCCTCCCCCTCGCCGGGGAGGCCGGTGATCAGGCTGGTGCGGATCACAAGGCCGGGGATCTTCTCCCGGAGCCTGCGGAACAGCCGCCGCAGGAATTCCCCGTCCCCACGGCGGTTCATCTTTTTCAGGATCTCACTGTTGCAGTGCTGGATGGGGATGTCCAGGTATTTCACGATCTTGGGTTCCGAGGCCATAACCTCCAGAAGCGCGTCATCGATTTCATCCGGGTAGACATAGTGAACCCGAACCCAGTGCAGACCATCGATTTCGCAGAGCCTGCGCAGCAGCTCCGGAAGCAGCCGCTGATGACCGGGAAGATCCGTGCCGTAGCGGCTGGTATCCTGGGCCACCACGATCAGCTCCTTCACGCCCTGGGAGGCCAGAACTCTTGCCTCGTAGAGCACGTCGTCCATCTGCCTGCTGCGGTATTTCCCCCGAAGGGACGGGATCACGCAGTAGGCGCAGTGGTTATCGCACCCTTCCGCGATTTTGATGTATGCATAGTGCTCGGGGGTAGTCAGGATCCGGCCCGTCTCCTGCTCCGGGGCATCGATAGAGCCGAAATCCTCCACTTCCTTTTCTTCCAGCAGGCTTTCGATGGCGGGAACGATCTCGGTGTAGCTGCCCGTTCCCAGAATTCCGTCCACCTCCGGAAGCTCCTTCAGGATCTCCCCCCGGTAACGCTGGGAAAGGCACCCGGTGACCAGAATCTTCCCGACCTGGCCCGCCTCCTTCAGGGCGGCGGCCTTCAGAATATAGTCGATGGCCTCGCTTTTTGCCGAGTCGATGAAGCCGCAGGTGTTGATGACCACCACGTCGCAGCCCGCCACCTCCGCGCAAACGGTGTGGCCCGCCTCCTGAACCCGATACATCATCCGTTCGCAGTCCACCTGGTTCTTGGCGCAGCCCAGGGAAATGAATCCGATTTTTGCCATTTCAATCCTCCAGATATTCTTCCGTCTCCAGCTGCATATCGGCCAAAACGGCGCGGATGCTGCCGTAGCTGTGCCCCCGCCGGATCAGCGCGTCCACGGCCCGTTTCACCTGGCGTTGGTCGGACTGGGAATCCAGCCGGGAGCGAAGAAACTGTTCAATTTTTTCACTTTGATCCGGGTAATCCGCCAGGGCCTCCTCCCAGAGATCCTTGGGGATCCGTTTTTCGTACAGCGCCTGTTTGGCCCGGGAGATCCCGTAGCCCTTGGCAGCGCAGGAGCGAACCACTTGCTCTGCCGTGGCCCGGTCGTCCAGCAGGTTCAGACTCTCCATCCACTCCACAGCCTGCTTCGCATCAAGAGCGTCCTCCCCCTTGCGCACCAGCCGCTGCTCCAGATCCCGCCTGGACACGGAGCTGGCGGATACGATCCGCACCGCCCGCATTTTCGCGGACATCTCCCCCGCCGCCCGGCGGAGCTTTTTCAGAGCTTCCTCCGACAGCTCCAGCCCGGCATAGAGGCCGAAATCCTCCACCGTCTGCCGGTACAGCCGCAGACAGGTTCCGTCGTCAAAGCGGAGGGTAAATCTCCCCGCCCGATCCGGAGCCGTGGCCAGATGCTCAATCCTCATCACTGAAATCGTCGGCGCTGACGGCTACCGCCCGCTCGGCGGCCTTGGCCGCCGGCTTGGCCGCGCCATTCAGCTTCCACAGGTTCTCGCGCACCTGCTGCTCTACCTGTTCGGCAATGTCGGGGTGAGCAATCAGGTAATCCTTCACGGAGTTGGCGCCCTGGCCGATGCGCTCGTCGCCCATGGAAAACCAGCTGCCGCTCTTCTGGATGATGTCCATCTGGACAGCCAGATCCACCAGCTCGCCCCACTTGGAGATGCCCTGGCCGTACATGATCTCAAACACGGCCTCCCGGAAGGGGGGCGCCACCTTGTTCTTGACCACCTTCACCCGGGTCTTGTTGCCGATGATGTTGCCGCCGTCCTTGATGGCCTCCACCTTCCGCACGTCCAGCCGGACGGAGGCGTAGAACTTCAGGGCGTTGCCGCCGGTGGTGGTTTCGGGGTTGCCGTACATGACGCCGATCTTCATACGCAGCTGGTTGATGAAGATGACCACGCAGTTGGTCTTGGCGATGGTGCCCGCCAGCTTGCGCAGAGCCTGAGACATGAGCCGGGCCTGCAGGCCCACAAAGGTGTCGCCCATTTCGCCCTCGATTTCCTGCTTGGGTACCAGGGCAGCCACGGAGTCCACCACCACCGCGTCCACCGCGCCGGAACGCACCAGGGCGTCGGTGATTTCCAGGGCCTGCTCACCGGTATCCGGCTGGGAGACCAGCAGGTTGTCGATGTCCACACCCAATGCCGCGGCGTAAACCGGATCCAGAGCGTGCTCCGCATCCACGAAGGCCACCTCGCCGCCCCGTTTCTGGGCCTCGGCCAGGATGTGCAGCGCCAGGGTGGTCTTACCGGAGGACTCGGGGCCGTAGATCTCCACAATTCTTCCTCTTGGCACGCCGCCGATGCCCAGGGCCGCGTCCAGGGCCAGGGAGCCGGTGGGGATTGCCTCCACATTCATCTCCGGCCGGTCGCCCAGTCGCATCACCGTACCCTTGCCAAAATTCTTGTCGATCTGGGCCAGAGCGGTCTGCAGGGCTTTCTTCTTGTCGGACGCAGGCGCGGGGGCCTCGTAGGTAGTTTTCTTGGTTGCCATTATCGATCATCCTTCCTGCCGTATTGGGCAATTACGGCTCTTTCTCTTTCATTATAATCTCTCGTTCTTTCCAGGACGGTGAACCCAGCCTCCCGGAGGATGGCGCACACCGCATCCGCCTGGCCCATGCCGAACTCCAGGCACAGGTAGCCTCCCGGCTTCAGGGCGCGGCGGTAGTTCTCCGCGATGCAGCGGTAGAAGTCCAATCCGTCCTCCCCGCCGAAGAGGGCCATGTGGGGTTCATACTCCTTGACGCTGGGCGGAAGCTCCTGCATCTCCTGTCCCGTCACATAGGGGGGATTGGAGACGATCATATCAAATTTTCCCAAAAAGGCCGGGGGCTCCAGGCGGGCATCCACCCGAACCGAGTTGACCCTGCCGCCGAATTTGCACCGCTGGATGTTTTTCTTCGCCACGGCGAGGGCGCTTTGGGACAGATCCGCCAGCGTCACCCGGGCATCCTTCACCCGGCTGGCAATGGCAAGGCCGATGCAGCCCGACCCGCAGCAAAGATCCAGGATCCGGGGATCCTGCCGCAAAAACAGAGCCTTCTTTACCGCCAGCTCCGTCACCGCGCAGGTGTCGTCCCGGGGGATCAGCACATCGGGCGTCACATACAGGGTCAGGCCGTAAAAGTCCCACTCCCCCAGCACATAAGCCAGGGGCTCCCCCTCCAGGAGCCTGCGCAGGGCCTGGGCGACCTTTTTGCAGACCTCCTCCGGGGCGTACAGCTCCCGGTGGGCCAGGAGCTCCTCCTGGCTTTTTCCGGAAAAGGCGCACAGCACCTCCCGGGCCATCAGCGACGCCGTCTGGGGCTCCTCCTGCGCCAGCAGTGCCCGGCGAAGCTCCAGATACAACTCGCCATACTGCTTTACCACCGGTCGGAGCCCTCCTTTTCCGGCAGCACCGCCGTTACCGCGGCAATGGCCACCTCGATCATACCGTCGTCGGGCTCATTGGTGGTAAACCGCTGCATCCACAACCCCGGGGCGGTAAGCACGCGGGTAAAGCCATTGTCATGACGTCCCGCCCAGCGGTTGATCTCATAGGTGATACTGACCACCACCGGCAGAAGCAGCAGCTTGAAAGCAATCATCAGGAAGCGGTAGCCGAAACTGCCCCGGAGGGCCTCCAGTCCCGGAAACACCGCCAGCAGCGCGGAGGAAGCGATGCTGAATACCAGAATGGAGATCACCATCACCACCAGCAGGAAGCTGGTGCCGCAGCGGGGATGGAACCGGGTCTGGCCCCGGACATTCTCCACCGTCAGTTGGAGGCCCAGCTCATAGCAGCGGATGGTTTTATGCTCCGCGCCGTGGTAGGAGAATACCCGCTTCATCTCCCCCATCCGGGAGACGGCGAGCATATAGGCCAGGAAGATCACCATCCGGATGACGCCCTCCACCAAGTTCAGCAGCAGAGTGGATTCGATCCACCGGTCAAAAAGGCCTCCCACCACCA
Source organism: uncultured Clostridia bacterium (assembly GCA_945949735.1). GTDB lineage: Bacteria > Bacillota > Clostridia > Oscillospirales > Oscillospiraceae > Faecousia. The sequence goes on along the minus strand of CAMFFO010000057.1, from coordinate 5,316 downwards.
TGGGCAGCAGGAAAAACAGCCCGACGGAAAGCCCCAGCCCCATGGCCACGGCGATGTACATCACCGCCTGCTGGAACTTCTCATTGCCCAGCTTCTTTTCCAGCCAGACATCAAATTTGGAGGGCTCCTCGCTGTACTCCTCCGGAGCCAGATCCGCCGAGCGCAGCAGCATCTTCACGCCCATAACCTGGGCGTCAAAGAAGTTGAACACTCCCCGGAGAAAGGGCCAGCTTTTGGGGGAGCCCGGGGGATTCAGCTTCCGGGGCATTACCTCCAGATGGATGCCCTCCGCGCCCCGGACGGCAATGGCATCCTTCTCCGGCCCGCGCATGAGGATACCCTCAATCAGGGCCTGGCCGCCGATCATGGTTTTGAATTCCCCACAGCAGGGTTTCTCGTTGTTCTGTGTCATAGCATTCCTTTCGTTACTCTCCGATGGGCAGCCGCACGGTTACCAGGGTGCCGCCGCCGGGAGCGTTCTCCAGGGTCAGGGTGCCGCCGTGCATATCCACGATCTCGTCGCAGACCGCCAGGCCGATGCCCGTTCCACGGGCCTTGGAGCTGCCTTTGTAGAATTTTTTCTTTACCAGTGGGATTTCGTCCTCGGGAATGCCGGGGCCGTAGTCCCGAATCCGCACCACCACGTTGTCTCCCTCCCGGGTGATGGAGGCGTCGATTTTTTTGCCCTCGCCGCCGTGCTTGGCGGCATTATCCAGGATGTTCAGGAACACCTGCCGCAGCCGCTGAGGGTCGCAGGGGATCTCCGGAATGTCCTGGTCGTTTTCCAGGTAGTTCAGTACGATGCCGTCCTGGGCCAGACGGCTGCCGTACATGAACACCGTGTCCTCAAATTCACTTCTTAAGTCCGTGGGCTCCACGGTAAGGGTCATCCGGCCGTCCTGCATCCGGGTGAAATCCAGCAGATCCATGACCATGCCGGTAAGCCGCTTGGCCTCGCTGGAGATGATCTTCATGCCCTGCCGGGTGTCCGGGTCCATTTCTTCGTTGGCAAGCAGCGTTTCACTCCAGCCGTTGATGACGGTCAGCGGTGTACGCAGCTCGTGGGACAGCTGGGAAATAAACTCCGCCTGCATTTTCTCATTCTGGCTGATTTTCGCGGACATCTCGTTGATGGTGTTGGCCAGTTCCCCGATCTCGTCGTTATACTTGGTCTGGATCTGTGCGCCATAGCTGCCGCTGGCGATCCGCTTGGCCTTCTCGATGATCTGATCCACCGGGTTCAGCACGGAGCGGATGCAGTATGTGCTGCTTAAGAGCACCGCCCCCAGCACCAGCATCAGCACCAGGGTGCTGACCAGCGCCACCAGGAATATCTGCACATCCACCAAACGGGTGGATGTCACATACCGGAATACCCCCACCACCTCGCCGCTGGAGTAGATCACCGGCCCGGACACGGCGATGATCCGCTCTCCGGTCACCGGATCCTTGCCCACATAGGCCACCGCGTCCCGTGTGCTGATGGCGGACTGTATCTCCGGGGTGGAGGGGGAGTCCCCCGCCCAGTGACCGTAGGAGGATGCCACTATTTTCCCCTGGCTGCTGAAAAACTGCAGCTCGATGGTATTGCGTTTCTCGAAGGTCTCGGTGTAGGTAATACAGGATCGGATGAATTCGTCATGATTCTGGTTCACAAAGTCCGTGAAGAACTCCGTGGTGGTTCCTACCCGGCTTTCCAGATCCGACTGCATATTGGAGTAGTAATAGGCCGCGAAGGACGCGGTCACCGCCAGCACGCACACCAGTCCCAGGGAGAACACCACCCCCAACGTATTGATGAGCCATCGCCGGCGCAGGCCCCCCGCGCGTTTCGAGGATTCCGTCTCCATCTGCTCTTACGCGCCCCATTTATATCCCAGGCCCCACACCGTGGTGATGTAGGTGGGATTGGCGGTATCGTCCTCGATCTTGATCCGCAGACGCCGGATGTTCACGTCCACGATCTTCAGCTCGCCCTCATAATCCCGGCCCCACACGGCGGAAAGGATGTCCTCCCGGGACAGGGCCCTGCCGGGATTCTGCATGAAGAGCTTCAATATCGCGTATTCCACCTGGGTCAGGCGGATGCGGGCGCCGTTCTTTTCCAGGGTGTGGTTGCGGGTGTTCATGACGAAGGGCCCCTGGGTCAGAAGCTCGGAGCTGGCAGAGCTGTCCCCGCCGATGCGGCGGTAGAGGGCATCGATCCGGGCGGTCAGCTCCGCCGGGGAGAAGGGCTTGGTCACATAGTCATCGGCCCCGGTCATAAGCCCCGTGACCTTGTCCATCTCCTGGGTTCGGGCGGTGAGCATGATGATGCCCATCTGCTTGGAGGTGGCCCGGATCCGCCGGCACACCTCAAAGCCGTCGATATCCGGCAGCATGATGTCCAGAATCGCCACACCGATGTCCGGATTGGCAGCGATGGCGTCCAGAGCGGCCTGACCGGTTCCGGCCTCGATGACATCGTAGCCCGCCCGCTTCAGGTTGATGACCACAAAGCTTCGAATATTGACTTCATCTTCCAAAATCAGAACTTTTTTCATAAATCTCTTCCCTTCTGTGCCCGTCAGTCCTGGGGAATCAGCCGGAAGCTGTTCACCAGATACTCCTCCGTAAAGCCGTAGAGGGCAGCGCCCAGCTCCAGCTTCCCTGCGTAAGTGATCCCCTCCGCCCGCTGAAGGACGAAGCGGTTATTCTGGGTGGCCTGAAATTCCCGGTCATTGCCCGCGTGCTCGGAGATGGTGAACAGGATGGTCACCTGATCAAAGTTCTCATTCCACATATAGAAAGTGTAGCTGTTGCCCAGCTTTTCCATGGTAAGATAGCTGGCCCAGTTGCTTTCCAGCTTCAGGTACCAGCCACCGGCAAAATTGTGGAAGGTACACAGCTTGTCCACCTCGTTGCCCCGCAGATCCAAGGAGTACCAGCGCAGCAGATACTGCTTCTCGGTGCCGACCTTGCTGGTAATGGGCTTCATGGAGATCAGCTTCGGCAGTTCATAAATCCCGTCGCCGTCCAGGTCATCGGCATACACGGCGTAATTGCGCAGGGAACCTACGCTGGCCCCCTGGCTGATCTCGCCCGTGATATTCACAAGCCGGTCGTCCCGCAGGGCAAACACATCCGTGACTACCGCGTCCTGTTTTCCGGTACTGGCCACATACACCGCAGGGAAGCCGCCGTGGAGCTTGCTCACCGCGATGCGCTTCACATCCTCCGGCTGGGCGGACATTCCGGCTTCTACGGAGCGCTCCATGGCGTCGCCGTGATAGCTGTAGAGCACTGCCACGCCGCTGCCCGTATCCGTTTCTCCGGGCCGCAGCACCAGCAGATCCCCCCGCCCGCTGCCGTCCAGATCACAGCTGACGAATCTGGAATAGCTGGCGCTGAGCAGCTGCCGGGCATTCCCGTCCGAGAAGGAGAACACCGAGAGCGTTCCCACCACCTGATCGCTGAGCTGTCTGCCCAGAACAATCTCACAGCCGGGCTGGTCGTCGATCTGTACATATTCCACCTGTTCAAAAGAGGTGCCCCGGAAGCCGATGACCTCCTGGATCTGATAGCCTCCCTGCTCATCCTGCTGAAAAATCAGCAGCTGCAGGGGCCGATCCGATTTTCCCTTGGCAAAGACCAGATATTCCTCTCTGCCGTCCCCGTCCAGGTCGGCGGTCTGCAGGGTCTGCCGGTTCGTCCCGGAAAGGGGCGCGGCATAATCCAGTCCCGCCATGGCGATATCGATGGCGGACTGGAGCTTGTCATATTCCTCCGAGCGTTTGGGAAGCGCGTACAGATCCTCCACCGTCCGCATGGCGCAGCCGCTGAGGCTCAGCGCCGCAAGGATCAGTCCCAGCGCCCATATTCGCTTCAACACGGCATCCGCTCCTTCCAAATGAATAGTATAGCATAAGTTTTTTAAAATAGGAAGCTATTTCAGCACCACATTTGCCTCTCCCAGCAAGTTTTTCAGCTCCCGGAGCATACTGTCCCCAAAGGCGCAGCGGGTACCCCGCCGGGCCTTGGTATCGGCAAAGTAAATCACCGCGCTGAGCGTGCCGGGGAACATATTGAGGATCGCGCGAACCTTGGGATACAGCGGCCCTTCTTCCCCCGGAAGCCGCAGGTACAGCGTGGTGGGGTCTCTTTCCTCCCGGGCCGGTCGATCGGCAAAGTCGGAAATGGGCCTTGCCCGGTTGATGACCACCTGGGGTTCCTTGTCGTCACGCACGGACAGCCTCCCGGTGACCACCACGGCGCAATTCTCCTTCAGGTAGCCCCCGTACTGGCCCAGCACGTTGGAAAAGGCCAGCATCTCCACCGAGGCGGTGTCGTCCTCCACGGTAATGTAGGCCATCATGGAGTTGTTCCGGGTGGTTTTCATCTTCACGCTCTGCACGATCCCCGCCACACTGACGATTTCATCATCCCGGAGACTGCTGTCAGGATCCATCAGCTTTCCGATGGGCATCACATGGGTATTTTTCAGGAAGCCCCGGTAATCGTCCATGGGATGCCCGGTGATGTAGATGCCGGTGGTTTCCTTCTCCATGGCCATGAGATCCGCCCGGCCCAGCTCCGGCAGCTTCGGAATGGGGATCTTCCCGGCGGCATCCTCCTCGTCCAGCATGGCAAAGAGCCCCAACTGGCCCTCCAGATTCCGCTTCCGGGAGGAGGCGATGGAATCCATCATGGTCTCATACACCGCCAGCAGTTCGCTTCTGTGGCGGCCAAAGCAGTCCATTGCGCCGCATTTGATGAAGTTCTCCACGGCCCGCTTGTTCAGCTCCCCTTCACCGAGGCGCTCCAGGAAGTCCTCCAGGGATTTGAAGGGGCCGCCCTCGGTACGTTTCCCCACCATGGTGCGAATCAGCCCGATGCCCACGTTTTTCACAGCCCCCAGGCCGAAGCGGATGGCGTCGCCCTCCACGGTGAAGTGATCCTCGGAGTGGTTGATATCCGGCGGCAGCACCGGGATCCCCAGCTCCTTGCACTCGGCGATGTAGCCGGATATTTTCGTGGCGGAGTCCAGGACCGAGGTCATCAGCGCGGCCATATACTGCCGGGGGTAGTGGCATTTGAGGTAGGCGGTCTGGTAGGACACCACCGCATAGCACACTGCGTGGGCCTTGTTGAAGGCGTAGTTGGCAAAGGCGACGATTTCATCGTAGATGGACTGCCCCACTGCCTCCGGCACCCCATGGGCAATACAGCCGGCAATGTTTTGCTGGGGATCGCCATAGACAAAGGTTTTCCGCTCCGCCTCGATGACCTTCATTTTCTTCTTGGAGATGGCCCGGCGGATGTTGTCCGCCTGCCCCA
>CAMFFO010000056.1 GCA_945949735.1 uncultured Clostridia bacterium | reverse complement strand
TTGCGATTTTTGGTGGTAATCGTTACCTGGTTCCATGGGGCCGGGGGATTGCCACACCACTTAAGCGGACTGGTTCGCAATGACAGAAAAGTTTGAGGCAGAGAGACAAACACCAATTTGCTGTGCAGCTGATGAAAGCCGATAACCTGATTCCCCGATTATTCCGTCAAAGGCTGCCTGTCGGTTCAATTCCGGGGAGGCCGGGAGCCTCAGGCGCATGTTGACAACATCACAAATTCGTGATAATGTCACATCCGTCAGAAAAGGAGAACTCCATGAAATCCCAAAATTCCGGATGGTATGCGATAAGGAGGAACCTGTCATGTACTATTGCATTGCTGAAACGCTCAAGCCCATACAGCCTGAAGAGATTTCACGCTGGGAGAAAATTGCTGTCATTCTGAAATCGGAAGATATCGTACACAGCAATCTGCCGTCTGCGCTGCTCCCGCCGGATTCCATGCTTTCCCCAGGAAAAAACACAGGCTGCAGGCTAATGGTTGAGCAGAATCGTATTCTTGGTGAGCTTCATATTCCGGCAAAACCACACCAACAGGATAAACATATTGTTTTCACCTGGTGGAACAGCAATCTTCTTTTTGTTGACCCGGACGGAGAAGCTGCCAAATGTATGGAACGGGTCAGAAAAATGCGTCCGCACCATGCGGATGGAGCGGACGATTTGCTGATGGATTTCTATCTTGCCCTGATTGCGGATGACCTTACCCATATTCAGAACATGGAAGAGCGTATTTCCGGTCTGGAGCAAATGGTACTGGATAACCGGACGGATAAGTTCATCAGTCAAATGAGCCAGCTCCGGAAGGAATTGAATCAGCATAACCGGTACTACGCGCAAATGAATGATATGGTGGTAACCCTGCAGGAAAACGCCGCCGATTTGCTGGATGAATGCAGTTCCGGCAGGCTGCAGTACATTCTTCGCAGACTGAACCGCTTGCAGGAAGAAACCCAGATGCTGCGCGAATATGCAAGCCAGGTCAGCAGCGAATACCAGGCCCAGGTGGATTTGGGACAGAACCGGATCATGAAGCTTTTAACAATCGTAACCACAATTTTCATGCCGCTGTCGTTGATTGCGGGATGGTATGGAATGAACTTTGTCAATATGCCGGAACTTCATTGGGCCTATGGGTATCCGGCAGTAATTGCGCTGAGCGCATTGATCGTTGGCGGCTGCATTTTCTACTTCAAGAAAAAGCGGTACTGGTAAACGGAAGGGGCTGTCTCACTAAAGAAAAATTGCACAAATAAAAGAACTGTCATTCCGAGCCAGTGCGCACACTGGCGTGGGAATCCCCCGGTCAGAAGGGAAACCTCCTGATACCGACTCGAAAAATCGGGGGGATTGCCACACCAGTGACATCGGTCACTGGTTCGCAATGACAGCTTTCTTTTTCTTTGTGCTATTTGACGAAACCTTTCCTTAGTGATACAGCCCCTTCTTATGGGGTTATTCGTCCACCAGCCGGTAGCCGACACCGATCTCCGTTAAAATGTACCGGGGCTTTGCCGGGGATTTTTCGATCTTCCGCCGCAGTCCCGCCATCAGCGCCCGGAGGGCCTGGGTGTCGCTGCCGTAGCCCGGGCCGTAGAGCTCCCGGAGGATGTACTGAGTGGTCAGCACCTTGCCCATATTCCGGAACAGCAGCGACAGCAGGCTGTATTCCATGGGGGTGACGTGCAGCTCCGCCCCGTCCAGAAATACCAGATGCCGTTCCAGATCGATGGACAGTCCGCCCACGCCGTAAACGGTCTGCTGACTGGCCGCCGCGGTTCGGCGGGAATGCCGCAGGGCCACCCGGATGCGGGCCATCAGCTCCGTGGCGGAGAAGGGCTTGGTCAGGTAGTCGTCCGCCCCGTTATCCAATGCGGCGGCTTTTTCGCTGTCCTGATCCCGGGCGGAAACTACGATGATGGGCACCTCCGACCACTCCCGCACCTTTTTGATGACCTCCATGCCGTCAAAATCCGGCAGCCCCAGATCCAGCAGCATCAGGTCGATCTGGTTGGACACCAGCTGGGACAGCGCCCCCTGGGCGTTCCCGGCGGTGAGACAGGGGAAGCCCTCCTGCTTCAGGGTGTAGGTGATAAAGCTGCGGATCTGGGCATCGTCCTCCACAACCAGAATACATTCACTTCTCAACGGTTTCTCCCTCCTTCAGCGGCAGGGTAAAGGTAAACTCCGCGCCTTTGCCATCGGCTCGGTTTTGGGCATGGATGCTGCCGCCGTGGGCGGTCACAATGGACTCGCAGATGGCAAGACCCAGACCGATGCCCCGTTTGGCGTCCGGGCCTTTGCCTTTCGTGGTGTAAAACATCTGGAACACATGGGGCAGATCCTCCGTAGGAATGCCGGTGCCCCGGTCGGCAACCGTGAATACCGCGAAATCATGATCCTTGGAGACGGTCACGGAGATTTCCTCCCCGGGCTGGGTGTGCTTCACCGCGTTGTCCAGGAGGTTCACCAGCACCTGCCCGATGAGCCTTGCGTCCATGGGCACCAGCAGGAGATCGTCGGGGATCTGAACGGCGATTTCCCGCTCCGGGGCGCGCTTTCCGATGGCCAGCACCGCCGCGCCGATGACCTCCTCCACGGCCTCCGGCTGCTTGTTCAGAGTCAGGCGGCCGTCCTGGAGCCGGGTCAGGCTGAGGATGTTCTCCACAAGGGAATGGAGCCAGTCCGCGTCCTTGTAGATGCCCTCCGCCAGAGAAAACCGGGGATCGTCTTTGCCCGTCATGTCCATAATCATTTCGCTGGTGCCCATGATGCCCGCCAGGGGCGTGCGCAGATCGTGGGAAATGGCCCGGAGCAGATTGCCCCGGTAGCGCTCCTGGTTGGCTTCCTCCCGGGTGCGGATGCGCTCCTTCATCACCCGCAGCCGATCCATGGCCAGAGCCGTGCTTTCGATCATGGAGTGGAGCAGCTTCTTCTGCTGCCCGGTCAGAAGCTCCGCCCGGTCTTTGGGAAGGCGCAGAAGGCCCAGCGTGGACTCGCTTCCGTAGATGGGCCAATCATAAAATTCCTCCCCGGCGTCAAAATCCGTCCGCAGATTCTCGATCCGGTGCCGGATTCCCTCGGGGTCGGATACGCTGCGCCGCACCTGCTCCGTTTGGGTTTTCTGCTGAAGAAAGGTGCGCTCCGGCTGCCCCTGCTCGTCAAAGCACAGGCAGGCGGCATGGCAGTTCATGGTTGCGCTGATGGACTGCACCGCGATCCGGGCAATATCCTCCACACTTTCCGCGTCTGTCAGGAGGCTGGTCAGGTGGTACAGCGCGCTGGCTTCCTGCTCGTTGCGGACGGCCTCCATAGTCATTTTCTTCGCCTTGGAGGTCAGCGCGCTGGTGATGACGGAGGTCATAGCCATGATGGCGAAGGTGATGAAATAGGTGGGATCATCCACATTCAGCGTGAAATAGGGCGCGGTAAAGAAGGCGTTGAAGGCGCAGGTGGAAAGAATGGTGGACGCAATGCCCCACAGATACCCGTCGGTACATCGGGCGGTCACCACCACCGACAGGATGTAGACAACCACAATATTGGTCTCCGGGAACTGCCACAGCCGGAACAGCGCGCCGATCCCGGTGGCCGCGCAAACGAATACAATCGCGCAGAGCAGCCCGCGCAGCGCGGAGAATCTTGGATTTCTCACAGCCGCTTCCCTCCTTCCTTTGTTCAAGGGCAATTATATCCTGTTTCCAGGGAAAAGGCAAGGGAGGCGCAGAAGAAATACCCATGCGCTGCCCGGGAAAGGCTGCGGCGCATGGGTATTTTGAAGCTCCCGAGGGACGGAGCCGGGCGAGATGCTTCCCCGGAAACGGGGATCGGGCGGCAGTCCCCAACGGCGCGGCACGGAGCGTTGCTGCGCAAAGGGGGCGGAGCTTACAGGTTCAGAAAGTCTTTCCGGTAATCCACGCCGAAATACTCGGCCAATTCCGCCATCTGGTCATCCCGGATGGTGTTCACTCTGGGCAGATGGGCAGTGAGCATATAGATCTGGGCGGCTTTTTCCACGGTTTCGATCAGGCCGAAGGTTTCATCCAGGCTGCGGCCCGCGCCGTAGATGCCGTGCATTCCCCATACTACCAGCCGGAATTCCCGCATCTTTTCGGCAGTGGCCTCCCCGATGGAGTTGGTGCCGCAGAGCATCCAGGGAAGAATGCCCACGCCGTCGGGGAATACCACGATGCACTCGGTACACATTTCCCAGAGCGTATGGGTGAATTTCTTCTCGTCCAGCTCGTGGACATAGTTCATGGCCAATGTATAAGTCGGATGGCAGTGCATCACCACCCGGTTATTCGGGTCAACGCTTAGCCGCGCCATGTGGCTCATCAGGTGGGCGGGGAACTCGGAGGTGAATTTGCCGCCGCCAGCAAAGCCCCACAGCAGCTCGGCAGTGCGGCCATCGGCGCCAATGCGGAGGATGCCCAGGTTGGTTTCGGGGTCGTCCGCCACGTTTTTGAAATACTTGCCGGTTCCGGTGACGATGAAGATTTTTCCAATCAGCGCCGCGGCATCGAAGCCAAGAGGGATGGTGCGGATAATGTGATTCAGGTCAAGGTAATCCCCCACCTCGGCTTCGTCCAGCAAGCAGCTGATGTTGCCGCCGTTGCGCTCGTCCCAGCCCAGGCGGTACATATTGGCGGTTGTTTTCTTCATTTCCTCCACAAAGGGAGCGGTAAAAATGTCTTTCATCATTCTTTATCCTCTCTTGCTCAAAACTTCCTGCTCATACTGCTTCACAGACGCGAACCACTCGCCGTCGACGGGGGCGCCGCATTCCCGGCAATACTCCGCCCAGATTTCCCCGAAGGGCATGGTTTTCAGCTCCTCCTGCATGACCATCAGCTCCGTCCAGTTGCCCGCATCCTGCATGGCGGTGAAATCCGGGGCGCACAGGGCCATGAGGAGCGCTTTCTGGACATTCCGGAAGCCCACCGTCCAGGCGGAGATCCGGTTGATGGAGGCATCGAAATAGTCCAGGGCAATATTCACCCGGCCCTCCAGACCGCCGCAGCGGACGATCTCCTTTGCAATCTCCTTGGTTTCGTCGTCCAGAAGCACCACATGGTCGGAGTCCCAGCGGATGGGCCGGGTGATGTGCAGGGCAATCTCCGGGAAGAAGGCCAGCAGGGCGGGAATTTTATCAGACACCACTTCGGTGGGATGGTAATGGCCGTTGTCCATCAGGGGAATGCACTTATCCGCATTTTTGGCAGCGTAGCTCAGAGCGAACTCGGCGCTGCCTACGGTGTAAGCCTCCACACCGATGCCGAACACCTTGCTCTCGATGCAGGGCTTGACATTATTGAAATCGTAGGGCTCGGAGAGGATTTCATCGATGGCCTCCCGATACCGGACTCTCGGCCCCATCCGGTCAGCGGGAATATCCTTGAAGCCGTCGCCGGTCCAGATGTTCATAACACAGGGCTGACCCAATTCTTCGGCAAGGTAATTGGAGATGCGGATGCAGGCTTTGCCATGGTCAATCCAGAACCTGCGGATTTCCTCGTCGGGAGAGGACAAAGTCAGACCGTTGGCCTTGGGATGGGAGAAGAAGGTGGGATTGAAGTCGCAGCCCAACTTCCGCTCCTTGCAGAAGTCCACCCATCTGGCAAAATGCTTGGGTTCCAGCTTGTCCCGATCCGCCCACGCACCCTCTTCAAAGATGGCGTAGCTGGCGTGGAGGTTCATCTTCTTGGCGCCGGGGCACAGCTTCAAAACCTGGTCAATGTCCGCCATCAGCTCCTCCGGGGTTCTGGCTCGGCCGGGGTAGTTGCCGGTGGTCTGGATGCCGCCGGTGAGGGGCTTGGTGGGATCCGTGTCAAAGCCCCGGACGTCGTCCCCCTGCCAGCAGTGCAGGGAAACAGGGACGGTTTTCAGACGGCGAATCGCCGCGTCGGTGTCGATGCCCAGAGCGGCGTACCTGGCTTTTGCTTCCGTGTAGCTCATTTTGTGACCTCCATTTGAATTTTCAGATTGCCCAGGGCGGTGGCCTCAATGGGCAAAGCAATGACTTCCTTCCCGGTCGCTTCCTCCGTCAGACGGTTGAGGAACGTATTTTTCGCCCCGCCGCCCACGATGTACAGCCTTTTGTAGGCGCGGCCCGTGTTCCGCTCCAGCTCCTCCAGGGCCTCCCGGTAGCTGACCGCAAGGGAGCAATAGGCGCAGCGGAAATAATCCCCCGTTGTTTTGAGCCTGCCCTTCGTCGCCGCGTCAAAAGCGGCCTTCATGCTCTTGGGAGCCAGAAATTCCGGGGCGTTGGCGTCCACCAGAACGCTGCAATTGCTTTCCTCCGCCGCCTTTACGATTTCCGGGAAAGCCATATCCGGGCACAATTCCCGCTTTAATTCGTTCACCAGCCACATCCCCATGATGTTCTTCTGATAGCGGTTGTAGCCCACGCCGCCCTCGTTGGAGTAGTTGGCTTTTTCGCTGGCCGGATCGGTGATGGGCCCGGGGGTTTTCACGCCCAAAAGCGACCAGGTGCCGGAGGAGATGTAAGGCTCGCTGCCCTCCATGGGAATGCCCTCCACCGCGGAGCCGGTGTCGTGGGTGGCGCAGAGGACGCATGGAATGCCCTCATACTGCCCGATGACCGTTCCCGGCTGGCTGAGCCGGGGGAACAGACGCCCGGGATATCCCAGAGCTTCGATGATTTCCGCGTCAAATTCCCCGGTTCGGGCATTTACCATGCCCGTGGTGGTGGCGTTGGTGAATTCCTTGGCCTTGACCCCGCAGAGCTTGTACAGCAGGTATTCGGGGATCATCAGAAAGTCGGTGACGCTTTCCAGCCGCCCCCTGCATTTGTCGTCATAGAGCTGATACAGGGAGTTGAAGGGCTGAAACTGGCAGCCGGTGCGGCGGTACAGCTCCGGGAAGGGGAGCTTTTCGTGTACCTCCGGGATCACGGCCTCCGTGCGGCTGTCCCGATAGGCGTAGACGGGCATAACCTCCCGGTCGCCCTTCATCAGGACATAGTCGACACCCCAGGTGTCGATGGACAAAGAAGCGATTTCCGGGAACTGCTTCCTCGCTTCCGCGATGCCGGTTTTCACATAGCCAAGCAGGGCGTCCATGTCCCAGACCAGATGCCCGTCCTGCTCGGTCACCCCGTTGGGAAAGCGATATACTTCTTTTGTTTGGATTTTGTCCTCTTCCAGCCATCCGACGATATGACGGCCGGAGGACGCGCCGATATCCACCGCGAGCGCATAGTTCATGTTCATCACCCATGCCTATTAAACCATTTCGGGGGCAAAAAGGGAAGAACCGCATTTGTTCAAAAAACTGTCCTGATTTGCATTGCAAATCAGGATGGCAGGAGGTATAATGAAGCGGGTGATGATCATGATCAACGAAGATCTTCTGAATTCTCTGCGGGTGATCAGTCCGGAGGAAAGGGCGCTGCTGGAGGGGAGCGACGGGATTCAGCGGGGCATTTACATGGACGCGGATTCCGATGTGGTCGACGCGGGCAGACTGCTGGACAGCGGACGGCTCATCACCATCCGCCCCCACACCCGTTTCGCGCATTTTCCGGAGCACAGCCACAACTATGTGGAGATGGTCTATATGTGCCGCGGCAGCACCACCCAGATCGCCAACGGCAAGCGGATCGTGCTTCGGGAGGGAGAGCTGCTGCTGTTCGGCCAGGGGGCCCGGCAGGAGATCCTTCCCGCGGGTGAAAACGACATAGCCGTTAACTTCATCATCCTTCCCCAGTTTTTTGACCGGATTCTGGAGATGCTGGATGCGGACAGAACGCCGCTGCGGACATTCATCATGGACAGTCTGGGCAATTCCACAGGGAATACAAACTGTCTGTATTTTCAGGTGGCGGACGTGCTGCCCATACAGAATCTCATTGAAAATCTGATCTGGACGCTGCTTCGGGGCGCTTCGCCCAACCGCAGATCCATCTGCCAGACCACCATGGGGCTGCTTTTCATGCAGCTCATGAACTATACGGACAGACTTGTCTCCGGCTCCACGGAGGAAGCGGCCATTGTGAAGGTCCTGCGCTATATTGAGGAGAACTACCGCGCCGGCAGCCTGACAGAGATCGCGGATACGCTCCACTATGATCTGTGCTGGCTCAGCCGGGAGATCAAGCGGCGGACGGGGAAAAACTACAAGGAGCTGCTTCAGGAAAAGCGCCTGACCCAGGCCGCCTATCTTCTGAGGCATACCAGCCTCCGGGTGGAGGAGGTGGGGGAAGCCGTGGGTTACAGCAATCTCAGCTACTTCCATAGGATTTTCCGGGCCAGATACGGCCTCACACCCAAAAAATACAGAGGGCCTTCCCCCCACGACGGATCAGAGGCCCCCTCTGGAAACCATTCCCACCCCATCCCCACAGCCTGACAAACACCAATTCAGGTTATCGGGTTAAAACAGCAAACCATCCAGCAATTACTTGCTGGGATGCCACCGTAGGGGCGGCTATCAGCCGCCCGAAACCTTACGGCTTCCAAAGCACCCCGTTTTGCCGGAAACGCGCAATGATTGAGCCCTTTCGGGCGGCTGATAGCCGCCCCTACGGTAGTAACGTGAGGTGTTTCCATGGATGCTGTTCTAAGCCGATAGCCTATACACCAATTTCCCGTTCAGCGGAATTTTTCGTTTGAAATTCCGGAAGGAAATCTGCTATAATATTCCCGGAGCGTGGATTGCAGGGCGCTGCCCCACCGGCATCGGGGCAGCGCGGGATTCTTGAATCACCTCACAAATACAGCCTTCAATCACTGCCGTCGATTGGGGCGAGGGAGGTGGAAACAATGAAGCGTGTCAAAGCCGCGTGTATCCTGCAGACCCTGGTATTCATGCAGAAGGAGGACGGCGGTCTGAGCAGGACGGCCATCCTGGAGGCCAACCGCCGGGAGGTTGCCCACTACAAGCAGAGCATGGAGCGTACCCGCACCCGTTACCGGATCGACAGCGAGGAGGAACAGCCGGATGGCTCCATCATCGTCCGGGTCCGCAAGCAGTACAATGACAAGGCCGAGGTGGCCGAGTATTTCCAATAACCGCCCCGAAAAAACGCGCGCCGCTGAAGCCTTCAGCGGCGCGTTTTTTCTCCGGAGCGGGATTTGAGGATCAATAAGGACGCGATCAGCACCAGCGGAAAGGCGCAGCCTGCCAGCATCCCCGCGCGGAGGTTGTCCCCTGCCCGCTGGGTGATGCTGCCCACCATTCCGGGGCCCAGAGCGCCGCCAAAGTCTCCCGCCATGGCCAGCAGCGCGAACATGGCGGTGCCCCCGGCGGGGAAGTGCTTCGCGCAGATGCTGATGGTGCCGGGCCACATAATCCCCACGGAAAAGCCGCAAAGGATGCAGCCCATGAGCCCCAGCAGGGGATTCCCGGCCAGGGAGGCCAGCAGATAGCACGCGAGACACAGCGTCCCGGAAGTAAGCATGAACTTCGTCAGATCCATCCGGTGGCCGAATTTGCCGAAAATCACACGGCTGATGCCCATGGTCACGGCAAAGAGGCAGGGCCCCGTGAGATCGCCCCATGTTTTGCTCAGGCCGATGGCGGCTTCCGCAAAGGCGGAGGCCCACTGGGCCATGGCCAGCTCCGAGGCCCCCGCGCAGACCATCAGCACCAGGGACACCCAGAACAGCGGCTTTCGCAGAAGCCCCCGGATGCCGAGTCCGCGGCCCTCCTCCACCAGCCGCTCGATGGGGCAGGTGGCGAAGTTATAGATATTATACAGGGGGATGAGCGCCCAGAGCGCCGCCAGCCACTTCCAGTTTTCGACGCCGAACACCGCGAAAAAGAGGGTGGACAGCGCCACCACCCCCACGCTGCCCCAGCAGTAGAAGGAGTGGAGCAGGCTCATGACAGCCTCCTTGTGGTCGAAGGGGCAGGCCTCCACAATGGGGCTGCCCAGCACCTCGATAAGGCCGCTGCCGATGGCGTAGAGGATGACGCTGAGCAGAATTCCCGCGAAAGGGCTGGGAAGCAGCTCCGGCAGCACTGCCAGCCCCACAAGTCCCAACCCGGAGCATACCTCCGAGGCCACGACGCTCCTGCGGTAGCCAATGCCGTCCACAAACCGGGCGCACAGGAAGTCCACAATCAGCTGGGTCAGGAAGAACGCCGTGGGAATCAGGGCGATGCGCCCCAGGGGGATGGCATAGTCATTGTGAAATTTCAGGAACAGCAAAGGCGCGAAGTTCGCGCAGATGGCCTGGGTGATGAAGCCCAGGTAACAGGCAATGAGGGTTTTCCGATAGTTTTTCATGGGATTCTCTCCAGGAAAAGGATGGGGCAGAGGGGAAGGAAAATTGGTGTTTGTAGGGCTGTGCCCAAAATTACCTGTCATTGCGAGCCAGTGCGCACACTGGCGTGGCAATCCCCCGGCCCCATGGAACCAGGTAACGATTACCACCAGAAATCGCAACGTTTTCCCGTTCTGTAGGGCAATTGTCGATACATTTCCCCTCTAACCGGGGGATTGCCACGACCAGTGTGCGCACTGGTCTCGCAATGACAGCGTTACCCTACAAACACCATTTTGCCGCAGTGTTATATTCGCTGTGAAATGCCGCGCCGGGGGGCGCGGCATTTGTGGGTTACAGGACGAAGCCAAAAATCACATACAGCACGAAGCTGATCACCGCGATGGAAACGCAGTAGGGGGCCTGGGTTTTCACATGGTCGATGATGTCGCAGCCGGTGGTGGAGCAGGTCATGATGGTGGTGTCGGAGATGGGGGAGCAGTGGTCGCCGAAGATGGAGCCGCCGTACATGGCCCCGGCCACCAGCGGAATGCTGACACCCATCTGGGTTGCCATGGGCAGGGAGATCACCGCCATGATGGCCATGGTGCCCATGCTGGTGCCGGTGGCGAAGGAGATCAGCATGGCAATCAGGAAGGTCAGCGCGGGCAGCAGCGCCGGGGACAGCAGCTTCTGGAACAGGTAGCTTAAGTAGGAGCCGGTATCCAGACCCTTGACCACGGTGCCCATGGTGAAGCCGAAGAGCAGAATGAAGGCGATGGGCAGCATATGCCCCATGCCCTTGAACATCTCGCTGATGGCCTGATCCAGGGTAAAGACCTTCTGGCAGACGGTCATAATCAGAATGGTGAGCAGGCTCAGCACCACGGCCCACAGCAGCGCCTGCATCCCGGAGCCCTTGGTGATGGCAACGCCCGCCCGGGCGATCTCCCGGATTACGGGAATCTGCACAGTGGTCTCGGCAGCTGACCAGCCGGTGGCGATGAGGGCGGTGAAAATGGTGACGATCAGCACGCCCACAGGCACGAGCAGGTTGCAGGCCCGGGGCTTGACGTCGGAGGCGGAAGCCTGGACGCTTTCCGCGGTGCCGTGGCCGGGGGCATCCAGCAGACCCTGCCGGGCGGCCCGCTGCTCCGCGGCGGCCATGGGGCCGAAATCCTTCTGGGATATGCTCACAAACAGAGCCAGTAAAATGGCCAGGATGCAGTAGAAGTTGAAGGGCAGGGACTGAAACAGCACAGCCACGCTCTCCCCCTCGCTCACGCCGCCGGAGACCAGATACCCCGCCATGGAGGCCAGCCACCCGCTGAAGGGGAACAGCACACACCAGGGGGTGGAGGTGGTATGTACCAGGAAGGCGGACTTCTCGTGGGGCACCTTCAGCGCATCGTTGACAGGCCGGGACACCGCGCCGGTGACCATGCAGCTAAGTGAGCCGGAGGTGAATACCGCGAGTCCTAAGAGCCAGGTGAAGAGGTTCGCGCCCCGCTTGGTGCGGATCACGCCCTTGCTCTTCACCACCACATGGACGAAGCCCTCAATGCCGCCGGAACGCTCCATCAGGTGGATCACCGCGCCCACAATGAGGCAGGAGGCGATGATGATCACATTGCTGCCGGACATGGAATCCACGATGGCATTCAGCCCGGCGCTGACGCTGACCAGCGGCGAAAAGGCGTTGAGCACAAAGGAGCCGGTCAGAATGCCGATGAACAGGGAGATGAACACATTCTTCGTCAGCAGCGCCAGAAGAATGGTCAGCAGCGGGGGTACCAGGGACAGGAAACCGTATTGCATAATGTTACCTCCTAAGATGATTGGAAAGCAGGGGCGGGAGAGATAAATTGGTGTTTGAAAGTGCGCACTCAAAAAACGCTGTCATTGCGAACCAGTCCG
>CAMFFO010000055.1 GCA_945949735.1 uncultured Clostridia bacterium | reverse complement strand
GCACTGGTCTCGCAATGACAGATAATTTTGGACGCGAAGCGACAAACACCAATTTATCGGCCTGTTGAGTTCGCTGACGCGCACGATATCTGATAGAGAAAGGGTGCAAACCATTTGGACAACCAGCGCATTCTCCGGGTCACTGCCCGGATGCGGGAGGCGGGACTGGAGCAGATCCTGGTCACCTCCACCACCTCCCTTTACTACCTGACCGGGCTCTGGGTGGAGCCCCATGAGCGGATGATCGCTCTGCTGCTCACCGCGGAAGGGACGGCCACCCTGTTTGGCAACGAAATCTTCGGCATTCCCTCCACTGCGGAGCTGCCCATTGTGTGTCACAAGGATGGGGACGACCCGGTGGCGGATCTGGCAAAAGCCGTGAAGCCCGGAAAGCTGGGCATTGACAAATTCTGGTACAGTAAGTTCCTCATCGGCCTGATGACTCTGCGCCCGGACGTGATTCCCGTCCACGGCTCCCTGCCGGTGGATGAAACCCGGAAATACAAGGATGCCCGGGAGCGCGCCGCCATGCGCCACGCCTCCGCCATGAATGACCAGGTGATGGCCTCCTCCATCGCAGCGGTTCGGGATGGTGTCCGGGAGAATGAGCTTGCCGCCCTGGTAAACCGGGAATACCTGGCCCGGGGCGCCGACGGTGAGGGCGCCATGCTGGTGTGCTTCGGCCCCAACGGTGCGGATCCCCACCACGGCGCGGACGGCACTGTCCTGAAGCTCGGCGACAGCATAATCTTCGACATTTTCACTCCCATCTCCCGCTACTGGTGCGACATGACCCGTACCGTGTTTTACAAAACCGTCACCGACAAGCAGCGCCAGGTCTACGAGCTGGTACGCCGGGCCAACGAGGCCGCCGAAGCCGCCGTCCGCCCGGGGGTTCCCCTGTCCCGGCTGGACGAGATCGCCCGGAACATCATCACGGAAGGCGGTTACGGCCCCTGCTTCACCCACCGGCTGGGCCACGGCTGCGGCATCGACTGTCATGAGCCCCCCGATGTGTCCGGCGCCTCCGACGCCGTCTGCTATCCCGGCATGGTGTTCTCCATCGAGCCGGGCATCTACCTGCCCGGAGAGTTCGGCGTCCGGATCGAGGACCTGGTCATGGTCACAGACAGCGGCTGCGAGGTGCTGAACAAGTATCCCAAGGAGCTGCAGGTCATCGGCTGACAAAATAAATCGGGTAGGAGGGACTGACTGAGAAGTCGCCCCGACCTCTCACAACACCGTGCGTACCGTTCGGTACACGGCGGTTTCCAAGTTTTCGCTGTTACTTCCAGGTAGTAGTCAAGGAAGGATGTGGCTTCCTTCAAGCGTTCCTTTGAGATAGCCTGCTTCACAATTGGGCTATCAGCACTTCGCCGGTAGCCTTTTCTCGTATTTGCCATTCTCATAGCGATTTCGCGGGATGTTCCCAGCTTCCGCAAGCTGCGGTATTTGTACCCAATCGTTTTCCAGCTTTTCCAGATGTGTTTCCTCAGTCTCGTTCGCAGCAATTCATCCATCCTCGTCAGATAGCTTTTCATCCGATTTTCGGCCGTCTCATACGCAGATGCTGTTTCCTGGCCATAGACCAGGAGAACCCCCCGCAGCGCCCTGGAACCCATCCATAAGCCGCGGAGCCGCTCCGGCGTGACAAGTTACCGCGTCACCTCCGGGGTCAGAACCGACTCCCTTTCCTGAGCAAACCATATTGACCCGAAATCAGCAGGTGCCGCGCTTTGCGCAGTACCTGCTGATTTTGTCGCGTCTGCTGTTGGGGAACGGCTCAAAACAGGTTCCCGTTTTCGTCGAAGTCAAGTTCAAAGGGTTCTGACACGATTTCCATATCGCTTCTATCCCTTACTTCCTCATAATAGGCTTCGGAAAGCAGGATGTACTCAAGATGAAGGGTGTCCGGAATCCGAATCACTCTGGGATGCGCCTTGTCCGTTCCGACAAGGCTGCGGATGCAAACCTGAATGCACTCTTTGTGATTGGCCATAATCATCGGAACACGGGCAAGGGTCAGGACAGTGCTTGTGATGGAGTTGATATAGAAAGCTTCAAAGTCCGCCTCATTCACTACCTGCTGGCTGACAACATCGGCGTTGCATATTCCGTGGCAATTTCCGTGGGTCTGGGGAGTGAGGCCGAGAATAGCAACCTTTTGCGCGTCAACTCCTCCGGAAGCGTACTCCGGAAGGATAAACCTGCCGGTGATATTCGGGTCCATTCCCTCACCGCTGATGTTCTTCCCCACCCTGTCCACGACCAATACATCGCAGCTGCCCGGCAGCAGCCCTGGCATATTCGCAAATGCCTGCTCCAGCATGCGGGGCTCCGTCTCTTCAATTTCTTCTGCCGGAACGACATTAAGAATACAGGTCTGATCGTAGGCGTTCTCAACAACCGCCACCGCGAACAGGACAGGATAGTTTTTCAGGATTGTCATGCCGTTCTGATACACATTTTTTGCAAGATTCCCCACACCTTCGTCATGGGTCCTTTCGGCGCCTTTCTGCTTGGCCAGGCCGATTGCCATCATTTTCAGGATGCCGCTCTCGTATTTCCCCCGGAAGGCGGTGTGCGGTTTGACACGGCAGGACAAAATGATTCCGTCGGCCTGTGCGGCGTATTTGTCAAGAAAAACCTCCTTCCCCTCCGGGTTTCTGCCGGCCATAACGGTCTCCATGGTGCAGCGGATAGGGCATCCCATTGACGCTTCCGTAAAACCAAGCGCCGCAAGCACCTCCCGCTGGCCCTCGGCCGTTGCGCCGCCGTGGCATCCCATTCCGGGGACCAGGAAGGGATGGGCTCCGCGTTCCTTCACGCAGTCGACCACGGTCTTGACAATGGCCACCTGGTTACAGATACCCCGGGAGCCCACGGCAATCGCGATGTTCTGACCGGGCTTGATTTTTCCTCCGGTTTTTTCCGTGCGCATTCCTTCCCGAACGAGCTGGGGAATCTGTTCGGGGGGAATACTGTTGTTTTTGAAAATCTGTCTTGCTCGGAACATCCTCGGAACAGGGGTGTCTTTCACAAGCGCGGAGACTTTTTCGCGTTTTGCAAACATACAGCTTCCTCCGTCAGTCGGTACCGCCGAGATACGCCTTTCTCACATTCTCATCATTCATCAAATGCTCGCTGGTATCCTGAAGAATGATCTCGCCGTTTTGCATAACATAGCCACGGCTGGCAGTATTCAGCGCAATCTTTGAGTTTTGCTCCACAAACAGAATGGTGGTTCCTTCCCGGTTGATTTCCCGGATTGCCTCAAATATCTCCGCCACGATCAGCGGCGCCAAGCCCAGAGAGGGTTCGTCCAAAAGGATCATTTTGGGATTCGCGATCAGCGCCTGGCCAATGGCGAGCATCTGCTGTTCACCGCCAGAAAGGGTGCCGCCGCTCTGAAGCCGCCGCTCCTCCAGACGGGGAAAACGATGATACACGCTTTTGAGGTCCTCCCGGATTTTTCTGGAATCCTTTCTTGTAAAAGCCCCGATCAACAGGTTTTCTTCAACGGTAAGCTTGGAGAACACATGCCGGCCTTCCAGCACCTGCACAAGCCCCATCTTTGCGATTTTGTTTCCCTTAAGGCCGGTAATCTCCTTCCCGTTGAACACAATTCTGCCGCGGACGCCCTTGGAGTCCGTTAAGCCGGAGATCGTTTGCAGCGTTGTGGTTTTTCCGGCGCCGTTTGCACCGATGAGGGTAACGATTTCGCCTTCCTCCACGGTCAGGTCAATTCCCTTGACGACGTGAATATTGCCGTAGCTGTAATGAAAATCATGTAGTTCCAGTAATGCCATTTTATTCTCCTCCCAGATATGCCGCAATCACATCCGGATTTTGCTGAATCTGAGCAGGCTTTCCCTCCGCGAGAAGCTTGCCATAGTTCAGGACATAGATGTAGTCACAAAGGTTCATCATCAGATTCATATCATGCTCGATGATCAATATGCTGATCCCCATTGCGGCAATCTTCTTTAGGAGCACCATCAGTTCATCATTCTCACGGGAATTCATACCCGCCGCAGGCTCGTCCAGCAGCAGGAGCTTGGGGTCGCTCGCCATACCGCGGACAATCTCAAGGAGCCGCTGCTGGCCATAGGACAGGCTTCCAGCTTCGTCATTGGCCTGCTTTTCCAGTCCAACGAACTCCAGCAGCTTCATGGCCTTCTTCCGGAGCTCCTTCTCCTCAGCGCGCTGGGACGGAAGATGCAGCAGCGAGGCAAAAAATTTGGATTTGATCCGGCTGTGCATCCCCACAAGCACGTTTTCCAGGACGGTCATTTTTTTAAACAGATTGATGACCTGATATGTTCTGGAAATTCCCGCCTCATTGATTTGAAAGCACCGCTTTCCGGTAATGTTCTTACCGTCAAAGATAATCTCACCGGAGTCGGGCGTATAGACACCGCTGGCAATGTTGAAAAACGTGGTCTTTCCCGCGCCGTTGGGGCCGATCAATCCAGTAATGCTTCCGTCGCGGACTTCCATGCTGACATGATTCACCGCAACCAGGCCGCCGAAGCTCAGCGTGACATCCTTAACCTGCAGCATCTTTCGTCGCCTCCTTCTTTCGCCGGAATACGTTTTTGATTGCTTTCTCAACTGTCCCGTAAATTCCTCCCGGAATCAAAACAATGACAGCCAGCAGCAGAATACCGTAGATAAACATCTGATAGCGTTCCGCACTTCTGAGCAGCTCGTTCAAAAGCATAACCACCGTCACACCGCAGATGGGGCCGGCAAGAGATGCCGTTCCGCCAAACAGCAGCATGGTCAGGAACATGACGCTTTGCTTCTGCATAAAAGTATCGGGGCTGATGTAGCGGACAAGGTGGGCATACATGGCCCCCGCGAACGCCGTATAAAAGGCGCTGACAGCAAATGCGATCACCTTGTATTTACGCACATTAACGCCCATGCCGTCTGCAGCATGATGGTTCTCGCGAATCGCGATGAACGCGCGCCCGACCTGCGAGTTGACCAGCATCTGCTTCGCAGTAAGGAACAGCACCGCGCAACCCAGCGCATAGTAATAGAATCTGGGGTAGGTATCCAGCGTCAGCCCGAAGAAATTGATGGATTCGGTATAATAGCCCACAAAATTATTGGTAATTCCTCCGGGAGAATGGGAAATAATCTGATATACGATTTCGCCGAAGGACAGTGTCGCCAGCGACAAAAAGTGGAACACCAGTTTGGACGCCGGGTAGGCGATCACCGCGCCCACCGACGCGGCAAGGACAGCGGCAATTACCATTGTCAGCATAATCGGAATGCCGCAGTAGTCATGCAGCAGGCAGGATCCGTATGCGCCGATGGCAAAGAACGCCGCGTGTCCCATAGATATTTGTCCACAGTAGCCAAACACGATGTCCAGTCCAGAAACAGCAATCACATACAGCAGGATAAAACAGCAGATCAGGATTGCGTAGGGAAATCCCGAGAAAATGAGCGGAACCGACAGTAGCAGCACCGCCAGCAAAGCCAGCAGGGGCCTTTTGAGATTCTTCTGTGTACGTTTCATACTTCCTCCTCAGTCTTGAAGCGCCCGTTCATTAAAGATACCGGTGGGTCGGAGAAACAGGAACAACAAAAGAATAATATAAGAAATCATGTCCTTATATTCACTGCTGAGAAATCCCGCAACCAGGGTCTCAATGATACCGAGCAAAAGGCCGCCAACAATGGCGCCGTACATGTTCCCGTAGCCGCCTGATACTGCAGATGCGGAGGCTTTTTTCCCGATGGTCGCGCCCAATGTGGTGTAAACTCCATACACCGGCCCAATCAGCATGCCGCCCAGCGCGGCAAATCCGGCAGCCAAGCCCCAGGTCAGTCCCGTTGTTAATGACACGTTGATTCCCCGTGCCTCAGCGGCCACCCGGTCCATGGAGGCCGCGCGCATGGCGGTGCCCAGCTTAGTTTTGGACATAAACAGGTGAAGAATCAGCATACACGCCAGAGAAACCAGGATGCAGACAACGGACTCCATCTGCACATAGATACTGCCCAGCTTGATTCTCGAAATGCTGAAAATTGCCGGAAAATACTTGGTTTTTGTTCCAAAAGCCAGCATCGTGCCGTTCTGGATGATGTAGGAAAGGGCGATGGTGGACAGCACCACATAAATGATCAGCACCTTTTTGTTCAGCAGACGGCGAATGATAAATTTTTCGATCAGCATTCCCACAGCAAACCCGAAACCCACAGCCAGAACCAGAGAAACCACGAACGGCAGCTTCAGAACGGTGAAAAAGGTCACGCCGAGAAACGCGCCCAGGGTAAGTAAGTCGCCCTGGGCGAAGGTCAGCAGGCCCGATGCTTTATAAATCAGGCTGTACCCCAGGGCAATTAGGCCATAAACACTGCCGATCACAAGGCCTGAAATAAGCAGTTGCCAAAACATATTTATCCTCCTGTCAGGAAAGGCGGAAACGCCCGAAAACGGCGGGGCCTCAGAAACCCAGAGGACGATTTCTGAGGCGGCGCGTTTTTTCGGAAGCGTCCGGCTCTTGATTGTAAAAAACTCTGATAAAACCAGCGGAAACGAATTATTCTCTCCGGAGGGTGGAAACGCAGAAACACCGGATGCGTTTCCCGTCTTTTCCCAGCCCACCGGAGCGCGGTATTTCCGCCGTCAGCCACGGACAGCTGCCACGGGCACGCTGCGTTTCTGGCAGCCCGGATCAGAGTGCCTGATGCCCCGCCCCCTGCGGGGCTCAGACGCTGATGCGAATAAAGCCCCATGCGCAAACCGTTCTGTTGATTGACGGCGCGATATATCGCATGGGACGTTCTTCATTCAGATTACATACTCTTCTGCAGGTGGGGTCTTTCGGCTCCACCTGCAGAAGAAAGCGCGGGGAAATCATTTCAGGCCGTTGCCTGCGGCAAGCCATTCGCTGACAAGAACATTCTTTCCGTCAATTCGGATGAATTTATTGAAGTCCGACAAGCCTTCCCGGTTGCCGGCAGAATAGTCCAGAATTCCGCCCAGTCCCTGAAGTCCGGTCACCTGATTCACCGCATCCCGGATGGCGGCGTGATCATTCGTTCCGGCATTCTTTGCGGCCTCCCACAGAACCAGCAGGCTGTCGTACACACGGTAGGCGCTGTCCGTAGCGGGAAGGGTGCCGTAAAGGCTTTGGTACTCAGTCAGGAACGCCAGCATGGTGGGGTCCGTGCAGGCATCCAGGGAGGAATAGGTCAGGTAAGGCGCGGCAAACGCCACATAGTCCGCGTTGTCGACTCCGGCGACCTCTACAGCATCGGTGGGCAGCGCTTCCTTGTTCAGGATCAGGCCCTCATAGCCGTACTGGCGAAGCTGCTTGATAAATACACCATAGGTTGCGCCCACAGTAGACATGAACACCGCATCTGGATTGGAAGCGATGATCCGGGTAATCTGGCCGGAAAAATCGCTGTCGCCGTCATTGTAGGCTTCCTCTGTAAGCACCTCGATATTCTGCTCACCGCACGAAGCAATAAAGGACTGGGCGGTGGCAATCGCGGATTCATCCTGGCCCCGGAAAACCGCCACACTGGAAACTCCCAGATCCTTGGCCAGTTCAACGGCCTTGGGCGTTGTATAGTCACTGTTCACACAGGCCCGGAAAAGGTACTCCCATCCCTGCGCCATATACGTCGGAGAAAGGCCGGTACCGAAAGAGACAATCTCGGCTTTGTTAAGGGCTTCACCAGTGGCCAGCACGGCACTGGAAATGCAGGAGGTGATGCAGGCATCCACTTTATCCACCTCGATGAGCTTTGTCACGACCTTGACAGCCTCCTCCGGGGAGCCCTGGTCATCATACACAACATATCTTACGGTCGCGCCATTGATGCCGCCCTCGGCGTTCATCTTGTCAACTACCATTTTCAGCGCGTTCTGGGCCTCTTCTCCATAAATTGCGTTGGCGCCGGACATGACATTATACATACCGATCACAAACTCGTCTTTTCCGGATTCGCCGGTTTCCGTTTTCTCAACAGGCGCAGAGGAAGGCTGGGTCCCTTCTGCTGGGCTCTGCGTGGTGTTTCCCGAACAGGCTGTCAGGGAGAGGAGCATAACGAGTGCAAGTACAAATGCGATTGTCTTTTTCATACTTTCAGTCCTTTCTTTGATGTTGGCAGGCACCCCGGTGCCTTTTATGTATCATGCAGGCACCTACACCCCCAATCTTGTAAGTGCTTACATTAATACCTTCTTAATAATGCAATCATTTTTTGCATTTGTCAACAAGAATCTTTATTTTTTCATCAAATCGTTTATAATGTACAAACACGCCTCCACGTTTTTGTGATTTATGCCAGCAATTCCCACGCTTGACATTTTTCCCTAATATCAATATAATCTAAATAAATGTAAGTGCTTACATTTTTGATAATACTAATGCAAAGGTGGTTATGGCAATGGATTCAGTAACTTTAAACCGTTATTTCTCGGATTTGGAAAACCGGCTGGATGATGCCGAGGAACTGCGTGTGGAGCGCCAGTGGCTGGATTTTGCGGATCTCAAGCTGACGCATGGTGCGTTCCGGACCGGCAGAACCCCGAAGCCCTCCGCGATTGACTGGCCGAAAATGCTTGTCAACGACGCACTGGACGATGTTACAGACATGATCTACCAGCAACTCTGGTCTGTGAACCAGACGCTGGAGTCTGGCGGAGGTGAGATGCACAACATTCGTTCAAACTACGGAACAGGCATCATCCCATCGATGTTCGACGCGGAGATCCACATCATGCCGCTGAGCACAGACACGCTGCCCGGCAGCAAACCTTTCCCGGACGGCAGCAAGGGAATCCGGAGGATGCTTGACCGCGGAAAAAACTGGGACTATTCGAAGGGCTTTGCCGGGAAGACCTTTGAGATGGCTGAAAAATTCCTGGAGCTGGCAAAGACCTATCCCAAGGTCAGCCGTTTTGTGCACTATTATAATCCTGATTTACAGGGCCCGCTGGCCCTTTGCGAGGCGCTCTGGGGCTCCTCATTCTATGAGGATTTCTATGACGAGGATGCCATGGAGTCCCATCTGCTGGAGGACGCGCTGGACTTCTTCACAGAATTGTATCTGGATTTTACGGACCGTTTTCATCGGCTTGCTCCTACCTTTGACGCGGAACACAGCGTGGAATGGGGCTGCCTGCACCGCGGCGGCACAATCATCCGGAACGACTCCGCCATGAATATATCCGGCGAGTTGTACAGGGAATACGTTATGCCCAGAGACCAGCGGATTATCTCCGCCGTGGGCGGAGGCATCCATTTCTGTGGGCGGGGCGATCACTACATCCAGTATGTCACCGCCATAGAAGGGCTCAGCTGCGTGAACCTGTCCGAACCTCAGAGAAACAACATGGAGAAAATTTACTCCTATACTGTCGATCGTGACATTATCATCTTCGGTCTGCTGAAAAGCGAGGTGGACCGCGCCATCGCATCCGGGCGGGAACTGCGCGGCAGAGTGCATGCCGGTGCGTCCACCGCCGCGTGGTTGGGAAAACGCGATTGATTCTTTTATGATTTATGCTATAATTTAGGAAAATGAGGATATACCATGGAACAATATTCCGTTTATTCAGAGGATAAACTGATTCCTTCCCTTGGGCACGCTTCCTGCACTCTACTCAGTGTGGAGCAGGGGTGCGTCGGCGCGTGTGCCGCCGGAATCAGCGTATACTCTTCCCGGGAGTATTCACCTGTGCAGGAGCACCCATTCCAGGAAGGATTTTATGTAATTGAAGGCTGCGGCTCCGCCAGGGTAGGAAACAACGCTTTCAAAATTACGGGAGGTACATGTTTTTTTGTGCCGAGTGGAACAGGCCACGCCATACGCTGCACCGGAGATAAGCCGGTGAAGGTTTTCTGGTTCCACTCCGCATAAGTGAAAGGAACTGGTTATGGCAGTTAACATCTACGAAGTGTCTGAGGCCGCCGGTGTTTCTATTGCGACAGTGTCGCGTGTTCTTAACAACAGTCCGAAGGTCAGCGAAAAGACAAAGCAGTCCGTTCTTTCGGTCATAGAATCTCTTGGATATACGCCAAATGCCTTTGCTCAGGGGCTTGGTCTGAAGAGCATGAAAACAGTGGGCATTCTCTGCGCCGATTCATCTGATACCTTTTTTGCCTCGCTGATCTATCATCTGGAGGAAGATCTTCGCCGAAACGGCTATAACTGCATTTTGTGCTGCAGCGGCCATGAGCTCGAACGAAAAAAAGCATCCGTCGCCTTCCTGCAAAGCAAACTGGTCGACGCACTGATTCTGCTTGGCTCCACATACATGGAGAAGAACGCAAAGGATACCGAGTATCTTCTTCGCACAGCAGAGCAGATACCCATCATCTGTATCAATTCGCATTTGAAACATCATAATATTTTTTGTGTTGAAAACGACCCCTATGAATCGATTTACAAGGTTACGAAGCTGGCCCTGGATTCCGGGCGCAGAAAGCCCGTCTTCCTTTTCCGCAGGAACGATTTCTATTCCAGGGAAAAACAGCGTGGCTTTCTGACCGCCGCATCGGAATCCGGGATCCAAGACCCTCCGATTATCAAATGTCCCCAGAGCATTGCGGACGCTGCCGCGTTTCTTACCGGAACGATTACGGACTGTCCGGACGTCGTGATTGCCGCCCACGACGAGATGGCTGTCGCTTTTCTGAAATTCGCCAAACGCTCCGGTATTTCCGTCCCGGAGGACTGCATTCTGATCGGTCACGGAGACTTGCTTTTGGCGGAATGCTGTGAGCCGGAACTGACAACGGTTAACCTTCATATTCCGCAGCTTTCCAGCACTGCGGTGGCAGGCTTGATGCAGGTGCTGCAAGGGGGAACGCCCCCCCACTCCATTACGGTTGCCGGCGACCTCCATATCCGCAGCACAACCATCGGCTTTGAAGGCTAAGAAATCTCTGCCCACCGCTGAATAACCGCACAAAATCGGCACGCACACAGCCGGGAACCCTCCCGGGCACGTATGCGTGCCGTTTTTATTCCGAATCAGCGGAAAGAGCCAGTTTTTAAGATGGTGTCTGCCCGAGCAAACCGCAGGGAGGCGGCCTTTTTCATTTTACCAGCTTACGGGGATACCCAGCACACCGAACAGCAGGAGGCCCAGTCCCGCGCTGAGGAGGATGACCACCGGGATGCTGACCTTGCATTTGACCACAAGCACCAGATCCAGCAGCCCGATGCCTATGGCAGCATAATGGGGCGTTCCCTGCTTCAGATAGGTGCTTCCCGCCAGATTCACAAGAACCGCCAGCACCATCCCCAGGCAGGCGGGCCGAACCCCCACCAGAATGCGCTGCATGATCCGGCTCTCCCGGAACCGGTTGAAGAAGGCGGCCGCCACTGCGCACAGTGTCAGAGCCGGGGTCAGCGCTCCCAGGTTGGCGGCAACGGCCCCGGGAATCCCGGCGGCCTGCATTCCCGCGAATGTGGCGCAGTTCAGGCCCAGAGGCCCTGGGGTCATCTCCGCGATGGCCACAATGTCCGTCACCTGTTCCGCAGTCATCCAGCCATGGCTGAGCACCTGATCGGAAATCTGGGGGATCATGGACAGTCCTCCGAAGCTGGAAAACCCGATGAGCAGGAAGCTCCAGAAAAGCTCAAGCAGCACCATGACCGCCCGCCCCCTTCCGCTCATAATACTCCCCGATGAGCAGCCCCGCCGCGACGCCCACCAGCACCAGGTACACAGCGCTGACCCGGAAGAAGGTGTACAGCACGAAGCTTGCCGCCACCACCAGAACGCAGGGGCTGTATTTGACGCTGCCCTTCACCATACCCAGAGCTGCCCCAGCGATGATGGGCACAACCGCGGCCTGCATTCCCTCCATGGCTGCCATCACCCAATAGCTGCTGCGGAACGCGTTATAGAAAAAGCTGATGCCGATCAGGATCACCATGGGCGGAACCACCATGCCGAACACACAGACCAGTCCCCCCAACAGCCCCGCCATCCGATAGCCATAGAGCATGGCCACATTGGCGATCATGACACCGGGCAGGCTCTTGGCCACGCTGGTCAGGTCCAGCAGCTCTTCGTCAGTGATCACCTTCTGCTTCTCCACATACAGCTGCCGCATCTGGGCGATGATGCTCCAGCCCCCGCCGAAGGTAAAGCATCCGAACCGGATAAAATCCAGCAGCAGCCTTCCGTATTTACCCACCTTGCTCGTAAAACCCACCTCTGTCGAAAAATATACAATACGCGTAAATTGTTGTTTACAGTTTTCAAGCACCTTACGTTGCTACCGTAGGGGCGGAT
>CAMFFO010000054.1 GCA_945949735.1 uncultured Clostridia bacterium | reverse complement strand
CCCCCGTTTTTGAAACTTTGAAATGGCACAAAATCTCTCGCTGAGCTTCCTTGCCCCATTATGCGGTGCTGCCTAAAGAATATGCACCCAAGCCGCTTCCAAAAGGAGCGGTTTGGGTGCGTATGTTTTGGAGTTATTTCCCGGATACCAGTCCGGAAACCAGCTGCTGCATTTCCCTGCGGGAGGTAACGGCGTGGGTCTGCTCGATGATGGCACATTTCTGCGCCTCGGTCATGGCTTCAAAGGCATGCATGGCCTGCTCATTCTGGGCCAGCGCCATTCCAAAGCCCAGGGGCAATTCCAGGGAATCCATATAACCACCTCCCGGTCAGTATGCCGCGGGAACACGGGATTATACGGAAAGCGGTGGGCGCGGAAAATGTTTCAGGGCATTTCGGTTTGATTCGGGGAACAGATAAATTGGTGTTTGTGGAGATGCCACCGTAGGGGCGGCTATTAGCCGCCCGCTTTTGTTTCGTCAACGAAAGTGCTTCCGTTTATCGGAAACGCTCAGAAACTTGAACGTTTTCGGGCGGCTAATAGCCGCCCCTACGGTAGCAATGTAACGTGTTTGGAAATCTACAAACACCAATTTGTACGCTTCTCGCAGGCGTTGCCGAAAAGAATCCCCCTGCGCGGCGGGGCCGGGCAGGGGGATCTTTCAGCGGCGGATGTAGCGAAGCTCACAGGTGGGGGCGCCCTTGGCAATGGTCTGGGGGAGATCCAGCTCCACGCCGAAGCAGGAGCCGATGCCCCGGTCGCCGCACATGGCGTGGTCGCACATAACCGCGATCTGCTCATCGGTGCAGCCCTGCTTCTGCCATGCCTTTACCAGGGGGCAGTAGTGGAAATCGATGTCCAGGTGGTCGTCATCGCAGCGGATGATCTTCATCTCGAACACCTTCTGGGCAAAGAAACCGAATAGGGCTTTCTTCAGGCCCTTCAGGGAATTGCCCATGCCGCCCTTCTGCTTTAGCAGGTTCCCCTGGTACACGCCGCAGCGGCGGATGGCGGCGGGGGCGAATTCCTCGGCGGGAAGCCCCTTTTTCGCGGCCTCGTCGCACAGAAGGTACATCCACAGCGCCCGGTGCTCCAGCTGCTCCCGGATTCCCACGATGAGAGGATTCTTGATTTTGGCTTCGTTTTTGATCTTGCTCATTGTTCTGCCTCCAGCTTGATGTAGTCTTTATAAAAGCGGACGCACTCGCCCACGTTTTCGATACGGATGCGCTCGTCCTCGCCGTGAATGGAGGAAAACTGCCCGGAATCCAGGTCGATGGGCGCGAAGCGCAGGATATTATCCGCCACATCCGTCAGCCGCCGTGCATCCGTTCCCGCGGTCAGCAGGAAGGGGGCCACGATCACATCCGGGAAGTTCTCATTCAGCAGCCTTTCCAGACGCCGGAAGGGGGCGGCGGTGAAATCCGTGGGATGGCAGAAATCCCGCTGCTCCTCCACGATCTCCACGCCGTGCTTTTTCCCGATGGCGCGGATTTTTTCCAGGCCCTCGTACAGATCCTCCTCCCGGATGCAGCGGAGCATCATACAGCTTTCCGCGTGGTCTGCCCGGGCGGCGGGGTCGCTGCCCTTCCTGGCCTGGACGCTCTGGAAGGAGATGCCGGTTTTCAGCATGGCTGCCGCAGGAGGGATTTTTGCCATGACGCCCTTGAGGATGGGGGAGAAAAGACGCATGTGCCCGAAGAGCAGATTCATGGGGAATGTCATATAGGGCACATGGGCGGAAAAGGTTGCCTCGGTTTCCGGATAGAACCTGGCCTTGTAAATCTTCGCCCTGTCCACCTCCGCGATAAAGCGGCTCATGCGAACCACGGGAGAGGGGGCCGCCATGCCGAAGCCGGTGTGCCCGGAGGTATCCGCAGCGGCGGTGCACCGGTACAGGTGGCGGCTTTTCTCATGGACGGCTACCATGGCGCTTTTGGCGGTGACGCCGGGAACCTGTCCGCCCAGGATCGCGCCGCCCTCGTCCAGGACAATGTCGAACCGGATTCCCTTTTCCCGGAAGTATTCCGCCGCCAGTACCATGCCGTCGCCGCTTGTTTCCTCGTTGTTGGAGGAGCCGATATAGAGATTGATCCCGGGGAAGTCATATCCCTCCTCCAGCAGCTCCTGCGCCGCCTGAAGCTCCGCGAACAGGGGTGTTTTGGTGTCGATGGTGCCCCGTCCATAGAGAAATTCCCCCTGAACCTCCGCCCGGAAGGGATCGGTCTGCCAGCGGTCACTGCCTTCCACCACATCGTGGTGGGACATGAGCATTATATTCCGTTTCGCGTTCCGGCCCCGGAGGACATAGACAAAGCAGCCGCTTCCGAAGGTCAGCTTCTCCGCCTTGGCGCAGAGCAGGGGAAAATGCTCCTCAAGAACCTGGTAAAACCGGTCGAATTCCGACCGGTTTTTTCCATCCACGGTGTACACCGTGCGGCAGTTTACCATGTCGGACAGCTTGCGGATGTAAAGCGCGTTCTTTTCCGGGCTGACGGTTTTTCGCTGCTGTTGGGTTCCAAGTCGGCGTTTACGGTTCATGGCTTGCTTCCTCCTTCCGGTGGGCACCCAGGAAGGATGCCACGCTTTTTTCATTATACAGGCAGAAGAACACCGTGGCCAGCAAACTGAAGCCCCCCGCGATGACGCCGGTGAGCTTGATGCCGGTCAGGCCCACGGAGGAACCGGACGGCGCGCCATGGCCAGCACCGTGGAGACGATGGCCGCCGCGGCTGCCGCTGCCATTTTCTCGATCAGCGTTTTCGTGGCGGCGAAGATGCCCTCCCGGTTGACGCCGTTTTCGATGCTGTCCTTCTGAATGATGTCCGAGGCCACTGACGACGGCAGCACATTGATGGCCGCGAAGGGAAAGGCTACCACCACGCCCACGGTCAGACCCACGGCCATTTCCCATCCGGGCAGCATATGGGCGATGCTGTCGCCGAAGTAGATGACCACGAACACCACCGTGAAGACCACACTGGCGGTCACCAGAAGGAGCTTCTTCCCGTGGCGTTTTCCATACCGGATGATCACCGGGAACAGGGCGATGGCTACGGCAATGGCGGTGATCATCACATAGAAGGCGTTGGCCTCCGGGATGCCCATCAGCTCCGTGATGTAATAGAGCATGGCGGTCTCAAAGAAGATCAGGGACACATAGCTGAACAGATCCCCCGCGGTGAACAGGAGGAACTGACGGTTTCGGAACACGCTTTTGATGTTGTCCAGCATACTTCCCGTGGGAACCCGGGTTCCGGTGACATAGTCCTTCTCCCGGAAGGCAGTGGCGCTCAAAGTGACGCAGACCATGCCGATGAGGGTGAAGCACCCGAACACCGTCCGCCAGGCCCAGATGGGCGCAAGTCCGGCGTTTTTCAGCAGGTTTACGAACAAGGTGGCGGCGTACATAAAGGCGCTGGAGCCCATGAACAGCGCCGCGCTCAGCCCATAGTAGCTGACCCGATCCGCCGCATCGGGGATGACCTCCGGCACCAGGGCGTTGCGGGGGATGAAGTAGAAGGTGTAGGCCACATAATACACGAGGAAGAAGAACCCGACCCACAGGGCATTCAGCACCGAGCCCGCCCGGAAGGGGGCCATGAAAATCAGGAATACGGACAGGGCGTAGGGAAGTCCCGCTTTTTTCAGAAAGGGCATCCGGCGGCCCTGGGGATTCGTGCTCTTGTCCGAGAGATTGGCGACCAGGGGATCCGTGACCGCGTCCACCAGCTTGCTCAGGGCGGTGATCACGGACATGACCGTGATGTAGCCCAGCAGCTTGTGATCCGGCAGAAGGTTGGGAATTCCGCTTTTCACCGTGGGCTGGAAGAAATAGATCAGGTAATTTCCGATAAGGCCGTTGAACAGGCCCTTGGCAACATCTGCCATGCAGAAACGGTATATCTGTCTTTTGGATAGCTTGCGCATATTCTCTCTCCTTTTGCCATAATATGGGGCAATCGTGAAGGAAAATTGGTGTTTGAAAAAATGCTGTCATTGCGAGACCAGTGCGCACACTGGTCGTGGCAATCCCCCTGTTCTTCCTCCTGTCATCCCGAGCGAGCGCAGCGAGTCGAGGGATCTGCCGTGTTCGTTCAGTGCGTAGATCCTTCGACTCGCTGCGCTCGCTCAGGATGACAGTTTGGGTGGAAGGATGGAGGCTGGGCGGAAAATCCGGGGGATTGCCACGTCGCACGGCTTCCTCGCAATGACAGCGTTGATTTGGTGCGCTAAACAACAATTTATCTGCTTATACATTGCATTATAGTCCCTGAGAGGGTGCATTGCAACAGGTGTTTTTGCATTCTGTCCTCCTTTCCTTTCGTGGGGGGCAGAGAAAAACCCCTGCCCGGTGGGGCAGGGGGAGCGTTTCACAGAACGGGGTCGGACCACTCGGAGCCGCCGGAGCTGCCGCCGGAGCCACCGGAACCGCCGGAGCTTCGGGTCAGGCTTACATAGTCCTTGGCAATATAGCCTGTGGTCTCGTTCACGGTGACCAGGTAGCAGTCGCCCAGGTCGCAGAGTACGTGAACCACCGTGTTGGAGGGGAGAATGGTTCCTTCTCCCTGGAGATAGAAATTGTCATAGAGCTGGGCGCTGTACTTGGCGTAGCCATCCCAGGGGGTGTAGGCCTCCTCGCCGGAGGTTCTTACCAGGTTCCGGGGTACATGGGCGTACAGGTCATCCAGCAGCACGGTGCAGTAGCCCTCCCAATCCTCACAGAATCCGGCCTCAATAACGATCTTCGCAATGTCGTCCCGGTCATAGAACCCCAGGACGACCTCCGTTCCGTCCGCCCGGACGGCTGCCTGCCCGGTGACGTCGCCCTCCTGGGAAATGGCGGAGAGGAGGGTGATCCCTCCGCTGACCCCTAGGGAGATGTCGCCGCCGTCCTGGCCGCCGGAGCTGCCTCCGGAGCCGCCGGAACTGCCTCCGCCCTGAATCACGCTGCGGCTGACGGTATCGGCGGAGAGGAACCCGGTGAGGTCGCCCACCTTCACCACGAGGACTTCGCCCAGATCGTCCAGAACCTCCACCCGGGTGTTGGTGGTCAGGGACTGGATGGGGACGCCGGACAGACGGTAGTTGCTATAGAGGCGGGCATTCCACCTGGCGTAGCCGGTCCAGACTTCGTAGCTTTCGGCATCGGGCAGGGCAAGCAGCTGTTTTTCCACCAGGCCGTAGCCCTGCTCCAGCTTCACCACATAATGGGTTTCGTCATATTCTCCCACCACATCCAGGGTATCGCCCCGGGAGAAAATGGCGAGGATCGCGGGAACATGATCCGCCAGAACGGCAGCGTCCTCCGTCTCGGGGAGGGGCTGGGTGGGAGGCTCGGTGGTCTCAGGGGGCTGGGTTTCGGTGGGTTCGGTTTCCGTGGGTGCTTCCGTTTCCGTGGAGGCCTGGGTCTCCGGCTCTGGGGAGGTTTTCCCGCAGCCCGCGCACAGGATCAGCACCAGGGCCAAAAGGATGGCTAAGCATTTTTTCATATTCGGTTCGCTCCTTATCCTTTGTAGTCCGCGTCATACTGATCGCCGTAGACGTAGTGGATGATGTCCCAGACGTAGTTGTACGCATTGGAGCCGGGGGCAAAGGCATTGCGGTTCTGGTAGGCGATGTAGCCGATGCTGCGATAGACGGTGCCACCGTAGAGGGTGACGGTTTCACCCTTTTCGTCCTCCAGGGTGATGTAGGGCCGCATGGCGATGTCCTCCTTGCAGTCCTCGTCGGTGAAGCCCACCAGCACATTGGTGTACTGGATGAGGCTGCCGGTATCCTTGAAGATGGGGTCGGCCACGCCCCGCTTGTAGGCATAGTTGGATTTTACGCCCGGGGTGCCCAGCACAATGGGAGCGCCGCCCTCCAGCGCGCTGGCCCGGCAGATCGCCGTGCCGTATTCCACCAGCTTGTAGCCTGCGAGGCCGTCGCCCATCAGGGCGGAGCGGATGCTCTTACTGATGGAGGTGATCATGCGGATACCCTTGACGCCCACAATGCGGATGGAGCAGCCGGAATACTGCAGCAGGTTATCCAGCTCCGGCAGGTGCGCCACGGTCAGGCCGGAATCGGTCTTTTCGACCCGGTATACCTTCATCCCGGTGGGGTACTGGGTGTGGCGGTCTCCGGAGCCGGTGTTGAAGGAATAAGTCACCAGGATGGAGGAGGAATTCTCGGGCAGGGTCACATAGGAATTGCCGCTGCCGTCCTTCTGAACGGGAACAGCCACGCCGTCAATCCATACCACCTGCTCGTTTTCCAGCCCGGTGCCAGTCAGCGCTACCCGATTGCCGGTGTAGGCCAGAGGTCTGGTTTCCTCCTGTTGGCAGCTCGCGCATTTCCGGGTTTCCTCACCGTCAGCCTCGGGAGTCGCGGGTGTGGTCACCTCCCACTCGCCCCATTCGTGTTCGACGGTGGGGATGGAGGTGTCGGTCATTTCTGTGGTGCCGTTTTCGTCCTCGAAGTCCTTGCCGCAGACAGAGCAGTGGAAGTGTTCCTTGACACCCTTATCCGTACAGGAGGGTTCCGAACCGTCCACCTTGGTGAGGCTGTGCCCCTCGGCTGGGATGGAGGTGTCGTTCAGCTCCGTGGTGCCGTTTTCGTCCTCATAGTCCTTGCCGCAGAAAGAGCAGTGGTAATGCAGCTTGACACCATCTTCCGTACAGGTGGGTTCCAAACCGTCCACCTTCGTGAGGGTGTGAGGCTTGGTGGGGATGGAGGTGTCGGTCATTTCTGTGGCGCCGTTTTCGTCCTCAAAGTCCTTACCGCAGACAGAGCAGTGGTCATGCTCCTTCACACCCGCTTCCGCACAGGTGGCAGGTGTGCTGTTCACATGGGAAAAGGTATGCCCGGTGGCTGGAATCTCTTCGTAGGTGGTGTAATCGCAGCGGGAGCAGGTTTCGTAGGCTTTCCAGCCCGTTTCGAGACAGGTTGCGGCCTTGCCAGCGTGACTATGAAGGTCATGCCCCAAAGCTTCCAAGTTTGTCTGCTTCTCGATCACATAGCCGCACACGGAACAGACCTTTCCCTCGGTCATGCCGGCTTCCGTACAGGTGGCGGTTCCGGGGAGTACCTTCTCCGTGTGCTGGGTGGTATCCCCGGCAATTTGGGAGAAGGTAAGCGTGAGATTGTAGCGGCCCTGGGACATCTGAACCAACACATTGGCCTGGGAGCAGAGGTAGCCCACAACGTTCACGTTCATTGTTCTGCTGCCGGCATTGAAGGGATGGCCGCTGTTATCCTTCAGGAAGTAGAATTGAACATCCGGA
Organism: uncultured Clostridia bacterium; assembly: GCA_945949735.1. GTDB lineage: Bacteria > Bacillota > Clostridia > Oscillospirales > Oscillospiraceae > Faecousia. Next base: position 5,233 of record CAMFFO010000054.1, on the reverse strand, counting down.
TTGGTGAAGGTTGCCTGGGTCATACCGTAGCAGCTTTCTAAGAAGAAGGGACCTACATAGCCACAATCCACGGTGGCGGTTTGCAGGCTTCTGCACGAGGTGAACATTCCGAGACCGGATCCGATCCCGCTATAGCTGCCGTTCATGACCACATTCTGCGGAACGTGGACGGAAGTCAGGGCAGTGCATTCCTTAAAGACATACTCTCCCGGTTGGATTGTCCCGGAGCCAAAATCAATGGATGTCAGGGAATCGCAATAGGCAAAGCTGCTATTCCCCAAAGTCAGCGAGGCATTCCCGAAGGAAACAGACTCCAGGCCGCTGCCACGGAAGGCATTGCTGCCAATGCCGGTGATACCGTCCGACACAATAAGGGAGGTGATGCGGCTGCTGTAGCTATACCAGGGGGCATAGGATGCAGAGGAATAGTCCGGCATAGCGCCGCTGCCCAGAAGATAGAAATCTCCGTTATCATACAGTGCCCACTGTATGCTGCCGCTCGTTCCTACACTCCCGGAAGCAAGCGGCCTGTCAATGGTCAGTGCATCGGTACCGGACAGCGTAAGCCGCCCAGCCATAAGTCCCGTGTAGGTTCCGTTGGTAACAGTTATCTGATTCGCGTATTTCTGATCCGGAAGCTGGGTTACAGCGATGCTTCCGCTGCTGACGCTGCTATTCAGCGTAAAACCGGAGCCTGTGTAGCTGTTGCCGTTATTATCACTGAGAACGACTGCGGAATCGGAAGCCACATAGGGTACACTGGGTTTTCCGCTAAGGTACACCTCATGGCCGCTCACACCGTTACCTACGGTTCCACCGCTGATCACAATGCTGCCGCTTGTAGCAATACTGATGCCTTTCGCGTTGACTGTCCGACCGCCGGAAACTGTGATCTTTGACGTGCTGCTCGTACCACTGACCGCAGGCGCGCCGGACACAACACCGCCTGTCATTTTCAGAGTGGATGCACCGGACAGAGTAATACCTTCGTACGATCTGGATTCGATCGTTCCGCCATACACGCTTAGATTGCCGTCCGTACATTCCACACCGGTCCAGTTACCGGAAATGCAGCCGCTCCACAGGATAACGCCGCCGTGGTTTTCAATGCCGAACTCACCTGATGAGGCACTGCCAGTATTTCCCTCGTCGGATATCAGCTTGCCGCCGCCTATACAGTCACAGATAAAGAGGTGCGCACCCTTGTTAACCACAAAGACCGGGCATTGTCCGTCCGTGCTGAGGGTGTGACCGTTGAGGCAGATTGCCACATCACCGTTGATGTAATAATCCGTGGTTCTGACAACATCCTGCGTCAGATAATAGTAATTACTTCCAATACTGCTCGTCCCATTCCAGGCCGTCCAGGTAGAAGATGAATGGCCATGAGAACAGCTGCTTTCGCCGCAAATTGCATGAGAATGGGCCGCTGTAGGGGCGGTGAGGGAATTAAAGTACTCGAACAGGGAGGTGAAGATTTCCTCCGCTTCGGGAAGCTGGGCCTTCTGGTCGTCGGTCAGGGCATCGTAGGCATCATAGGCTTTCTGCACCTGGGTATAAACCTCCGACTGCTCCTGAGTGGACATGGCCTTGATTTCCTCCAGAGTGGGGAGGGCTTCGATCAGGGCGCGGACGGCCTCCACGGCTTCGTCCACTTCGGGCTCGGAGGGCTCAGAGGGATCCTCTTCGGATTCGGAGGGGTCTTCCTCGGGCTCGGAGGGGTATTCACCCGGTTCGGCGCACTCCGTGCAGGAATAGGTGCAGGGCTGCTCCGAAACGGCTTCCGCATAGCCGCAGCTTTCGTCATGGGCATGGCGGCAGTCCGGCACCAGCTTAAAGCAGCCGTACTCCTCCGAGCAGACGTGGGCGCAGGAGGCGTCACCCGCTTCCTCGTTATACCCGCAGGCATCGTCATGGACGTGGATGCACTCGGCCACGGTCTGATAGCAATCCTGGGTATGTTCATGGGTGCAGGGACTGCCCGGGATCGCCGGGGAGTAGCCGCACTCGCTTGTATGGACGGTATGGTGCTCGCAAAGGCCGTCCGATTCCTCCGCGAAAGAGAAAACCGGGAGGTTCCCGAGAATCAGGATCATCGAAAGCAGACAGCACAGCGTCCGTTTCCAAAGCAGAGACTTCATATTGCTTCCTACTATGTGACAAGGGTATAAAAGATTAGTATATGTTGTAGCAGATATTTCCGAATTGTCCATATGCTTTCAGCATAGTATTACAATATTTGGATGGGAAAGAGAAATTGTTGTTTGAAAATGCGCACTCAAAAAACGCTGTCATTGCGAACCAGTCCGCAGACTGGTGTGGCAATCCCCCTGTTCCTCCTCCTGTCATCCCGAGCGAGCGCAGCGAGTCGAGGGATCTACCGTGTTCGTTCACATTTCAGCTTCGTTCAGTGCGTAGATCCTTCGACTCGCTGCGCTCGCTCAGGATGACAGTTTGGGTGGAAGGGTGGAGTCTGGTCGAATAATCCGGGGGATTGCCACGAACAGCCTTCGGTCTGGTCTCGCAATGACAGCACCCTTTCAAACAACAATTTATCGCTGGAACGGTTGCCAGATTGCCTAAATTGGCGGGGCATCCTTTGGAGGATGCGTGAATTGCGGCGTGGCGGTCAGTAAGGTATAATGACACTGAAAAAACATATCCGAAGGAGGAATCGTTATGCGTTCCAAACTGGTAAGACCCCTGGCGGTGCTGCTGGCGCTGGTGCTGGGAATCTTCGGCTGTATGTGCATTGCCCATGGAATCCAGACGGATCACGGCAGCGTGACCATCTCTATGGGCACCATAGAGACGGATGTGGGGGATTTGACCTACAAGCTGTATGTCCCCGACAACGCCACTGCGGAAAACCCTGCCCCCGGTGTGCTGCTGCTTCACGGCTACCAGAATGACCATGAGACCTGCGCGGCCTATGCCATCGAGCTGGCCCGGCGGGGCGCGGTGGTCATGGAGCTGGACGAGTACGGCCACGGCGACAGCGAGGTCGGATTGTTGGAGAGAGGTTATGTTAACCAACGCTCCAAGGTGAATTTCGGTGAGGACAGCGCCTCCGATGGTACCTTTGTGGAAATCGGCGGCAGCAAACGCTACCGGCTGCTGATGAATTTCTCCAACCTCTCTTTCTTTGATGAGCACTACACTGTGGATGCGGAGGGGAACACCATCTCCGACAGCTCCTGCGGCGGCATTGCGGCCTACGCGGTGCTGGCTTCCATGGACAATGTGGATGCCGGGCGGCTGGGGCTCAGCGGTCACTCCATGGGCACCTGGTCCAGCTGGTCCGTGGCCGCGGCCTACGCGGGGGCGGTCAACAACCAGGGCGTGGACATCACCCCCAAGGCCACAGTGCTGCAGTGCGGCGAACTGTTCCGGGACAGCGCCTATGATTCCGGGCACATCTATTTCAACAACGTGCTGCTGCTCCAGGCGAAATATGACGAGTTCAGCTATTTCCGGGACTACAAGCCCTTTGTAGACGATTCGGTGCTCCACAGCGATCTCCGGGCGGAGTTCCTGGGCTGCTCCAACGAGGAGGCCGCCTGGAACACCACCTTCGGCAGCTTCGCCGAGGGCACTGCCCGGCGGATGGAGCTGCTGGCCACCAATCACCGCCTGACCACCCACCACAGCGGCGGTCTGGAAGCTGCGATGGATTGGTTCGGTCAGACCATCGGATTCGAAAAGGAACTGCCCAGCTCCGACCAGGTGTACATGACCAAGGAAGTGCTGGTTTTCGCGGCCATGCTGATGGCCATCGCCGCCATGCTGCCGCTGATGGAGCTGCTGCTGGGGACGAAATTCTTTGGCGGTGTTGCCAAGCCCCTTCCGGCAAAGGAGGGCATCCTGCCCAGGGGCCGCTGGTGGAAGAACGCGGTAATTACCATCCTGCTGGCGGGAGCTACCTTCCCCTTTATGACCCAGCTGGGCCACGCGCTGTTCCCCTTCCCGGAGAACATCTTCCGCATGACCATCGGCGACGGGTTCCTGTGCTGGTATCTGCTGCTGATCGCGGTGATGCTGGTGACCACCGGGCTGTCCCTGCGCCGGGCGAAGAAGAAGGGGGAGGCTCCCTGGAACGGTCTGGGCTTCTCCGGGCCGGACTCCCCGGGGAAAATTGACTGGAAGCTCTTCGGAAAGGGCGCTCTGCTGACGGCCTGTATGCTGGGGCTGATGTATCTTCTCGTGGCGGTGTGCCAGAAGCTGTTTCTGCTGGACTTCCGGTTTATCTGGCCCTTCTTCAAAACCTTCAGCCTGGGGCGCTTCGGACAGTTCCTGGTCTATTTCCCCTTCTTCGCCCTGTTCTTCCTGCTGAACAACAGCAAGATCTTCGCCGGAATGCGCACAGAGGCTACCTATCGTCCCGGCGTGAAGGGCTTCCTCTCCTGCTGGTGGCGCAGCGCCCTGCTGATGATCGGCGGCGTGCTGGTCATCGTCCTGATTGAGTATGTGCCCTTCTTCGCGGGGATCGGGCCGGGAGCGGATCTGCTGTTCGGCTCCACCTTCGGCGGGCCCTTCATGAGCATTCTGATTGTGTTTGTGCCCCAGGTGCTGGTGTTCAGCGTCCTCGGCACCTACATCTACCGCAGAACCGGCAATGTGTATACCGGCGCACTGACCATGGCGGGTATGGCCGCCTGGATCATCACCGGCGGTTCGTCCATTCTGTAAGGAGGCTGCCCGTGGTTTGCGAGCTGGTTCATGACCCCATTATTCTGGGGCGAAAATCCGCTCCCGCGGGGGAGGAGGATCTGCAGACCGCCCGGAATCTGCTGGATACGCTGGAAGCCCACCGGGAGATCTGCGTGGGCATGGCGGCCAATATGATCGGCGTTCTCAAGCGGATCATCGTCTTTGACAACGGGGGCACGCCTATGGTGATGCTGAATCCGGAAATTGTCAGGCAGTCCGGGGAATATGAAGCCGAGGAGGGCTGCCTGTCCCTGCTGGGCGGGCCCCGAAAAACAAAGCGGTATGAGAAGATCAAGGTGAAGTATCAGACCCTGGAGCTGGAAGTGAGGCTCAAAACCTTCACCGGGTGGACGGCCCAGATCATCCAGCACGAGGTTGATCACTGCAACGGTGTACTGATCTGACCTGACGGTTGGTCATTCTCCTGACCAGGTTCCTGCAGCGGTCTGACAAATTGGTGTTTGAAAAAAACGCTGTCATTGCGAGACCAGTGCGCACACTGGTCGTGGCAATCCCCCGGTTA
>CAMFFO010000053.1 GCA_945949735.1 uncultured Clostridia bacterium | reverse complement strand
GAACCAGTCCGCAGACTGGTGTGGCAATCCCCCGGTTGAAAGGAATCCGGTAACGGTTTCCACCAAAAATCGCGGAAAATCTAAATCTTCTTGGCAGTTTTCGAAACATTTCTGCTATAACCGGGGGATTGCCACGCCAGTGTGCGCACTGGCTCGCAATGACAGCAAGTATTCTACAAACACCAATTCAGCGCTCTGAGGTTCAGGACTGGGCGCTTTCCAGGGTGTGAAGCTCCCGGGCGATGGGGCAGGCGGGGGCGTGGACGCAGGCGGGGTAGCAGCAGTCCGCTTCAGTGAGCACACCATCCTCCGTTACCGCGGTGACCACCCGGCTCTGATCCAGCTGGCGGCAGTAGCCGGTGATGAATTTCTCGTCCTCCATAGGCTCAGCCCTCCTTTACCACACAGAAGCCCCGGGGCCCCAGGGTCAGCCAGTCGGGGGCCACGGTCTGCAGGTTATAGCCGAAGATCAGCCGCCCCGCGGGAATTTCCCAGGGGTCGCCGCTGCGGTTGCAGTAGATTTTCAGCCGTTCCCCGCCGTAGGAGCGGGTGAAGCCCAGATGCTTGTCCCCGGCCTGGAAAAAGCGGATATCCCCCAAACGGAGGGCAGCCTCCTCCCGGCGGAGCCGTCCCAGACGTTTGTAATGGTTCTGCAGCTCCCAGTCCTCGTGGCCCCAGGGGAAGGGGCGGCGGTTGAAGGGATCCTTATACCCCTCCATCAGGGCCTCGTCTCCATAGTAGATGCTGGGACTGCCGGGAAGGGTATACTGGAGGAAGGAAGCCATGGTAAGCCGCTCCCGGGCCACGTCCAGCTGGTTCCGGCTCAACCGGCGGCCCGCCTGCTCCTCCCGGCTGCCCTCAAAATCGTCCACCAGCGCGGTGAGGATCCGGGGGGTGTCGTGGGTGCCCAGCAGATTCATATTGCAGTGGAACACCTGGGGCGGGTAGTTCTCCGCGATGGTCATTACCGTGTCCCGGAGGGCGTGGCCGGAGTCCCGACCCCGGACAAAGTTCAGAATCGCCGTGCGGAAGGGGTAGTTCATGACACTGTCCAGCTCCCCGTCCACAAAGTACCGGCGCCGGCAGCCGTAGGCCACCTTGTTGGAGGCGTCCTCCCACACCTCGCCCAGCAGCAGCGCGTCGGGCTTCAGCTCCTTGAGACGGGCTCTCAGAAGCCTCAGGAATTCGTCCGGCAGCTCATCCGCCACGTCCAGCCGGAAACCGTCGGCCCCCAGGCGGATCCAGTGGGCGATAACGCTGTCGTCGTCTGTGATGATATATTTGATGAACGCCGGATCCATCTTGTTCACCGTGGGCAATGTGTCAAAGCCCCACCAGGAGTTGTAGCTGTCCGGCCAGTGGTGGAAGGTGTACCAGCTATGGTAGGGAGAGGACTGGCTCTGGTAGGCTCCCTTGCCGGGAAAGGCTCCGTCCTTGTTAAAATAGAGGCTGTTGGAGCCGGTGTGGGAGTAGACTCCGTCCAGGATCACCCGGATCCCCTTGTCATGGGCCGCCCGGCACAATGCAGCGAAATCGGCCTGGGTTCCCAGCATGGGGTCGGGGTTCTTGTAGTCGCCGGTATCATAGCGGTGGGAGGAGAAGCTCTTGCTGATGGGGTTCAGGTACAGCAGCGTCACCCCCAGCTCCGAAAGGTAGGGCAGCTTCTCGGTGATGCCCCGGAAATTGCCGCCGAAGAAATCGTTGTTCAGCACCAGTCCCTCGGGGGTGGGCTGCCAGTGAACCTCCTCGTGCCAGTGCTTATGGAGGGTGTAGGGCTGGAGCTTCCCGGAAAGGTCGGGATGCCCGGAGGCCCGGAACCGGTCGGGAAAGATCTGGTAGATGGTGGCGCCCTTGGCCCAGTCCGGGGTGGAGAAATCCGCCGGGACGCAGCTCAGCTGCCACAGATCCCCGGCCTCCATGTTGGTATCGTCCCCCTGCTTGTACAACCGGAAGGAGCCCTCCCGGTTGTGGATGCGGAAGTAATAGAAGTACAACCCGGTTTCCGGCAGGGAGAAGGTCACCTGGAAAATATCGTAGGGCCCCTTCTTCATCCGGAACTCCAGGTCATAGGGCCGGTATGGCGCGTAATCCTGGTACAATAGCTCCAGCTGCACCCGGGCGGCGCGGACGGTGGAGGGAATGTGAATGGTGATGGAGCAATCCTGCCCCGGCGTCAGGGTTCCGAAGGGCGTCTTGAACTGTGGTTCCTTGCTGTCGTAGAGAATTCTCATAGGCGGCTCCTGATGGTTATGATGGGAACATTATACCCCAACTGGAAGCAAAAGGGAAGGGGGATTCGCGTTTTCCTTGCGACATTTCCGCAATATTCAACTGCCTGACAAATTGGTGTTTGAAGATTTCCAAACACGTTGCATTGCTACCGTAGGGGCGGCTATTAGCCGCCCGAAAGCGTTCAAGTTTCTGAGCGTTTCCGATAAACGGAAGCACTTTCGTTGACGAAACAAAAGCGGGCGGCTCATAGCCGCCCCTACGGTGGCATCTCGACAAACACCAATTTACCTGACCGCGAACAAAAAAGCCGCCTGCCGCGTTTGCGGCAGGCGGGTGCGTTTTTGGGGGTTACCAGGACAGCATATTGCGGAACAGCTCCATGTAGCGTCCGGCGGGGACGTTCCAGCTGAAGTCCTGTTCCATATCCCGGCGCTGCAGGGCCCGGAAGCCTTCCCGGTTGTGGTTGTACAGGTTCAGGCAGCGCTTCAGGCTGGCCAGGAAGTCATCGGCGTTGTAGCTCTGGAAGGTGAAGCCCAGACCGCCTTCGCCGTTTTCATCGGCGGGGGGCACGGTGTCCTTCAGGCCGCCGGTGGCGTGAACCACGGGCACGGTGCCGTAGCGCATGGCGTTCATCTGGCTCAGGCCGCAGGGCTCGGACTTGGAGGGCATCAGGTAGATGTCGCCGCCGGCGTAGATCCGCGCGGCAAGCCCCAGGTTGAAGGTGATCTTGGCCGCGGCCTTCTCGGGGAACTGGTTCTGCAGATCCCGGAAGAAGTGCTCGTACTGAGCCTCGCCGGTGCCCAGGATCAGCAGCTGGGCATCCTCCTCCCACAGTAAGCGGCGGGCGATGTAGCACAGCAGATCCAGACCCTTGTGGCCCGCCAGACGGGTGACCATGACCATGAGGGGCACGTCGGGCTTCACCGGCAGGCCAACCTCTTCCTGCAATGCGGCCTTACAGGCGGCCTTGCCCTCCACGAAGGAGCCCGCGTTAAAGTGGGCGGGGAGGGCCGGGTCGGTCTCCGGGTTAAACACCCCGGTGTCGATGCCGTTGGTAATGCCCGTCAGCTTCCAGGAGTAGCCGGAGAGGATACCGTCCAGGCCGTGGGCGTAGTAGGGGTACATCAGCTCCCGGGCGTAGGTCTCGGACACGGTGGTGACGAGATCCGCCGTCTCAATGGCGCCCTTCATCATGTTCACCGCGCCGCCCATATCCAGGGTGCCCCGGTACTCCCAGGGCAGTCCCAGAACCTCGTCAAAGAAGTCCGCGTGGGCCCAGCCCTGGTACTCGATGTTGTGGATGGTGTACATACACCGGGTCTGGGGGAAAGCGCCCCGGTACATGGCCTTGAGGTAGGTGGGGATCAGGGCGGTCTGCCAGTCGTTGCACTGGATCACATCGGGGATGAAGTTCAGGGCGATCATGGCGTCCAGGCAGGCCCGGGAGAAGAAGGCGAACCGCTCGCCGTCGTCCAGGTCGCCGTAGAGGGAGGCGCCCCGTCCGCCGAAATAATACTCGTTGTCGATGAAGTAAACGGAAACGCCGTCGGAGCGGTTTGTCAGACGCATGATGCCCGCATACTGCTGCCGCCAGCCCAGCCGGACCCGCAGCTCCGCCACCTTCTCACAGGGGTAAGCGGCGTTCCGCTTGACCTTGCTGTAGTAGGGCAGGAACAGGATAACCTCGTTGCCCTCAATGCGGGACAGGGCGGCGGGCAGGGCTTCCATCACGTCGCCCAGGCCGCCGGACTTACAGTAGGGCGCGCCCTCGGAGGCGCAGACGGCAATTCTCATACGATTTCCCCCCGCTTGATGATGATGGGATTCTTCTTCGTGCCGATGAGCTTGGAGCCGGGACGGACAGTGACATTCTTGTCCAGGATCACATACTTGAGCTCGCTGCCCTCGCCGATGACCGCGTCGTTCATGATGACACAGTGATCCACCTCGGCACCGGGGGCAATGGTCACATCCCGGAACAGGACGGAGTCCTCCACCTCGCCCTCCAGCATACAGCCGTCGGCCACCAGGGAGTTCTCAATCTCGCAGCCCTCGCCGTAGTAGGTGGGCACGCGGAAACGAACCTTGGTATAGACCGGATGGTTATAGCCGAAGAGATCCGCCCGCACCTTGGCGTCGGTAAGCGCCAGGTTGTTGGCGAAGTATTCCTCCACGGTGTCGTTGTACATGACCACGCCGGGGAATTCATACACATTCACGCTGACCTCGCCCTTCTGCCAGCCGCCCAGCACCAGGTCCCGGTCCATGTGGAACTGGTTGCGGGCCATGTGCTCCAGCACCTTGCCGATGAGCCACTTCTTGTTCAGGACAAAGATGTCCGCGGAGGCCAGATACCCTTCGGGGGCGGCATAGTCCACCACCATGTCGGAGACTTCGCCCTTCTCGTCCAGCTTCACGGCCAGATCCAGCACCCGCTTGCCGTCGGCAACCCCGGCCTTGGTGACCATGGTCACATCCTTGCCGGACTTCACATGGGCATCGAGGACCTTGGTCAGGTCGATGTTCGAAAGCACCGCGGAGTCGATCATCACCACATACTCGTCATCCCCGCCGAACTCCAAAAAGTCCATGGCGGAGTACAGAGACTCCAGCTTGCCCCGGTAGGTGTGGCTGGTGGACATGGAATAGGGGGTCAGAAATTCCAGGCCGCCCTCCTCCAGCTCCAGGCCCCACTCCTCACCGTCGCCGATGTGGTTCATGAGGGACTGATAGTTGTGCCGGGAGATAATGCCCACGTGGCGGACACCGGCGGCGGAAAGGTTGCTCAGCGCGAAGTCCACCTGGCGGTAGCGGCCGCCGAAGGGCATGCTGGCGCTGGTACGCTTGGTGGTCAGCTCCCCCAGGGAAGCGTCATTGGCAAAAATAATACCCATTACACGCATGGCGTATACCTCCTTACAGCATTTCACCGGGCAGCAGCACGGTGTTGGCCGCCACCACGGCACCCTTGGAGGTGACGCTGATGGCCTTCTTCTCTCCGGGGCCGTAGGCGCCGCCCACCACGGCGTTGCGCTCAACCTTGCTGTTCTCGCCCAGGATGGCATGGCGGACGATGGCGCCGGGCTCGATGACCACGCCGGGCATCACCACGCTGTCCTCCACCTGAGCGCCCTCGCCGATGGTGCAGCCCACGGAAATGACGCTGTGGCGAACCTCGCCGTAAACATCGCAGCCCTCGGCCACGAAGGCATTGACGATCTTGGCCTTTTCGTCAATGTAGCTGGAGGGAAGGGCGCTGTTGCGGGCAAATATTTTGGTGCGCTCGTCGCCCCGGATGTTGAACTCCGGCTCCTTGCCCAGCAGCTCCATGTTGGCTTCCCACAGGGAGTCGATGGTGCCCACGTCCTTCCAGTAGCCGTTGAAGGGGTAAGCCATCATCTTGTGACCGGCTGCCAGGAGGTTCGGAATGATGTTCTTGCCGAAGTCGTTACTGGAGCCCGGGGTATCCTCATCGGCGATGAGGGCTTCCTTCAGCACGCTCCAGTTAAAGACGTAGATGCCCATGGAGGCGTTGGTGGACTTGGGCTTCTTGGGCTTCTCCTCGAACTCGTAGATGGAGTTGTCGGGGTTGGTGTTCAGAATGCCGAAGCGGCTGGCCTCGGCCAAAGGCACGTTCCGCACGGCGATGGTGCAGGAGGCGTTGTGGGCTTCGTGGTAGGCCACCATGTCGGCATAGTCCATCTTGTAGATGTGGTCGCCGGAGAGGATCACCACATAGTCCGGGTCAAAACGCTCGATGAAGTCGATGTTCTGGTAGATGGCGTTGGCAGTGCCCTTGTACCAGCCGGACTTCTTGTCATGGCGCTCATAGGGGGGCAGCACCTGGGCGCAGCTGTGGGTCTTGTTCAGGCCCCAGGGCTGGCCGTTGCCGATATACTCGTTCAGCTCCAGGGGCTGATACTGGGTCAGAATGCCCACGGTGTCAATGCCGGAGTTGACGCAGTTGCTCAGGGGGAAGTCGATGATCCGGTACTTGCCTCCGAAGGGTACGGCAGGCTTGGCGGTTTTCTCCGTCAGGACCTTCAGACGGCTGCCCTGGCCGCCGGCCAGAAGCATGGCGATGCAGCGTTTCTTTTGAAAAAACATGGTCACAGCTCCTTATGTAAAATGATAGGATAATCTGTCGGATTGTGCGCCCGAGAATCAGCGCATCCCTCTCCACGCATAACATATCATATTTTTTAGGATTAGAAAAGGGACAAATTATCTAAAAAATGCCCGAAATTTTGTTCATTTCCTATAATGATGGGCCATGGAGTAGGGGTGGAAGTGGGAATTTCGACTATTTTCAGCCGTTTTTCCAACCAAATGAGTCCCAGCCAGCGGCCAAACTTGAATCCGCAGTCGGGAAATAAAACCATTTTCCGGTAGTCCAGCTTTTCGTGAAAGCGGAGGGACGCGGCGTTTTCCTGGGTGACCAGGGCGTAGAGCACCTGGTAGCCCTGGGTGCGCAGAATCTCCTCCAGGGCGGCATAAAGGGCGGTGCCGATCCCCCGGCCCCGGGCCTCGGGACGCAGGTAGATGCTGGGCTCGGCGCACCAGGCGTAGGCGGGGCGGGTATAGGGGGCGCTGGCGTAGGCGTAGCCCAGGATTTCCCCGTCCTCCTCCCATACCAGCCAGGGAAACTGGGCGGTGATCCCCCGGAACCGGTCGGTAAAGGCGGAAAGCGTGGGAACCTCATACTCAAAGGTGGCGGTGGAAGTAAGAATATAGGGGCCATAGATGGCGAGGATGGCAGGAAGGTCGGCTTCCAGAGCGGGACGGATCATGGGAATACCTCCGTGAATGAGAAATGGAGAGAGAAATTGGTGTTTGTTGAGATGTTACCGTAGGGGCGGCTATTAGCCGCCCGAAACGTTGCGATTTTTGAGCGTTTTCGGTAAAATGTGTTGCATTCGTCTGCGAAAGCAACGCGGGCGGCTAATAGCCGCCCCTACGGTAGGAACTGGGCAAACACCAACTTGTCGGCCTGTTTCATTTTTCATTATTTTATCTCCCGCCCGGGGGTTCGTCAAGGTTGACAAGCGGCAAAAATGGGGATATTATAGATATAACTATGCGGGTAAGGAGGTTTCACCATGGAATCTGGCGGCAGTGGCAATATACCGGGCCGAAGTAGCTTGTCCTCGCCGGTTCCGGCGGGACGCTGACCCCTATATTGCCTCTTAATCTACAAATTAGGAGGTAACTTATGGCAGAACGATTCGAAATCGTGGAAAAAGCCCTTCTGGCCATGCTGGAGGGGAAGAAATACGCAACGCTCCGGGACATCCTCGTGACCATGAACCCCAGCGATGTGGCGGGGCTCTTCCGGGGCCTGGAGGAAAAGCAGATCCCCCTGCTGTTCCGGCTCCTGCCCAAGGAGCTGGCGGCGGAGACCTTCGTGGAAATGGAGCCCGACGACCAGGAGCTGCTGATTCAGGGCTTCTCGGACAACGAGCTGAAGGAGGTCCTGGACGAGCTGTACGTGGACGACGCGGCGGATCTGGTGGAGGAGATGCCCGCCAACGTGGTCAAGCGGATCCTGAAGGCCGCCGACCCGGAGATGCGCAGCTCCATCAATCAGATTCTCCGCTACCCCGAATACTCCGCGGGCTCCATCATGACCACGGAGTATGTATCCCTGCGGCCCAGCATGACCGTTGGGGAGGCGATCCTGCGCATCCGGCGGCAGGGTGTGGACAAGGAGACCATCTACACCTGCTACGTCACCGCCAAGGATCGGACCCTCACGGGCCTGGTCACCGTGAAGGATCTGCTGTTGGCGGAGGATGACGACACCCCCATCTCCGAAATCATGGTCACCAACCTGATCTCCGTCACCACCCAGACCGACCAGGAAGAGGTGGCCCGGATGTTCAGCAAGTACAACTTCCTGGCCCTGCCCGTGGTGGACGGAGAGAATCGGATGGTGGGCATCGTCACCTTCGACGACGCCATGGACGTCATGGAGGACGAGGCCACCGAGGATATGGAAATCATGGCCGCTATGACCCCGTCGGAGAAGAGCTACCTCAAGAGCTCCCCCTTCGACCTGTTCAAGCACCGGATTCCCTGGCTGATGCTGCTGATGGTATCGGCGACCTTTACCGGCATGATCATCACCTCTTTCGAGGATGCCCTGAGCCTGCTGCCTGTGCTGACCGCCTTTATTCCCATGCTGATGGACACCGGCGGCAACAGCGGCTCCCAGTCCTCCGTTACGGTGATCCGTGCCCTGAGTCTGGACGAGCTGAAGTTTTCGGATCTGTTCGAGGTCATGTGGAAGGAGATCCGCACCGCCGTGCTCTGCGGCGTGACCCTGGCGGCGCTGTGCTTCGTGAAGATCCTGCTCATTGACCGGCTGCTCATGGGCAACACCAGCGTGAATCTGCTGGTGAACGGCGTGGTGTGTCTGACCCTGGCGGTCACCGTGGTCATCGCCAAATTCGTGGGCTGCAGCCTGCCGCTGCTTGCCAAGAAGCTGGGCTTCGACCCGGCGGTCATGGCCAGCCCCTTCATCACCACCATCGTGGACGCACTGAGCCTTTTGGTGTACTTCCTCTTCGCCAAGCTGCTGCTGGGTGTTTGAAAATACGAAAACACGGCCCAAAGGGCCGTGTTTTTATGCCTCCAGGCAGAAGGATAAATTGTTGTTTGCCGGGCTGTGTCCCGATTACCTGTCATTGCGAACCAGTCCGCAGACTGGTGTGGCAATCCCCCGGATGAATGGGATCAGGTAACGACTACCACCATAAATCGCAGTGTTTTCCCACTCTGTAGGGCAATTGTCGATGCATTTCCCCTCTAAGTAAGGGGATTGCCACACCAGTGTGCGCACTGGTTCGCAATGACAGCATTTTCATGGCAATGACAGCAAGGACGTACAAACACCAATTTGCCGATTTACTTATCAGGCGGATAACATGAACTGAGATTTATTTTTGAGGGTAGGGGGTTTTCACATTGGTCCGGCCCAGGAGGTAGTCTACGCTGACTCCGTAAAAATCGGCCAGGTGATTCAGGGCCTCTGTGGGAATGTCCCGTCTGCCGTTTTCGTAGTTGGAGTAGCAGGCCTGGGTGCAGTTTAGAAGTCTTGCCAGATCCTCCTGCTTCAGATCCCGATCTTCCCGAAGGTCCCGGATTCGCCGGTACATTCCCTCACCCCATTTCCAACAGTTTACCCCAGTATATCCAAAACATTTTGTTATATTGACTTATATAACAAATCGTTATACAATGAATTAAATGGACATATAGGAGGCGATTGGATTGTCAGATGAGATTCAGCGGGGGGACTTTCCGGAATTACCAGATGAAACGGATATCGCTCAATGGGGATTTGACAGCCTTATGGGGCATCTCATTCCGGAGTGTCGCCTTTCCTGGGTGGGAAATATTTTTGTGCCAGGGAGTGCGTGTTATGCGCAATACAGCCGGATGTATGATGCCTATGATGATTTCCTGAATAGATCGCGAAACGAAGCGATGAATGAGGACGTGGAGACCATCATTGATGCGTTGTTGGATTACGGTCGGATTGGTGCGATGGAAATGTTTGCGTATGGGAGAAAATACCAGAGAATGCAGGACGGGGATGGGAAAGGAAACCGGATAATCGCCCAAAAATAATGCCCGGAGCCGATGCTCCGGGCGGTTCATTTTTGGGGATGGGAGGCGCTGCCGTTACTTGGCAATTTAAACCGCGTGGGCGCCCTGGAATTCTACGTGGAGGGGGAGCATTTCCCAGGAGCGTTCGGTGACGGTGGGGAGCTTCTTTTCGAGAATTTCCGGCAGACGCTTGTTGCGGGTGATGAGAAGCAGGGTGGGGCCCGCGCCGCTGAGGCAGAAGGCCGCGCCCGCGCTCCGGGCCAGGGCCTCGATCTTCTCGTAGTCCGGGATCAGCTTCTTGCGGTAGTCCTGGTGGAGCTTGTCCTGCATGGCGGAGCGCAGCAGCTTCTCGTCACCCAGCTCCAGGGCTTTGAGCACCATGGCGCCGTGGGATACATTATAAATGGCGTCCGCCCGGGAAACCTGCGGGGGCAGCACGCTCCGGGCCAGGGGGGTGGGCAGGTCGAAGTCCGGAACCAGGGCCAGAAACTCCCAGTCCGGGTGCAGGGGGAAATTCACGGAAACCGGCAGACCGTTGTCCACCATGGAGGCTGTCAGGCCGCCGTAAAAGGCCGGGGCCAGGTTGTCCGGGTGGCCCTCCATGGCGTTTGTGATGTTGAGCAGGCCCTGGGTGGAGAGCTTGTTTCCCCTCAGCATATTGGCGCCCATGGCTCCGGCCACCAGCAGCGCGGCAGAGGAGCCCAGCCCCCGGCAGATGGGGATGTGGGCGTCGATGTGAATCTTTACGCCCCGGATCTCCTCGCTGAGGGAGGAGAGCACGGCACAGTAGGCGGTGTAGGCCAGGTTATCAGGGCCTTGGTAGGCTTCGTCGCAGCCGGTGATTTCGAGGCCATATTCGGTTTCCTCAAAGGTGACGTCGGTATACAGCCCCAGGGCGCAGCCGAAGGCATCGAAGCCCGGGCCTAAGTTCGCCGTGGTGGCGGGAACACGGATGGTGACTTGGTTCATGGCGGATTCCTCTTAATTCTTGATGTAGGGGCGGCTATCAGCCGCCCGCGCTGCTTTCGTTTCCGAAAACAGCCCATTCTATCGAGAAGGCTCAAAAATCGTAACGCTTCGGGCGGCTGATAGCCGCCCCTACGGTGGAAATGCAGCGCGTTCGGGATGTGTTTTTTACAGGTTTAGTACATAGTTCAGCATCTCCTCCTTGGCAATGACCCCGGTGTGGCGTTCGGGCTTGCCCTGGAGGGAGGAGAGGTTCTTCGGAATGGGTACGCCGGTGGCTTCTTCCAGCTGGCGCATCTGGGCGTATTCGTCCCCCTGGGCTTTCACGCCCACGGCCCGGAGCACCGCTGCCGGGAACTTGTAAGGGGAGGCGGTGGACAGCACCACCATGGGGGTGTGGTCGCCGGTCTGGTTTACATAATCTTCCGCGGCGGCCCAGCCGGAGGCGGTGTGGGGATCGCACAGGTAGCCGTAATCCCGGTAGACCCTGCCCATGACCTCCTCAGCCCGGGCATCGTCACAGCAGCCCGCCCAGAATTCCGCCTGGATGGCGCGGAGAAGGGGATCGGGAACGGTGTAGCTGCCCTCTTTGTTCAGCCTGCCCATGAGGCCCGCAACCAGCGCGGTGTCTCCACTGAGCAGGTACAAAAGCCTTTCCAAATTGCTGGACACCAGGATGTCCATGGAGGGGGAGGTGGTCTTGTACAGGGGGCGGCGGCGGTCGTAGGTGCCGGTGCGGATAAAGTCCGTCAGCACGTTGTTGGCGTTGGAGGCGCAGATCAGGGTTCCTACAGGCAGCCCCAGCTTTTTTGCCAGGTAGCCCGCCAGAATGTCGCCAAAGTTCCCGGTGGGAACGGAGAAATTCACCTTGTCGCCCAGCTTGATTTCCCCGCTGTCCAGTATTTCCCGGTAGGCCCGGAAATAGTACATGATCTGGGGAGCCAGACGGCCGATGTTGATGGAGTTGGCGGAGGAAAGCCGGAAGGGCAGCTCCTTGCCCTGGCAGGCGGCGAAGATGTTCTTCACCCCGGTCTGGGCGTCGTCGAAGTTCCCGCGCACCGCGCAGACGGCCACGTTGCCGCCCTCCTGGGTCACCATCTGGGCCCGCTGCACCTGGCTGACGCCCCCGTCGGGGTAGAACACGCAGATGCGCACGCCGGGAACGTCGTGGAAGCCCTCCAGCGCAGCCTTGCCGGTGTCGCCGGAGGTGGCGGTGAGGATGAGAATGTCCTCGGAAACGCCCTTGACCTGCTTGGCCGCGGTGAGGAGCTGGGGCAGCATGGAAAGGGCCACGTCCTTGAAGGCGGAGGTGGGGCCGCGGAACAGCTCTAGCACCCGGAAGGGGCCGGCCTTCACCGTGGGGGTCAGGGCTTCGGTCTGGAATTTTCCGGTATAGGCCCGGCGAACCAGTTTTTCCATATCGGGGATGTCCGGCAGCAGTGCGGAGAGGATGGCCGTGGCCATGGCCTGGCTGTCCCCCGCGAGGCAGGCTTCCCAATCAAAAGCAGGGATTTGGACGGGCATATAAAGACCGCCGTCGGGCGCCAGCCCCTCCAGTACAGCCTGTGCACTATCGGCGGTAAGCGATGGGTTTCGCGTGGAATGGTACAGCATAGCGACCTCCTGAATCTTTGCCAATTGCACAAAAAGTGGGGAAATCCGGGGGAATCCTTGGCTTTTTGGTGCAGTTGAAATTTGAATGGGTATATGATATACTGTTTTCCATAAAAATGCAAGTGTTTTCGCCACACATACGAGCGAGGGCGGAAGAGCTGTGCTGGCGGAGAGACAAATTGGTGTTTAGCGCACAACCTCAAGCAACAGAAAACCTTGTCATCCTGAGC
>CAMFFO010000052.1 GCA_945949735.1 uncultured Clostridia bacterium | reverse complement strand
TTGCGATTTCTGGTGGTAATCGTTACCTGGTTCCATTCAACAGGGGGATTGCCACGCCAGTGTGCGCACTGGCTCGCAATGACAGCAAGTATTCGACAAACACCAATTTGTCAGTGCGCTTTCGAAGGACGATGGCGGGCTTCGGATCAGTTCGGGGGGCAAGGGGATTTCCCCGCGCATCTATTGGGCGCGGGCACATTTTATTACATCAAACCGGCAATTTATGACAGAGGGCTGGACATCCGCTCTGCAATGGCGTAATATAAAAATAAAGTTGCCGGGCGCACCCCTTGCTGCCCTCTTTGGAGGAGGCGGCCCGGCGCGTTTCCGGCGGAAGCGGAAAATGTCGCCTGACAGGCGACCATTTCCCGGGCTGCGGGGTGTATGCTTGGGACAGAAACGGGGGTTCCCCGAGGGCACCTGCCGGAAGCTGAGGAAACCCTGCAGATGATCATAAAACAATCCGCCCGAAGGGCGGGAAAATGGGAGGAATTATCATGATGAGAAAGCATTGGATCGTTCGGATGATCGCCGCCGCGCTGGCGTTGGTATTGCTGACGGCCGGGATCGGCATCGGCGCGCCCCGGGCCCAGGCGGCAAGCTCCGACAAGTGGAAGAGCAATCTGCTGACCCCTGACCCCATGGGCACCTTCGGTTTCCGGAAGGAGCTCATCGGCTCCGTCACCTTCCTGGACAGCCTGGACGGCGTGCCCGGCAACGCCTGGAATCTGGGCAAGGGCGCAAGCCCGCGGGTGAAGGGGTGGGTCGTCTGGCAGGACGGCCTGGCCAATATCTACATCGCTGCCAAGGGCGGCATCAACGGCGAGGCCTGCACCGAGGCCCTGTTTGAGGACTGCACGGCTCTGGAGGAGGTCAGCTTCGGCGGCGCCTTCCACACGGAGAACGCCAAGAGCATGAAGAATATGTTCCACGGCTGCGAGAACCTGCTGTATGTGGATACGGAGAACCTGGACACCTCCAACGTTACCGATATGTACCAGATGTTCCGGAACTGCTACGCGCTGGAGGAACTGGACGTAAGCTCCTTTGACACCGCCAAGGTCACCAATATGTACTGTATGTTCTCCACCTGCTACTCCCTGGAGGAGCTGGATCTGAGCGGCTTCAACACCGCCAAGGTCACCAATATGTCCTATATGTTCAGCGCCTGCAGAGCTCTGGAGGAAGTGGACGTCTCCGGCTTCAACACCTCCAAGGTCACCAATATGGAGGGAATGTTCCGCTGGTGCTACGCCCTGGAGGAGCCGGATCTGAGCGGATGGGATGTTTCCCGGGTGAAGAAGTACTCCGGCTTTATGGATGAGGGCATGACCGTGGGCGGCCGTCCCTGGAAGGAGTTCTTCCGCTGAGAAGATGCCCGCCCCGCTTTGCGGGAGGCAAAGGGTGAGCCGCCACAGGGTTTGCCTGTCCATGCCGATAATCTGAACACGAATTTCAATCGCAGACCGCTCCTCTTATGAAGAGCGGTCTGCGTGCGTTTCAGCGTTCCAGTTCCCGGTGGAGGCAGGCAAAGAACCGGGCGCGGACGGTTTTGTGGAAGGCACGGCTGATGGGGATCTGCTGGCCGCCGCGCATGGTGAAGAAATTGCCGGTCATGGTTTCCGCACAGGCCAGATTGATCCAGTAGCTCTGGTGGCACTGACAGAAGAGGACCGCATTTGCTCTGCGGAGGATCTCCCTGGGATGCTCCGTGGTTTCATAGCAGCGCTCCGCGCAATGGACATGGGTTTTCCGCAGCACCCGTTCCAGATAGAGGACTTCCGACGCGTCCACCGTCTGAAGCTGCCCCCGCACCTGGAAGCTGAGCCGGGGCAGACTCCCCAGATCCTCCAATGCCCGCCGGATCGCCGGGCCAATCCGCTCCCGCAGCTGGGATTTCAGCAGAAAATAGCTGTGGCGGACGGCGTAGACCTCCGTGGCGTAGCCCAGGTATTCGGAGATAAAGATGATCCGGCAGTCAGGGTGAAGGGCGCCCAGCCGGTTTGCCAGGGCAATGCCGTCCATGCCCTCCATCTGGATGTCCAGTATCGCGAGATCCGGCTGGAAGCCCGCCTTTACCGTTTCCAGTAGTTTCTGGGGCGCGCAGAAGAGGGAAATCTCCGCATCGGGCGCGGCCAGAGCGGCGGCTTCCCGGATGGCTTCCCGATCCCGGGGGGTATCGTCGCAAACCGCGATGCCGATCATGGAATCATCTCCTTTGCTTCCAGGGTCAGTCGGGCGCGGAACAGTTCCCCCTCGGCCCCGGCGCGGTAGGAGCCGTGGTATTTGTCCGCCAGGTGGTTCAGGATCCGGGTGCCCACGCCCCGCTTCGGATCCTCCGGGCGGGGGGTTCCCACAGGATTTTCCAGGGAGATCACCACGAAGCCCTTGACGCAGGCGCAGGACAGGGTGATCCTGGCGTCCGCCTGACCGGCGCAGGCCTCCAGGGCGTTGTCCAGCAGATTCCCCAGGGCGCAGACCAGATCCGTGTCCGCGATGCCGGTATGGGCGGGGAGCTGAACGCGCAGCTCCAGACAGGTTCCCTGCCGGGCCGAGCGTTCCCGGTAGCTGCACAGCAGGGCGTCGGCCACGGGATTTTCGCAGATGGCGGTATCGACGGGGTAGGCGTTCCGGCGAAGCTCCGTGATATACTGTCCCGCCTCGTCCGCGCTGCCCTTTTCCAGCAGGGCCTCCATGGCCCTCAGGTGCTTGGCGATGTCGTGGCGCATCCGGCGGACGGCCTCATATTCGGCGGTAATCTCGGCGTAGCGGCAGTTCTGCGCGGAGATCTGCTGGGCAAGCATGGCGTTTTCCGACTGGAGCTGCTGCCTGCGGTTGGCGGTGATCACATAGTGGATCAGAAATCCGTCCAGCGCCAGAGCGCTGAGAATTCCCACGGTGATGTAGGCCGCGGTGTCGTAATGGGGGGTCAGGGTCAGCTCACGGATATAGCAGAACACGCTGAAAAGCTGGCACAGCAGGAATGAGGAGCACAGGATCAGCTCTTTGGGAGCCATATGCAGTCTTTTTCCCCGAATCAGCAGGTACAGCGAGCCGTTAAGCATTCCGCTGACGATGAAAAGGACGATATAGATCCGAAGCTGCACATAGACGCTCTGGCTGTTCAGGCCTCCCGCCAGAATCTCCGGCGTGTAAATGAAATTCGCGATGAGAAGCTCCGCGGTGTACAGCAGCGACCAAAGCGCGGCAACCAGGAACAAAATGGAATACCATCTGCCCCGGAGCAGAACGCGGAAGGCCAGGAAGAACAGCGCCGGCAGATATAACGCACGGATCATGGACATATAGGGCAGCACGCTGCCAAGGAAGATGTTCAGCCCGAAGGCCGCCAGTTCCCCCAGCCAGGTGACCGCACGGGAAAACCGGCGTTCAAACAGGGAATTGGCAATCAGGAACCACTGGAGAAAGAAGAGAAAATTTCCAATCAAAGGAATCGGATAGTAATAGGCCACAGCAAGGCACCTCCCCGGACGGAATGATATGGGATATCATTCACAGAGAAATGGTATCACAAATCGTTTCGCAAGTCCAGATTGCCGCGAAAAAAACGCGAATTATGACGCAGACCCGCCCGCAATGGCAATTCCTTGAGCGCACGTCCACAAACACAAACGCAGACTGCCGGTTTTCGTAAGCACACAGGCAAATTGGTGCTTGTCGGGCTGATGACAGGAAAATACCTTCCCCCGGGGGGAAGGGGGACCGCGAAGCGGTGGATGAGGAACGGCGACCGCTGAAGAATACCGAATCGTCCCTGCTTTTCGAAATTCGTCCAAATGTTGTACCGTAATTCCAACCGATGCGGAAAATTTCAGGTTTCGCCGTTCCTCATCCGCCCCTTCGGGGCACCTTCCCCCCGGGGGAAGGTATTGCTTTCCGTTAGCCCGACAAACCCCAATTTCTCTTTCTGCTGTGGTGGGATCGCAAGAGAGCCCCCCGGCGGTGGCTGCGCCGGGGGGCTCTGTGGGATCAGCTTTCCAGGGCTTCGTAGTAGGGATAGTAGACGGTATCCCCTTCGGAAAGGCCCGATAGGATCAGGACGTACTCGCCGTCGGAGAAGCCGGGGGTCACCTCCACGGGGGAGGCGGGCTCCCCGGTTTTTTCGTCCAGGGAGGTGTATACAACGCAGCGGCTGCCGGTCTGGATCAGGGCGGCCACGGGGATGGCGACCCCCGTGTGCGTCCCCAGGGTGGCGGTGACCGATGCGCTCATGCCGGGGAGCATATCCTCCTCCCGCCGCAGCTCCACGGTGACCGTGTATTTGCTGCTGCCGCCGGAGGACGCGCCGATGCGGCCGATTTCCGTAACGGTCCCGGTGAATTCCCGGCCGGACAGGGCCTCCACCCGCACCTGCACCGTCTGGCCCAGGGCCAGGCTGTGGATATCCCGCTCATCGACGGTGACGGGGATGGTAAGGAAATCCTGGGGCACCAGGGAGGCTACCTCCACGGTCACAGGCCCGGTCAGGGTCTGCTGCTGGGAGCCTCCCGCGCTGCCGGAGGAGCCGCCGTAGCCCCCGAAGCTGGGCAGGCTGCCGCTGCCGGAATGGGAGGGGGCGGAATCCCCGGAGCCGCCGGGATTTTCGGAATCCCCGGGATTGTCGGGATCAGGATGATCGGGGTTGTCGGGGTTGTCGGGATTATCCGGATTATCGGGGTCGGGATTGTCAGGCTCTTCGGGCTCTTCGGGCTCTTCGGGCTCCCCCGGAAGCTCGGCGCTGCCCATGCGGATCACCCACACGATGCTGCCGCCGGAATCCCCCGCGAAGAGCATCAGATCCCCCGCCCCGATGGAGGCGGAATTCCAGCTGCTGCCGTCCCACTGGTATACCGGCGCGCCGCCGGTATAGATGGACTCGTAGGTCATGGCCGCGGTGTCCCGGGGGACGCCGCTGAGATCCGTGTAGTCCGTAACGGCCAGGAACTGGGGATTCAAGCGCATGATATAGCCGTCGGAGCCCACCTCGGTGACCTGGCCCACGAAGTTCACATATTGGGCGTCGCTTCCGTCCGGGGCGTTGGCGAGAAGCGTCACCTGAGCGCCTTCCGAAGCGGCCAGCAGCAGGGGCGAATCCGGATCCACCCCGGTGACCAGCCCCGCCGCCGGAGCGGTGAGGGTCAGGCTCTGGTACAGCCGGAACAGCTCTCCCAACTGTTCGGCGTATTCCTGGTGGAGGCTGGAGAGCATCCGGTACTGGGCGGAGTAGCCCATATCCGTCAGGCGGAGAAGATTTCCCTTGGCGCGGAGGGTCTGCCCCTCCTTCACATAGACCTGACTGACGGTTCCGGAGGAGGCCACGGCCCGCCAGAGACTGTGGATTTCCAACACCCCCGCGCCCAGGGCCTTGCCGTCGGGGCCCGTCAGGGAGGCGGTATCCCCGGGGGTGTAGCCCTCATCCGGGAAGGTCACCGTGAGGACTCCCTCCAGGTTGGATTCCACCGATGCCTCCAGGGTTTCCTCCCCCAGCCTGACGCTGACCGTATCCCCGGGGCGCAGTTCGGTGTCCGCCTCCACGGCTACAGCCATGCGGCTGTCCAGACTGATCTCCGCAAGGCACCCGTACTGGAGCATGACGGCCTCCGCGCTGTCCCCCGCCTGGGCGTAGACCGCCTTCACCAGCCCCGCCGGGGCGGTGAGGGTCTCGGAATCCGAGGCGGTGCGCGCGCTTTCCAGCTGCTGCTGCAGGGAGGCCAACTCCTCCTGGGTATCGGCAATGGCCTGCATCACCGTGACCCGGTCCACCCGGGCGATGGGATCCCCCGCTTCCAGGGTGTCGCCGTTTTTCACCAGCAGCTCCGTCAGACGCACGCCCTCGGGGACGGTGACGGAGAGGGCCTCCTCCCCCTGGAGGGCGCCGCCTCCGGAGAGCGCCTGGGTAAGCTCCCGGCGCTCCGCTGCGGCGGAGAGAATGGACACGGGATACGCTTCGGGTTCGGCGGACTGCTGAGCCAGCAGGGGCATGGCGGCAAGGCCCGCCGTAAGGGCCGCCAGGGCAAGGAAACCCACGGCCCGGCGAAGATTTTTGTTTTTCGCTTTCTTCATGGCTCAACCTCCGTAATGCAGGGCGTCAATGGGCTTCATCCGGGCGGCCTTGTTTGCCGGGTACAGCCCGAAGATCACCCCGATGAGGAAGCAGAACACCACGGAAACCAGCACCACGCTCCCGTCCAGGGCAAAGGCGAGCCCTACGCTGGCGGTGACTGTGCTGACCGCCTGGAGGATCGCCCAGCTGAGGAAGATCCCCAAACCGCAG
This sequence comes from uncultured Clostridia bacterium, assembly GCA_945949735.1. Classification (GTDB taxonomy): domain Bacteria; phylum Bacillota; class Clostridia; order Oscillospirales; family Oscillospiraceae; genus Faecousia. The sequence continues at coordinate 6,715 of CAMFFO010000052.1, read as the reverse complement.
CCCATCATGCACAGCACCACGGCCTCCATGAGGAACTGGGTCAGGATGGTGCCCCGGGTGGCCCCGATGGCCTTGCGGATGCCGATCTCCCGGGTGCGCTCGGTAACGGTGACCAGCATGATGTTCATAATGCCGATGCCGCCCACGATCAGGGAGATGGCCGCGATGCCGCCCAGAAGGATGGTCAGCACCGAGGTGACGTTGGACATGGTCTCCTCCAGGATGCTGCTGGAGGACAGGCTGAAGGCGTCGTCGTCCTCGTCAAAGCGCTGCAGCAGCAGCTCCTCCAGATGCTCCTTCGCCTGATCTACGGTGCCGCCCTCCGGGGCGGAGGCGTAGAAGGTGGTGATCCCCGTGGGAACCGTGTCCGACAGCCGCACCAGGGAGGTGTGGGGGATGTAGGCCACGCAGCTTCCCGAGGAGAACAGGGCGGTGAGGGAATCCTCGTCGTCCGCCAGAATGCCCACAATGGTAAAGGGGACGTTGTTCAGGGTGATGGAGCGGCCCACGCAGTCGGTGTAGCCGATGAGCTCCTGGGCCGCGTTCTCATTGAGGATGCAGACATAGCTGTGGTTTTCGATGTCCGGCTCCTTCAGCCAGCGGCCCATGAAAAGCTGCATATTCTGAACGGCATAGTACCCCGCCGTGGTGCCGTAGACCGTGAAGGAGGCGCTTTCGCCGCCGGAGCGGCCGGTGGCGATGGAGGTGGCGATGGGGGCCAGGATGCCCAGCTCCGGATCCTCCATCCACTCGTTCAGGGTGTCCAGGGTGACGGGGCTGCCCTTGTCGTCGGAGATGGTCGCCGTGACCATGCTGCTTCCCAGGGCGGAAACCTTGTCCGTCACCGAGGAGGTGGCCCCGTTCACCAGGCTCACCAGCACCACCAGGGCCATGACGCCGATGATGATGCCCAGCATGGTCAGCGCGGCACGCATCTTCCCGGCGGAGATGGAGCGCAGGGCCATTTTGAAGGATTGTATCATAGTGTCGCCTCCGTAATCCTGCCGTCGAGAATGTGGATGGCCCGCTCCGCCTGTTTGGCCACCCCGGGGTCGTGGGTGATGAGGACAATGGTGTTGCCCTGGCGGTGAAGCTCATGGAACATATCCATGATCTCCTGACTGGTCTTGGAGTCCAGGTTGCCCGTGGGCTCGTCGGCCAGGATCAGGCTGGGCCGGGTCACCAGGGCTCGGGCGATGGCCACCCGCTGCTGCTGGCCGCCGGAGAGCTCCGTGGGCAGGTGCCTGGCCCGCTTCTGGAGGCCCACCCGCTCCAGCGCCTCCCGTACCCGCTGCTGCCGCTCCGCCCGGGGCACCTTCTGGTAGATCAGGGGCAGCTCCACGTTCTCCTCGGCGGAGAGCTTGGGGATCAGGTTGAAGTTCTGGAATACGAAGCCGATTTTCTGGTTGCGGATGTGGGCCAGCTCATTTTCCGAGTATTCTCCGATGGGCAGCCCGTCCAGCTTGTACACCCCCGCGTCCGCCACATCCAGGCAGCCGATGATGTTCATCAGGGTGGACTTGCCGGAGCCGGAGGGGCCGATGATGCTGACAAATTCCCGGGGGGAGATGTGCAGCGTGGCGTGATCCAGGGCCCGGACCCGGTCGTCGCCCACCTGGTAGAATTTGCACAGATCCTGAATGTCGATCATGGCTCAGCCTCCCTGCTTTCCGCCGGAGAAGCCTCCCTGGGGACGCTCGCCGCCGGAGCCGCCGTTTCCGCGCTGGCTGCCGCCGGGCATGGAGCCCATACCGCCGGAGCCGCCCATGGGCATTCCGCTCATGCCGGCGAAAAAGTCCGCAATGGTCAGCTCCTTGGTGTAGTACACCGTGTCCCCCGGCTTCAGCCCGGAGAGGATCTCCACCTCGGAGCTGCCGGTGAGGCCCACGGTCACGTCCACCTCGCCGCCGAAGGTTTCGGTCTCTTCGTCATAGCTGGTGTAGACGTAGGAACGGGAGCGGGTCTGCTGCAGGGCCTCCAGGGGGATCAGCACCGCGTTCTCCACACCGGAAATCCGGATGCTGACGCTGGCGGTCATGCCCGGGAGCATATTCCCGTCCTTGTCCAGGGTGATCACCGCGGTGTAGACTCCGGTGGCTCCGGTGCGGTCAAGCTCCGTGACATCCCCCCGGAAGGGCTCGTCTCCCAGACTGCTCACGGTGATCTCCGCCTCCTGCCCCAGCTCCAGGGACAGGATGTCGGATTCATCCACCGTCAAGGTGACGGTCATTTTCTCGTTCGGGGACAGGGTTGCCACCGCGCCGGGAGCCAGGGCTTCGTCATAGTCCACCGTGTAGACGCTGCCCGCGAAGGGTGCGGCTACGCCGCCGCTGGATCGAAGCTCCAGCAGCTCCAGCAGCGTCTGCTCCTGCTCCTGACGGCTTCGAAGCAGAGAGTCGTAGGTGACGCTGGTGGAGGTATCCGTCAGGGAAAAGAGGCTCGAACCCTTGTAGACCCGCTGGTTTTCCGATGCCAGGACGGTCTGGACGGTGCCCGCGTAGCCTGTGACGGACAGAGGCTCGTGGATGCTCAGCTTCCCGGAGCCCAGAACGGTTCCTTCCAGACTAACGGTGACCTCCTCGTCCGGAGCGGGGCCGTCATCGGTAACGAGAACGGTGGCATAGCCCGCCGCGGAGCGCTCCACGGAGCCGTCAAGCTCCGTGCCGTCCTCCCGGATAACCGTAACCGCGTCCCCCGGGGCCAGAGCGTCGGTCTGCAAGGTCACGGCCATGTACCCGTCCAGGCTCAGCACCGCCAGGGCGCCGTGCTCCACCATGCAGTCGCTGACCGACTGACCCTTTTCGGCGTAGATCCGCTTCACCCGCCCGGCCACCCGGGTGGTGACGGAGGCGCTGACGGTGTCGCTTTCCGCGGAGCTGATCTGCTTATCCAGGGCCTCCAGGGACTCCTGCAGGGAGGCCAGGGCCGTATGCACCGAGGCCGCGTCCACCGTTGCGAGGATCTGGCCCTCCGCGACGGTATCCCCGGCCTTCACCAGAACCTTGGTGACCTCCACGCCCTCGGGCACGGTGATCGCCTCCAGGCCGTCCTCCGCCAGGGTTCCGCTGCCGGACACCACGGTGCTTAAGGTTCCGGTTTTCACCTCGTAGGACTGCACCTGATCGGCGCCGGAGGCGAACCGCTCCCGCACCGTCCGGCGCAGGTAGATGACCAGTCCCACCAGCAGGACTGCCAGTATCAGGATCACCGTCACAACGGTGACGATCACCTTCCTGCGGCGTCGTTTCTTGTTTTTGCCCAGCTGCTCAAACAGGGCGTCGTCTTTCTTCGGTTCCATGCGCGTTTGCTCCCTTCGGACGAGAATTGAACTGCGTATCAGTATAGCGGAGATACCTAAAATGTACCATAAGGAATTGTGAATTTTCTATAAATTCTCTCCCAAAGAAGCACAGACGGAGCCCCCCGGCAGGCCGGGAAATTGGTGTTTGTAGGGCTGATGACAGGAAAATACCTTCCCCCGGGGGGAAGGGGGACCGCGAAGCGGTGGATGAGGAACGGCGACCGCTGTAGAATACTGAGTAGTCCCAATTCTTCGAAATTCGTCCAAATGTTGTACCGTAATTCCTACCGCTGCGGAAAATTTCAGGTTTCGCCATTCCTCATCCGCCCCTTCGGGGCACCTTCCCCCCGGGGGAAGGTATTGCTTTCCGTTAGCCCGACAAACACCAATTTGCCGGCAAGCTGAGGGAAGCCCATAAGCGCAGATTTCAGGATCGTCCCGGTTATGACACAATCCCTGCCAGCAGCCAATTCTCCGTGCGGCGGCGCGTTGACGGAGAATTGTTTTTATGGTATCATTTGGGAAAAGACCGGGGATGACCCGGGCTGAAAGGAGCGTTAGCATGATTTCAATGGAAGTATGCCGGAAGGTACTGGGCAGGGCCCTGGCCACCGGCGCGGACTACGCGGAAATCTTCGCGGAGAACACCACGAATCATCTGATCAGCATGATCGCCGACAAGGTGGACGATGTGAAGGACGCGGTGGTGGCGGGAGCGGCCGTCCGGGTGTATAAGGGGCTGCGCAGCGTCATGGCCTCCACGGTGGACACCTCGGAGGCGGGGCTGCTTTCCTGCGCCGCCAAGGCCGCCGAGGCCCTGGGTCAGGGCAGCGCGGGGATCGACATCGTCCTGAAGGAGCGGCTCTTCGGGGACATCCATCCCGTCCGCGTCGTGCCCGCCTCGGTGGCGAACCACGAGAAGGTGGAGCTGCTGAAGCGGGGCTACTTTGCCGCGAAGGAGTATGCTCCCCAGATCACCCAGGTCTCCGGGCGGCTGCTGGATGTGGATCACAACATCCTCATCGCCAATTCCGAGGGCCTTTACGCCCAGGATCGTCAGATCCGCACCCGGATGATGGTCAGCGCCGTGGCGGAGGTGGGCGGCGAAACCCAGACAGGCTCCTGCAACCCCGGCAGGCGGCAGGGGCTGGAGATGTTCGAGGAAATCGATCCCCGGAACGTGGGCATCCACGCGGCGAAGCAGGCAGTCACCATGGCGGGGGCGGGCTACTGCCCCGCAGGAGTCATGACCGTGGCCATCGAGAACGGCTTCGGCGGCGTCATCTTCCACGAGGCCTGCGGCCACTCCCTGGAGGCCAGCAGCGTTGCCTACAACCAGTCCCAGTTCGCCGGGAAGCTTGGGCAGAAAATCGCAAGCGAGAAAGTGACCGCCATCGACGACGGCACCATCCCCAATGCCTGGGGCTCCATCAACATCGACGACGAGGGCACCCCCGCCCAGCGGAAGGTGCTGATCGAGAAGGGCGTGCTGAAAAGCTATATGGTGGACAAGTTCAACGGCCGCCGGATGGGCCTTCCCTCCACCGGCTCAGCCCGGCGGGAAAGCTATGCTTTCGTCCCCACCTCCCGGATGACCAATACCTTCATCGCCCCCGGCGAGGACCGCAACGAGGACATCATCGCCTCCATGGAGTACGGCCTCTACGCCAAGGAAATGGGCGGCGGCAGCGTGAACCCGGTGACCGGGGAGTTCAACTTCGCCGTCAACGAGGGCTATATGGTCAGAAACGGCAGGATCTGCGAGCCGGTCCGGGGAGCTTCCCTCGTGGGCAAGGGCAGCGAGATCATTCAGAACATCGACATGGTGGGTACCGACCTGGATATGGGTCAGGGTATGTGCGGCTCCTCCAGCGGCAGCGTTCCCACCAATGTGGGCCAGCCCCTGATCCGGGTGTCCCGGATCACCGTGGGCGGCAGATAAGGAGGAGAAGCCATGGATTTTCAGGAATTCAAAACCCACGTCCTGGCCCGCTGCGGCGAGCTTGGCGTGACGGAATACGAGCTTTACTACCAGGCGGCGGAGTCCGTCAGCTGCGATGCCTTCCAGCGGGAGATCAACGAGTTCAAAAGTGCCGCCGAGGGCGGCGTGTGCCTGCGCTGCGTGTGGAACGGCCGGATGGGCAGCGCCTCCACCGAGGCTCTGACCCATGAGGAGGCCCGATCCATTGTGGACAGAGCCGTGGACAATGCCTCGGTGCTGGAGTCCGACGACCCGGTGCTGCTGGCGGAGGGGGGCCAGACCTACGAAGCGGTGACCGCCCCCCGTTGGGAGATGCCCCGGACGGAGGACATGGTTTCCGCTGCCCTTTCCTCCCTGGAGCAGATATACGCCACGGACAGCCGGGTCACGGATAGCTCCCAGACCCAGGTGGTGGCGGAGCGTTCCCGGGTGGCCATCTGTAATTCCCGGGGGCTGGACCTAAGCCATGAAACGGTGCTGTCCGCCCTGGTGGTGGGGAGCATCGTCAGCGAGAACGGGGAAACCACCGACGGCTTCGACATCCGGCTGGGCGCCCTGCCGGAGATCGATTCCGAGGCCATGACGAAGAAGGCCACGGAGGATGCCCTGCGGAAGCTGGGCGGCGGCGTGGCTCCCACGGGCAGGTACCCGGTGTTCTTCGCCCCGGAGGCCATGTGCGATCTGCTTTCCACCTTCTGCCCGGTTTTCTCCTCGGAGAACGCCCAGAAGGGTCTGAGCAAGCTGGGCGGCAAGGAGGGCAGCGTCATCGCTTCCCCCATCGTCACCCTGGTGGACGACCCCTTCTACCCGGGAAGCCCCCTGCAGCGTCCCTTCGATGCGGAGGGCAGCCCCACCTGTCGGAAGAACGTCATTGAGGGCGGAGTGCTGAAAACGCTGCTGTACAACCTGAAAACCGCGGCTCTCGCGGGGAAGCAGACCACCGGCAACGCCTCCAAAGCGGGCTACGACGCCCCGGTGGCGGTGCGGCCCTTCACCATGTACCTGACTCCCGGAGAAATCAGCCGGGAAGAACTGCTGGCCGGAGTGGAGAAGGGCGTGCTGATCAACTCCCTGGGGGGCCTTCACGCGGGGGCGAACCCCATTTCGGGAGATTTCAGCCTGCAGAGCGCGGGCTTTATGGTGGAAAACGGCTCTCTCACCGAGAGCGTCAAATCCTTCACCGTGGCGGGGAACTTCTATGATCTGCTGAAGAATATCACCGCCCTGGGAAACGATCTGGAGACCCCGGGCATGGGCTCCTTCGGCTCCCCCACCGTCCGTGTGGAGGGCCTGACCATCGCGGGCAAGTAATCATCCAACGCCGCCGGGAATCCCCCGGCGGCGTTTTGAACGCAAAAGAACGCAGATCGTCAGCACAACAAATTGGTGTTTGAAAAATAACGCTGTCATTGCGAGACCAGTGCGCACACTGG
>CAMFFO010000051.1 GCA_945949735.1 uncultured Clostridia bacterium | reverse complement strand
CAACCGACCTAAAATCATCTTGCGGCAGAGAGAAAAATTCTACTATTTTTTATATTATAGCATCATGAGGCAACTATGTCACTAAAAAAGCATCAGGTTCCCTTGAAAAATATCAATTCCACAGATTTGTGTTTATTGCTTCGTATCCAAACTTCCTGTCATTGCGAACCAGTGCGCACACTGGTCTCGCAATGACAGCGTTATTTTTCAAACGGCAATTTGTCTGTCCCATGGGAAAAAGGCTATCCCTTGTTTATTCCCCCTTGTTTCCAAAAAAACTCGTGCCGCCGGGAATTCCGGCGGCACGAGGGGTTATAGAAAGAATACAAACGAACAAATCGCCAGCAGCACCAACAGGCACACCGGGAGGATGATCCCCATAGCCAGCAGAATCATCAGGGGAAGATCCCCCTTATCCAGAGGAAGCTCCTGGCCTTGCTCCTTCAGCTCGTCGGGAGTGGGGAGTTCCTCGGCATCCTTGTTTTGATCCCGAAGCCACTTCTGTGCCCGGTCAAGCTTATTCCGGAAGAGCATGGTTATTCACCCTGCTCCAGGATGTGGTGACAGGCCACAAAGTGGTCAGGCCGAATCTCCTCCAGCTCCGGCTGCACCTGGGTGCAGATTTCCGTACAGTATTTGCAGCGGGTGTGGAACTTACAGCCCTTGGGGGGATTGACGGGGCTGGGAATATCGCCCTGAAGGATCTCAGGATTGCGGTTGACATCCTCGTCGGTGGTGGGGATGGCGTTCAGAAGAGCCTCCGTATAGGGGTGCAGGGGATGGGCAAAGATATCGTCCGAGGGCGCGATTTCCACCATGTTGCCCAGGTACATGACACCGATCCGGTCGGAGATGTACTTGACCACGGACAGGTCATGGGTGATGAACAGGTAGGTCAGGTTCTTCTTCTCCTTCAGATCCTGCAGAAGGTTGATGATCTGGGCCTGAATGGACACGTCCAGAGCGGAAACCGCCTCGTCACAGACCACAAACCTGGGCTGCACCGCCAGGGAACGGGCTATGCCGATTCTCTGCCGCTGACCGCCGGAGAACTGGTGGGGATAGCGGTGGATGAAGTAGGGTGCCAGACCGCAGTCCTCCATGACCCTGATGACACCCTCCTGCATCCGCTCATCATTCTTGCGGTAATACTTATGGGCAACCATGCCCTCGCCCACGATCTGACCCACGGTCATACGGGGGTTCAGGGAGGAGTAGGGATCCTGGAAGATCAGCTGCAAATCGCTGCGGAGCTTGCGCATCTCATTGTAGCGCAGCCGGGCCAGGTCAATTCCCTCACTGTGATCAGCCTCAAACACGTCATAATCCGGCTGGTTCCGGCACTCCTCCCGCAGCGCGGCAATCTCCGCACCGCCCTTGGCAAGTCTGTCGCGGATGGAAGCAATCTGCTTGTCCATATCGTCCAGCTTTGCGTGGGCAGCCGAAGCCCTGGCAGCCAGCTTTTCCGTGGGATTTCCGGCTTCCCCGGCCTTTTCCAGTCGGAAGTCGGCTTCCGCCACATCCAGATCCAGCTCGGTGCGCTTTTCCAGTGCGGAGGCCAGTTCCTGGGAAATCTTGTACTGCCGGCAGAACGCCTGCTCCACCTTGGAAAGCTCCGGATGGGCGAAAAGTCCGCCGATCAGGGTGGTCACGTCCAGCACCGCGTCCTTGGCCTCCTTGCGCAGGTGGACCATTTCCGCGTGCTTCTGGTAGCGCTCCTTCTCGGGGAGCTTGTCATACTCTGCCCGGAAGTGCTCATACTTTGCCTTCTTCTCCAGCATCTGGGCATGACGCTTGGTCAGGGTGCGGAAGGTGTCGTGGGCGTACTTTGGCGCCAACTCATCGATGGTGCGGCCAAAGTACATGGTACGGCCATCGGTCTGCTTGTACAGCTGCAGGATGGAGCGGCCCAGGGTGGACTTACCGCAGCCGGACTCACCTACCAGGCCCAGGGTTTCGCCCTCGTAGATGTCCAGGCTTATGCCGTCGTTGGCCCGAACGAACCGGCCCTTGCCCACGGGGAAATACTGCTTGAGGTTCTGAATCCGAAGCAGCAGCTTTTTCTCATTATTTTGCATGGCGGGCCTCCCTCTCCGGATAGAAGCACCGGATCTCCTGATCCTCGCCCACCTTCACAAGGGACGGGGCCTCGTCGATGCATCTCTGAGTACAGTACTTGCAGCGGGGCGCGAATTTGCAGCCCTTGGGCAGGTTCAGCGGATGGGGCACCGCGCCGGGAATGGCATCCAGCCGGGCGGAGGTGGTGTCGAGTCTCGGCACGGAGCCCAGCAATCCCTCGGTGTAGGGGTGGGAGAACTTCACACTCTTGGAAAACAGAGTCTTGGCGGGAACCCGCTCCACCACCTCGCCGCAGTACATGACCACGACATCGTCTGCCATCTGGTTGATGACGCCCAGGTCATGGGTAATGAACATGATCGCCGTGCCATGCTCCTGCTTCAGCGTGTTCATCAGATGCAGAATCTGGGCCTGAATGGTCACGTCCAGGGCGGTGGTGGGCTCGTCGGCAATCAGCAGCTTGGGCTCACAGGCCAGGGCCATGGCGATCATGACACGCTGGCGCATACCGCCGGAGAGCTGGTGGGGGTACTGCTTCAGCACCACCTCAGGGTTGGGAATTTTCACATCAGCCAGCATCTTCAGGGCGGCCTTGGAAGCTTCCTTCTTGCTCATACCCCGATGAATCCGGAAGGGCTCACTAAGCTGCCGCTTCACAGAGAAAACCGGGTTCAAGCTGGTCATGGGCTCCTGGAAGATCACAGAAATCTTGTTTCCGCGGATATGGTACATCTCCTGGGTGCTGATCTTGGCAAGATCCTGGCCGTCAAAGGTGACGGTGCCGCCGGCAATGTAGCCGTTGGCATCCAGAAGCCGCAGAACGCTCATGGCGGACACGCTTTTGCCGGATCCGGACTCGCCAACGATGCCCAGGGTCTTGCCGGGCATAATGGAATAGGAAACATCGTTCACGGCCTTCACCGTGCCGTTTCTGGTCTTGAAAAAAGTCTTGAGGTTCTTGATCTCAAGCAAAGGTCTGGTGTTCTCAGCCATTACTTTTCCACCTCCGATTTGGGGTCAAGAATGTCCCGAAGCGTATCTCCGATGATGTTAATGCAGATAACAACGATGGAAAGGAACAACGCCGGGAACAGCCATCTCCACCAGTAGGACTGGATGACCAGGGCGTTTCTGGAGCCGTCCAGCATATTGCCCCAGGTAGGACGGGGCAGCTGAACGCCGAAGCCCAGGTAGGACAGGCTGGATTCGGTCAGCATACAGCTTGCGAAGTCCAGGGTGATGCTCACCAAAATCACGGAGATGATATTGGGAAGGATGTGCCGAAAGGCGATCCGGCCCTCCCGGATGCCCATGGAACGGGCGGCGGTTACAAACTCCTTCTCCCGCTCTGCCAGGATCTGGCCGCGCACCAGCTTGGCAAGTCCCGTCCAGGACAGCACGCCCAGGATCACCATGATGATAAAGATTCGGGTATCCTCATGGAGGTCGGAGGCCTGCAGAATCGCGGACAGACACAACGCGAAGGGCAGGAAGGGAATGGCGCCTACAATTTCGGTGACACGCATCAGCAGGATATCCACAGCGCCGCCGAAGTAACCGGAGAGGCAGCCGATGATGATGCCGATGATCGTGGACACGATCACGGCCACCGCGCCGATGGTCATGGTCATCTTGCCGCCGTTGATAATCCGGTTGAACACGTCACGGCCCATGTCGTCGGTGCCCATCAGATAGCCCTTCAGGCCCCAGGCATCCACAAACTTGCCGTCCTTAAAGGCATAGTTCTGGAAGCCGCTGGCGTAGACGGTATCCACAGCGCCGGCCTCGGTCAGAGCCTCGGGCACCTCGCACTGGTTGCGGTAATTCTGCCCCCAGGCATAAACTCTGCCCTGCTCGGTAACCAGGGTGAAGTGCCGGGTGCCGCCGGATACGGACTTGATCCGATCTCCCTCGGGGATCACGGGAGCCGCTTCCTTCATACCGGCCACAATCAGCTCGCCGTCATCGGTAACCAGAGCCACCGCAGAGCCGGTAGCGGCAATGTCCACGAGCTTCCGGTCGCCGATGTATTCAAACAAATCCACGGTCTTTTTCGCGCCGGTTTCGTCGGTGATGGTTATAGAATTGAACTTGGAGCTCTTGCCGGTGACGAAGGTGCCGTTCTCATCGATGGCGTACAGGCCATCGTTGGTGAAGGCCAGCTTCACAAGGGGGCTTTCCTTCTTGCCGTGCTTGATGACGGAGGAAAGGTTTGTGGCGTTCAGGCCGTCATTGCCCCAGGCGTAGACGGTACCGTCCTCCATCAGGATGGCGGTGATCTGGTTTCCGCAGATCAGCTGACGAACCTGAGAAGCGTCAATGGTGCCCTCCATCAGTTCCTCAGGCTGTTTTCTGGCCGAGGCGATCATACTGCCATCCCAGCCATACTGGCCGTTGTCGTAGGCGCCCCAGGCATAGACCTTGCCCTCCTCAGAAATGGCCACGCAGTGATCGGAGCCCGCGGCGACATGGACAATTTTGCTGGCGCTGACCTCCTCGGGAATATTCATCACGTTCAGCTTCGGGTCCTTGGTCTTGGGGTAGTATCCCCACATATACAGATTCCCATCCGTGCTGACGCCGATGGTAAAGGTTCCGCGGGAGGAAATATCCACCGCGCCGTCTTTCATGTCACTGGGGAGCTTCATCAGGCTCATGGTGGGAGCCACATTGGTATGCAGCATTTCACTTCCGGTCTCCGTCAGATCAACGGGATAGAAAACCGGTCCTATGAACACGAACAGGAACATACTGATCAGAACGATCAGCGCGATGACCGCGATGGGCTTGCGGAAGAACCGCTTGACGGCCAGCTTGGAGGGGCTGTCATACCGCTCGCCCTCCTCGGCAACAACCTTGGAGCCGCCGAGGAACATTCTCTTCAGCCAATTCAGGGGGGCAAAACCCTTGGAGGAAGTATTCTTTTTCATATGCATCCTCCTTATTTATTGACACGGACGCGGGGATCCGCAATGCCGTAGGCAATGTCGATCACCAGGTTGCCCAATAGTCCCACGATGACATAGAACATCTGAAGCAGCAGCACCACTTCAAAGTCCTTGTTATTCAGCGACAGGATATACAGGCGGCCCACACCGTTGAGTCCGAAGATATTCTCAATCACGATGGATCCGGAGAAGATGCCAATAAACCAGCCGATCACCAGGGTGATGATGGGAATCAGCGCGTTCCGGAAGGCGTGGCTGTAGATGACGGATTTCTCCCGCAGACCCTTGGCTCTGGCAGTGCGGATGCAGTCCAGGGACAGTGCCTCAGTCATGGAGGCGCGGACATAACGCGTCATGCCGCCCAGGGAGGAGAAGGTCATTACAATCAGGGGCAGGCACATATAGTAGAGCTCATCCTTGAGCTTCTGCCAGCCCACATAGTCCGAGCCCGGCGTTTTCATACCGGATACAGGGAACCAGCCCAGAATAATGGCAAACAGCCAGATAAAGATGATTGCCGTGATAAATGTGGGGATACTGTAGCCCACAATGGTACCGATCTGAACAGCGGTATCCCGCTTGCTGCCCCGGTGCACGGCGCAGAAGATGCCAAGGGGGATGGTAATGCCCAGCCCCAGAATTGTGGCGAAAATATTGATAAAGATGGTGTTCTTCATGGGGGTGATCAACACATCCAGCGCGGGCCGGTCAAACTGATAGCTGTAACCGAAATTGCCCTGCAGGATGCCGTTGTAGCGTCCGTTAATCGGAGCGACACCAATCCAGCCCAGATACCGCACGAATACATTCTGATCCGTGCCAAGCTCCCTGCGTAACTCCTCGATCTTGGCATTGTAGAGCTCTGCAGCATTGGGATTGTTCTTCAGTCCCTGCTTAAAAGACTCCGCTTCAGCCACAGCCCGGTCATAGGGGATCATGGAATACACAAGGAACATCAAAAGGGAGAGAATCAGCATGACCACCAGCATATAGCCAAGCCGTTTCGCAATGTATTTGCCCATAATCTATTCCTTTCACTGGTTATCTGCATCGGGCCGGTTCTAAAAACCTCCCTTTTCAAAGACAGCGGAGCGCGCCCGCAGGCAATGCTTCTCCGCTGAGATAGACGAAAACCGGCATCTGCCGGGAAGGGGCGTTTTTGAACCGCCCGATGTTCATTCGGCTTTGGATCGCACGTGCCGTATCAGCCGTTCCATGCCCGAAATCACATTCAGTCCAAAATGGGGCAGCCTTATGGGCTGCCCCATCTTGATTACGTTAACAGCAAGAGATTAGTAGCCCTTGATGTTGGAGTAGAGAATCGCGCTGGCAGGCCCGAAGAAGGGGCTGGTCTCGAAATTCTCAATGTTGGCATTGTACACATCGTAGTAGTAGTTGGAATACAGGGGGATGTCGGGCATCAGCTGATTCCATCTCTCGATGTAAGCCTTCCACCACTGGTTGTACTCGTCCACGTTGGTGGCGTTGTAAACCATGGCCATGGACAGGTAATCCATACCCAGCTTGCCGTCGGAGGCAGCCATAGCTTCCTCGTAGGTCAGCTTCTCGCCAGCCCGGTCGTAGGGGAAGGCAGCGTCGTAGGGATCCTTGAGCTTGTTCGAGGAGTAGTCCGCCCAGGAAGGATCGGAAGACCAGCTGAACTTGTAGTCATACTCAGCGCTGTTCCAGCCGGTAGCCAGGTTGTACATACCATAGATGGGGGAACCGGCGTAGCCCATGGAGGGATCGCGGTAGATGTTGCCCAGCAGGGTGGTGAAGTCACCGGTGGTGGCACGGATCACCATACCCACGGAAGCCAGATCGGAGCTGTTGGCCAGGGTGGTGGACAGCAGGTCGGTCACGGGGTTGGGAGTGGAGCCGAACCAGTTGATGACCAGAGGCATGTAGTACTCGCCGTTGATCTCAACGGTCTCATAGGTGATGTTGTCGGTGTTGGCGACGGACTTGAAGGTCTTGTTGCCGGCATCGTTGCCATAGATATCCAGAGCGTTGGCCTCTTCCTCGGTCAGCTTCTTGTAACGGACGGAGTCAACACCGCCGGCACCCTCAACGAAGGGCTCGCCCTTGGAGTTGTAGATCCAGCCGCCCTCTTCCAGAACCTTCTTGGCATTGTCGGGAGAGAAGGTGTAGTCAACCAGCTCAATGTCGTCCTGAACGGCACGCCACATATCGAAGTCGGGGCTGTAGGGGCCGTCGACAACAACGCCGTAGCCGCCGGTGAAGGCCTGGCAGAACTCGGTCCGGTTCAGCAGGTAGGTGATGGCCTGACGAACCTCGGGGAACATGGTGGGTCCGAAGTCGCACTCGAACTGAATCTTGCCGTAGCCGGCTCTCTGGTAGTGAACCTCAGCGAAGTTCTCGCCGTCCACAATCTCCAGAGCGGCCTTGGTGGAGTCGCCGCCGGTGATGCCGGACAGCACGTCAACACCGCCGGTCTTCAGCTGATCCAGCTGAGTCTCCTCGATGATCTTGACGTAAACAATGGTCTCGATGGAGGCAGTCTGACCCTCGAAGTTGCCCTTGAACTCGGGGTTGATGGTCATGGTGCACTCCTTGGTGGCGGCATCCCAGTTGGAGATGACATAGGGGCCGGAGAAGGGGTACTTGGTGACATCGTAACGGTTGGCAGCGATCTCAGCGGCCTTCACGTACTCGTCGCCGTTCTTCTCATAGAAGCTGTCGGACAGGTAGCAGCCCTCGCCGTCGTCCTTCACTTCCACACCCTCGCCCAGAACCAGGCCCAGGGGATCGGGGCTGACAGCGGCGTAGGTGTAAGCGAAGTAGTAGGGATAGAAGTCGGAAGACACGGTCAGGCTGAAGTTGTAGTCGTCCAGCATGCGGACACCGGTAAATACCTTGCTGCCGGTGCCCTCTTCGCCGGTGTAGGCGTAGAAGTCATTGTAGCCCACAAGGGACTGGCCGGACTTGCCGGAGTGACCGGCGCCAACGGAAACCTGCGTGCTGAAGGCCAGGATGCCGGCAACATAGTTGGCAGCAGTGATGGGGGAGCCGTCGCTGAAGGTCAGGCCCTCGTTCAGCTCGATGGCCACGGTGTAGGTGCCATCCTCATTCTCGGTCTCGTTGTGGCTCTTTACCACGGTCTCGTTCCAGACATAAGCGCCGCCCTGGTTGGTCTCCATGGTGGAGTAACCGGCAGTCAGGCGGTTGATGTCCTGGTCCGAAGCGCCAGCGGAGCTGCCGCCGAAGCCGGGCCAACGGAAATCTCCGCTCAGTTCCGTGGAGCTGCCCAGGATCGCTCTGTTGGGAACAGTGGGAGCAGCAGGGGTGGTTTCAGGAGCATTTGCTTCCGTCGCGGCAGTGGTCGCGGCAGGAGCGTCGGGAGTGCTGCCGCAGGCGGCCAGAGAGGCAATCATCGCCAGAGCAAGCAGCAGTGCCAAAAACTTCTTCATTTCTTTTCCTCCTTTTGAATTTCATTTACCCATGTCCTTCAATCGCTCATCATGGGGAAGAATTCCCCATGAAAAAGCGGGATATCCCGCTTTGGGCGCAGAAGCACGAATAAATATCATCTATAATACTCTGTCCGTCAGTGGATGTCAAATGTTTTTTTGGTTTTCATGGTTTTTTATAGCTGAAAAAGATTTCCGGTGATGTTTTTGTGCAATCAGACGGCTCACGTCAGAAACCGAAACCTCCCCAAAGCCCCATGCCCGGGAAGATAAATTGGTGTTTGTAGAGATGTCGGCGAAATCATACCTTCCCCCGGGGGGAAGGGGGACCGCGCAGCGGTGGATGAGGAACGGCGACCGCTGCAGATTACCGAATCGTCCCTATTTTTCGGAATTCGTCCAAATGATGTACCGTAATTCCTACCGCTGCGGAAAATTTCAGGTTTCGCCGTTCCTCATCCGCCCCTTCGGGGCACCTTCCCCCCGGGGGAAGGTATTGCTTTCCGTCAGCCCGGCAAACACCAATTTATCGTTGTCAATCGTCCCACGCTCACAGTGCTCTTGCCTTGCACAGCTTGTACAGCTCCTCTGCGGCCAGCCTGGCCTTGGCCACCGGGACGCCCTGGGGCGGGAAGCAGTAGTAGAGCCTGTCGTTGTCGCCGATGCAGATCATGTCCCCCAGCTCATACCAATAATAGTCCGCGTAGAGGCTGTAGCAGGCCATGGGCTTCTGGGAATAGTTAAGCCTCCCGCCGCAGCCCGCCAGCCGGAAGCCCTCCCGGGTCTGAACCAGCCTGCCGCTGCCTACCTTATATATATAGTGAAAATCTGCCAGCACAGCGATGTCCACCTCCGTGTCCAGCCGGTAGCTGCCCTCCAGCAGCTCCGCCCGAACCTGCTGCCGCTCCCAGGCGTACCAGTCGGGAATGTGGGGATACTCCGTCTCCCCCTCCAGGGCACGCATCTGCCCCAGCTCCGTCAGCTCCCAGGTTTTGCCGCAGTGCGCGCATTTCAGCGTGGTGCCCTTACCCACCATTTCCCCCTCCGCGCCGCAGTGGGGGCATTTGTAGAGAATCCGGTGGAGGCCGTCGGCCCGGAAATCCTCCCGGATCCGAAGGCCCTGCTCCTGCTGCCAGCGGAAATGGTCAAAGGAAAACGCCTCGTCCAGACCGTCGGACAGCTCCTTCACCGTTTTCTCCCGGATCTCGTCTTTGGTATACAGGCACCGTACCCGGGCGGAAACGGGGACGCTCTTGCGCACCTTCAGTTCATTGTACAGCGGATTCCGGGAGAAGGCCCCGAAGGTCTCCACCATCACCACGCCGACCCCCAGCTTTTTGAGCAGAACGCCCATCTTCCTGGGCAGGGGCGTGGCCGTGCCGTCAAAGGAGTAGCTGGCCTCGGGGTACATGAGCACGCTGGTTTTCAGGGTTTTCAGGCAGTATTCCAGATCCTGCACCAGCCGCAGGTCCGTGACGAACTTCTGGGTGGGTACGCAGCCGATGGCGCGCATCAGCTTCTCCATCCAGCCATGCATCCCCACGAACCCGTCGGAGGTGCAGATGATGCAGTAGTCCCGGGGATAGAAAACCCGGCTGGCGATCATCAGATCCAGAAAGCAGGAATGGTTCATCAGGATCAGGCAGGGCTCCCCCTTCCCGATTTTGTCCATTCCCTCCATAGAATATGTAAAATTCGTCCCCAAAAGTCCGAAGGCCGACAGCCCCCGGATCAGGCTCCGGAAAAACAGGCCGGGTTTATGCGGCAGAATGTGCTCTCTTGCCGGCAGCGACGCCACCAGATCGTAGTCCAGCTCCTTCACGCTGGTTTTCATGGTCGGTTCCCTCCCCGAAAGAAGAATAATCGCCTCTATTATACCCGATTCTCCCCCAAATCGTCAACGCTCTTCTGCACCCCGCCGGACTCCATTTCCGGCAGGGGGCTAAAAATTGGTGTTTGGCGAGCAGCCTCCAGGTTTCCTGTCATTGCGAGACCAGTCCGCAGGCTGGTCGTGGCAATCCCCCCGTTAGAGGGGAAATGTACCGAAAACTACCCAGAAAAATGGGAATCGCTGCGTTTCTTGGTGGTAATCGTTACCTGGTTCCTCTCAACCGGGGGATTGCCACACCAGTCTGCGGACTGGTTCGCAATGACAGCTTTTTTTAGTGCGCACCTTCAAACACCAATTTGTCGATCCGTTTTTCCTGTAAAGCCGGCTGCGGGGAATCGAATATATTCATTATTTCTGCATAATATTCATTTCCTTATTGGCTCAATTCCTGGATATACTCTTTGAATATACGAATATTCCACTAAATTCTGAATATAATTGGACTATTTCACAAGCAGCATCCAAATCTTTCCTCTTCTATTGTATTAATTTCCAATTGACAATGAATAATATACGCTGTATAATTCGCTCATCAAAACGAAGCCCCCCTCCCGGGAACGTCAGGGGGGCAGGAAAAGGAGAGTATATTATGAAAAAGCTGATGACCATGATCCTCGCCATCGTAATGGTGATGTCCCTGTTTGCAGGCTGCGGAGCCAAGACCGATGCACCCACGGATGCCCCCAACGAGCTGGGTCTGGTAACTCCCGGCAAGCTGACCGTTTCCATTTCCCCGGACTTTTCTCCCATGGAGTTCGTGGATCCTTCCAAGTCCGGCCAGGAGCAGTATGTTGGCTTCGACGTAACTCTGGCGAACTACATCGCCACTGAGCTGGGTCTGGAACTGGTGATCATGCCCATGGACTTCGGCGCCTGCCAGACCGCGGTGGAAATGGGAACCGTGGATATGTCCATCTCCGGCTTCTCCAAGACCGAGGAGCGGGCCCAGAACTACAATCTGTCCGACTTCTACTACGCCGGTGACAATGAGACCGAGCAGGTTCTGATCACCATGGCAGGCAACGAAGGCAAGTACACCACTGCCGAGTCCCTTGCCGGTCTGAAGGTAGGCGCCCAGGCTGCTTCCCTGCAGGCTAACCTGTGCACCAACCAGCTGCCCGACACCGAGCTGGTCATCTTCGCCGACCTGACCACCGGCCTGATGCAGCTGAAGAACGGCGACTTTGATGTGATGGCCGTGGCCGACGGCAACGCCGACGCCATCATCGCCAACAACCCCGACATTATCAAGACCGGCTTCAAGTTCACCGTCACCTCCGACGAGGAGAACAACGTGATCCTGCTGAAGAAGGGCAATGACACCCTGACCGCCAAGGTCAACGAGCTGCTGGCCAAGGCCTACGACGCCGGCTACTACGGCGAGTGGTACGCCGCGGCCAAGGAGCTTGCCGGTATCGGCGTGGAGGTTTCCTACGACGAAAACGGCAACCCCATCGAGGGATAACGAATCAACCAAGGGCTGGCGGCCACTCCGTCAGCCCTTGTTGAGTGAAACGCGGTTTCCCCTCCGTAAAGAACGGCAAATTGGTGTTTGTAGATTTCCAAACACGTTGTATTGCCACCGTAGGGGCGGCTATTAGCCGCCCGAAAACGTTCGGGTTTCTGAGCGTTTCCGATAAACGGATGCACTTTCATTGACGAAACAAAAGCGGGCGGCTAATAGCCGCCCCTACGGTGGCATCTCGACAAACACCAATTTGTCTCCCCGTCCGTATCACCGAACAGAAAGGATCATGTTATGGAATTTGCCCAGATCGGCGCCAATATCATCAAAATTATGAAGGACTATTGGAAGGTGTTCCTCATCGAGGGCGTCTCCAATACCCTGATTCTCACCTGCATCGCGGTTTCTCTGGGCGCCATCCTGGGCACCCTGGTGGCGATCATGAAGATGTCCCGGTTCCGCGTTCTCCGCTTCATCGTCACGGCCTATGTGGAAATCATCCGGGGCACGCCCATTCTGCTGCAGCTGTACATCTTCTACTTCTGCCTGCCCCAGATGCTGCCCTTCCTGAAGCTCAGCGCCTTCATGTGGGTGGCCATCGCCATGTGCGTAAACTCCTCGGCCTACGTTTCCGAGGTCATCCGTTCCGGCATCCAGGCCGTGGACAAGGGCCAGACGGAAGCCGCCCGAAGCCTGGGCCTCTCCTCCGGCCAGACCATGCGCAAGGTGGTGCTGCCCCAGGCCATCAAGAACATCCTTCCGGCTCTGGGCAACGAGTTCGTCATGATCCTGAAGGAGACATCCCTTGCCTCCACCTTCTTCCTGGGGGATCTCATGACCTCCTACCAGAAGGTCAAGGGTGCCACCTTCCTGGGCTTTGAGTGCCTGCTCATTGTGGGCATCATCTACTTCTGCCTGACCTTCCCCCTGAGCAAGCTGGTGGGCTACTTTGAGAAGCGGATGCGCTCCGACAAGTCCTATAAAAACCACCACAAGCACGCGGAAAGAGAAAGAAAACTCGCCGAAGGAGGGAAACTCTGATGGAAATGATCAAAACCGTCAATCTGCATAAGTGCTTCGGCCACCTGAAGGTGCTCACCGGCGTGAACCAGACCATCCAGAAGGGCGAGGTGGTCTCCATCATCGGCCCCTCCGGCGGCGGCAAGAGCACCTTCCTCAGGTGCCTGAACCTGCTGGAAAAGCCCACCGAGGGTCAGATCTTCTTTGAGGGCAAGGAGATCACCGGCAAAAAGGTGGACATCGACCTGCACCGGCAGAAGATGGGCATGGTGTTCCAGCAGTTCAACGTGTTCCCCCACCTGAGCGTCTGCGACAACGTGACCCTGGCTCCCAAGCTGCTGAAGAAAAAGACCGATGCCGAGGCCACGGACATGGCCAGGGAGCTCTTGAATCGGGTGGGCCTCATCGATAAGCTGGACGAAATGCCCGGCAACCTCTCCGGCGGGCAGAAGCAGCGGCTGGCCATCGTCCGGGCCCTGGCTATGGAGCCGGACGTGATGCTCTTTGACGAGCCCACCTCCGCCCTGGACCCCGAGATGGTTGGCGAGGTGC
>CAMFFO010000050.1 GCA_945949735.1 uncultured Clostridia bacterium | reverse complement strand
GATTTTTCTTTCGATTTGTCCGAAGATTTACCATTGAACAGAGAGCGAACAGAGAAAAAATGACCCGTTGACCATTGTGAACCTAGCACGGACATAGCACGAACCCCGGCAAACACTACACCATAAATCGGAGTTTTTGGAGTCCCTAAAGGGTAATTCTTTCCCACTATAAAAAGGGGGAGATTTTCCCCACCATAAAAAAGATACCTACCTAGCCAATAGGCGCAGACTCATAGAATCTCCTTTCGGGAAAGCCGTCCAGTTATCCGCTGGGCGGTTTTTCTGCGCCTTTTTTGTTGTCAAAAACCGATTTGTTGACACTTTTTGTTGACAAAACCCAATTTTGACGATTTTTGGCAAAAATCATTTTTGTGTAAAAAGTTTGGAATTTTCCCATGAACAAAGAAAAACACCGCAAACCAAACGGTTTACGGTGTGATTTTCTGTGGTGGAGATAAGCGGGATCGAACCGCTGACCTCTTGAATGCCATTCAAGCGCTCTCCCAGCTGAGCTATACCCCCGTATTCAGTTCGCTGCCGTGTTCCGTCGGACAGCTTCTGTATTATAGCACAGGGGAGAAAAATGTCAAGGGTTTTTTTCATTTTTTCTGTTTTTCTTTTGCCACCTGTTTTTTTCCGTGCTTCGGCGCGGATACGCCGCAGCCTTTCAGCCGGGGCAGTGCGCCCCGGCTGCGTTTCGTTTACACGTTTTTCACGGCCCGAAGTTCGATATAGCCCCGCCCGCCTCTGGGTTCCAGTTGGATGCGGGGGGCGGTATCATCCCAGCGGTAGCCGATAACAGTGGGATCGTACCGATCCATTGCCAGCTCCACGGCGCGAATAGCCTCGCAGTAGTCCTCCTCCCGGAAGGGCTCTCCCTGGAACTGGAGGTACGCTCCTTCCGGCAGCTCGATGACATCGAAGCCCTCGGGAATCGGTCCGGCGTAATCCTCCGCTGCCTCCACGCCCTGGACGTAGACGGAGGTTCCCGGCGTTCTGTACTGCTCCGGCAGCCACAGGCAAACAGGCTCTGCGCAGAGGGAGTCCATGCTGGTCAGAATCCCCCAGACATCGCAGCCCACCTCCCCGCAATAAGCAAAATAATCCTTCGCCTTCACACCCCGCTTGAGAATCACCTTCCGCCGGGGCTTGCGGATCAGCTGAACGAACACGCTCTGTACATTTTTCATGTCGATACCTTCCTTCCTCATGTGTCTGAATTTTACACCGTAGGGAATGAACAGGGGAATGGGCCCCGGATTCCTGGCATATTCCGCCGGATTGCAGCCAAATTCCCGGCGAAAGGCACGGGTATAGCCGTCCACGCTGCCGAAGCCCAGATCAAAGGCCGCGTCAATCACTTTGGAATGCTCCTTTTTCAGCCGCATAGCAGACTGGGACAGCCGCAGCCGCCGGACGTAGTCCGCCACCGTCAGGCCGGTATACTCCCGAAACAGGCGGTAGGAGTACCAGGGAGAAAACAGAGATACCTCCGAGAGCCTGTCCAGGGTTATCTCCCCGCCCAGGTTTTCCCCGATGTATTCCTGCATCCTCTGCACCGCAAGAATCCGTTCGTCCATTTCTCATCCCTCCCATGGCGCAATTGTATCGGACAGAGCGTCAGGAATTCTCGATGATTTTTGCCATTCAGATTCCCAGCATTTGCGGGTCCGGCTGGGGCTCCGCCAGGCGGTAAGCCCGTCCCTGGGGATCCCGATCCAGGAAGAAGGCGTCATACAATTCTCTGCGAAGGGTCGCCGGATCGTCAAAGGTGTGCCACAGCCGCAGGGCCTCGCCCAGCTCCCGCTCGGAGTAATCCCTCCCAGGCTCTAGCTTCTGCGCCAGGTAGAAGAGGGCATACAGCTTCTTTTTCCGCTTGGCGGGAAAGCCCGTCAGCTTCCCCTCCGGATCCAGCAGCCCACGAAGCTGATTTCTTGCCTCCATAGCCGCCAACAGCCTCCGGGCAAACAGCTTCGCCCCCTCCCGGGCCTGCTCCGTCTGGAAGGAGGCCAAATCATCCTCGTCCCGGACGGAGTACATCCCAAGGTAGTTCAGGGACGAATGCTCGCACAGCCGCTTTACTCCGGTTTCGAAAGGCCCGGCTCCGTATTCCCGGTCATAGCCGTGGGTTGCCAGAATGGCAATGTACTTTCCCTTCCACAGGGAACCCTGGGCGCTGCGGTAGAATTTGTTCAGCCCATAGTGCCGGTCCAGCACCGCCTTCATAGGCGCCGTGCAGTACCACGCGTAAATTGGGGTCGCCAGCACTACACAGTCCGCCCACACAATCCGCTCCACAACTTCGTACATATCGTCGCGCTGGACGCAGCCGTACTCCCCTTCCACATCCTGGCAGGCGTAGCAGCCCAGGCAGGGGTGGATGTTCTTGTCCGACAGGGTCATGTAGTGGACCTCGGCCCCCAGCCGCTCCAGCTCCTCCCGGAAGGGCTTGCACAGCTCGGCAGTGTTCCCCCCATGCCGGGGGCTGCCCATCAAAATAAGAATCCTCATGGATACTCACTCCTGATAAATCATCAATCATTTGACAAATTGGTGTTTGTCGCTTCGCTCCAGGTTTCCTGTCATTGCGAGACCAGTGCGCACACTGGTCGTGGCAATCCCCCTGTTGAGAGGAACCAGGTTACGATTATCACCAAAAATCGCAAGGTTTCCCGCTCCGTAGGGCAATTGTCGATACATTTTCCCTCTATCCGCGGGATTGCCACACCAGCGTGCGCGCTGGTTCGCAATGACAGCGTTTTTTCGGCGACAGCCCGACAAGCACCAATTTATCATCCTTGCGTATACCCTTAAACGCCGCACTCCAGCTGGCAGTCGTAGGGTTCCTTCTCCACGTGGGGGCGGCTGTATTCCTCTGCCTCCCGGCAGCCCACAGCCCGGTAGAATGCCTGGCTCTCCACCGAGGAGTGGGCGGAAATATAGAGCTTTTCCGCGCCTTTTGCCCCCGCCCACTGTCTGGCATGGCTCAGAAGGGCCCGTCCGATGCCACGCCCCCGGAGTTCCTCGGACACATGGAGGCTGGAAAGCTCCAGATACTGTCCCGTGCTCCCAAGCGGTTCCGGCTCCACGGAGGCAAAGCCCTTCAGCACACCGCTTTCAAAGTACCCGTACACCACGCCGCCTGTAGCCACCGTATGGCACAGGCATTCCACGAGAAACCGGTAATCCTTCTTTGTCCACTCCTCCACAAAAGGATTGTCCACGATCACCCAGTTTCCATCCCGCTTCCGCCAGCATTTCGTGACCTGCTGATGCCTTTGAAACCCGGAAAACAGTTCCTCCGAGATTTCCTCCAATGTCAATTTCCGAATCATCTCAACCGCCTCCTCTTCTGCATCTGCCCATTGGCGCAACACAGCAGATTGATAAATTATTGTTTGTACGTTCTTTGCTGTCATTGCGAGACCAGTCCGCAGACTGGTCGTGGCAATCCCCCGGATAGAAGGGAAATGTACCGAAAAGCACCCGGAAGAATGGGAATCGCAGCGATTTTTGACGGAAATCATTACCTGGTTCCATTCAACCGGGGGATTGCCACGCCAGTGTGCGCACTGGCTCGCAATGACAGGTAGTTTGCTGCGCTCCCATTCAAACAACAATTTAGCACACTGAATCCTAAATCCAATAAGCGTTTTCTGTAATTATATCTGCCGCGGCGCAGAAAAGAAAGGAGAATTTTTACGGGAAATGTGTCAATTTTCCAGAAACCTCTTTTCTTTTTTCTCCGAATACGCTACAATAGGGCTGAAAAATGGAAGGGTATGTGGTATACCCTTTTTAATAACAGGAGGTTTTCTATGACTACATCTCATCTGATCCTGACGCCCGCGCAGAAGCAGGCTTTGGATGCAGGATTTACTGCCGCTTTTGGCGGGGCGCCCACCCGGTATTTCTCCGCTCCCGGCCGCACGGAAATCGGCGGAAACCACACCGATCACCAGCGGGGACGGGTACTGGCCGCGGCGGTGAATCTGGACACCCGGGCCGCCGTCCGTCCCAACGGCACCTCCACTGTCCGGATTCTCTCTCAGGGCTATCCCATGAGCGTGGTGGATCTGGCCCAGCTCACCCCCCAGGAAAGCGAAATCAATACCACCCCCGCCCTGATCCGGGGCGTCTGCGCCCGGTTCACTCAACTGGGTTGCAGGCTCAGCGGGTTTGACGCCTACTGCGAGTCCACCGTGCTCCCCGGCTCCGGCCTCAGTTCCTCCGCTGCCTATGAGGTCCTTATCGGTACCATTGTCAACCACCTGTTTTTCGGTGGAAAGGCCACCCAGCCGGAGATCGCCCAGATCGGCCAGTACGCCGAGAATGTGTTCTTCGGCAAGCCCTGCGGCCTGATGGATCAGATGGCCTCCGCTGTAGGGAATCTCGTCACCATCGACTTTTTTGACAAGGATCACCCGGTGATCGAGCCTGTGGATTTTGACTTCTCCTCCTGCGGCCACGCCCTGTGCATCATCGACAGCCGGGCCAGCCACGCGGATCTCACCGACGAGTACGCCGCTGTCCCCGGGGAGATCAAGGCGGTGGCCAAGTACATGGGCAAGGAGGTTCTGACCCAGATTGACGAAGCGGATTTCTATGCCAGGCTGCCCGAACTGCGAAAGATCTGCGGTGACCGGGCGGTGATGCGCTGCATCCATTTCTACCAGGAGAACGCACGGGTTCCGAAGCAGGTTGAAGCCCTTCGCAGCGGCGATTTTGACACCTTCCTCCGCCTTACCAGGGAGAGCGGCTATTCTTCCTATATGTATCTGCAAAATGTGATCCCTGCGGGCTACACCGACCACCAGGACGTTGCCGTTTCCCTGGCACTGTGCGACCACTTCCTTCAGGGTCGGGGCGCCTACCGGGTTCACGGCGGCGGCTTTGCGGGCACCGTCCAGGCCTTCGTTCCCTTCGATCTGCTGGATTCCTTCCGTTCCGGCATAGACGCGGTGCTGGGCGAAGGGGCCTGCCATGTGCTGTCCATCCGTCCCCAGGGCGGTGTGGAAGCCTTCCCCCAGGAATGAGGTGCCGCCATGAAAATTGAAACCTATATCGATTCCCTGGTATCCTATGCCATGAACCGGGGACTGGCCCAGCCGGAGGATCACCAGGTGCTTCTGAACCGGCTTCTGGACTTGCTCCGTCTGGACGACTACACACCCTCCGATGAGTCCCAGACCGAGGAGCTGGAGGAGATTCTCTCCGGCATTCTTGCCTTCGCCGTGGAGCGGGGGCTGTGCCAGGATGACATCACCTCCCGGGACATCTTCGATACCCGGATCATGGGCGCCCTGACCCCCATGCCCCGGGAGATCATCCCCGCCTTCCGGGAGAAATACGCCCGCAGCCCCCGGGAGGCCACCGACTGGTACTACCGCTTAAGCTGCGACACGGACTATATCCGCCGCTACCGCATCGCGAAGGATATGCGCTGGAAATATCCCAGCGAATACGGCGACATGGACATCACCATTAACCTCAGTAAGCCCGAGAAAGACCCCAAAGCCATTGCCGCCGCCAAAAACGCCCCCCAGTCCGGCTACCCCAAGTGTCAGCTCTGCCGGGAGAATGAGGGCTACGCCGGCCGCATGAATCACCCCGCCCGGGCGAACCACCGGATCATTCCCCTGGAAATCCGGGGGGAAAGCTGGTTTTTGCAGTATTCTCCCTACGTGTATTACAATGAGCACTGCATCGTGTTCAATTCCCGGCACGTGCCCATGAAGATCGACCGGGCGGCCTTTGAAAAGCTCCTGGACTTCGTCACCACCTTCCCCCACTATTTTGTGGGCTCCAACGCGGACCTTCCCATCGTGGGCGGCTCCATTTTGAGCCACGAGCATTTCCAGGGCGGCCATTACCGCTTCGCCATGGAGGCGGCTCCCGTGGAAACCGAAGTCACCTTCCGGGGCTTTGAGAATATCCGGGCCGGCATCGTCAGATGGCCCATGAGCGTCCTGCGGCTGGAAGGGCCGGATCCCACAGCCCTGGCGGCGCTTTCCGAGAAGATTTTGAACCATTGGCGGGCCTACTCCGACGAAAGCGTTGGTGTTCTGGCCTTCTCCGACGGGGAGCCCCACAACACCATCACCCCCATCGCCCGCCGCTCCGGGGAAAACTATCAGATGGATCTGGTGCTCCGGTGCAACATCACCACCCCCGAGCATCCTCTGGGCGTATTCCACCCCCACGCGGACAAGCACCACATCAAGAAGGAGAACATCGGCCTCATCGAGGTCATGGGCCTGGCGGTGCTTCCCAGCCGATTAAAGCAGGAGTTGACCGATCTGGCCCAGGCGATCCTCCAGGGCGGGGACATCGCCTCCGATCCCGCTCTGGCCAAGCACGCCGATTGGGTGGCAGAGCTGAAGGGACGCCATACCTTCACCCCGGATAACACCCTGGAGATCCTCCTCCAGGAAACCGGCAGGGTATTCGCCGGGGTGCTGGAGGACGCGGGCGTCTACAAGCGCACCCCCGAAGGTCAAGCGGCTTTCCTCCGCTTCCTTGACTCCGTCAACTCCTGATCCCCCCACCATGAATTTGGGAAGATAAATTGGTGTATAGGCTATCGACTTAGAACAGCATCCATGGAAACACCTTACGTTACTACCGTAGGGGCGGATATTATCCGCCCGAAACGTTCCGGTTTTTGAGCATTTCCGGTGAATGTGCGTGCTATCCATGCGGTAAGGTTGCGGGCGGATAATATCCGCCCCTACGGTGATAGTGTTGTAAACACCAGTTTACCGATTTGCTGAGTTCGGCCGATATGCACATTTCCAATTATCCCCGAAGGGGATACCATAACTGTCCACTTTCCACTGTCAACTGGAGCAAAGCGACAAACATCAATTGCCTGTATTCCGCAAAGGAATGACGGACATTTTTACCGATCATCCTATTTTGAAATTGAGAATCCATATGGGCTCTGCGCTCCTGAGAGGGGCGGGGCTTGCCGTTTTCCGGATGCGCGGGGAGGGGGACATCACATGGATAAGAAATGTGGTAATACTGGCGCGAAGGCGCGGAAAACAAAAAGAAGGGAATAGCCATGAAATCCGGCATGAAAATGCTGATCATCAACCCCGGCTCTACCTCCACCAAGGTGAGCTATTTTGAAGATGAAAAGAATGTATACACCGAGAGCGTTTTTCACGATGCCCCGGAGCTGCTGAAGTATCCCACCACCAACGACCAGATGCCCATGCGCAGACAGGTCATTCTGGATTTTCTGCGGCTGCATGACATGAGCCCCGCCGATATGGATGTATTTGTAGGACGAGGCGGCTGCGCCTATTCTCAGAAATCCGGTGTGATGGAAATTGACGAACAGTTGGTTCGGGATACCGCCGCAGACAAAGGCGGAAGCGACCACCCCGCAAAGCTGGGCGTCATGCTGGCTTACGCGCTGGGCACCGAGTACGGCAGACCCATGTATACCGTAAATCCCACCAACGTGGACGAGCTGTGTGACTATGCGCGCCTGACCGGCATCGCGGGAGTCTACCGCCGGGCCCAGACCCATGTGCTGAACCAGAAGGGCATCGCTGCCATACACGCGAAAAAGCTGGGGAAACGCTATGAGGAGCTGAATCTGATCGTCTGCCATGTGGACGGGGGAATCACCGTCACCGCCCACAAAGAAGGACGCATGATCGACAGCACGGAAGGCGCCGGCGGCGACGGCCCCTTCACGCCCACCCGGCTTGGCTCCATCCCGGTGATGGAGGTGCTGCAATATCTGGATCAGGGCCACACCACTGCCCAAATGCGGGCCATGCTGTCCCGCTCGGGCGGCTTCGTCAGCCATTTCGGCACCTCCGACGCGGCAAAGGTTCACGCGCTGGCGGAATCCGGGGACGAGAAGGCCGTGACGGTCTGGAACGCCATGATCTACCAGCTGTGCAAATCCATCGGGAGCATGGCTTCCGCGCTGGAGGGCAGGGTGGACGGGATCCTGCTTACCGGCGGCCTGATGCGCTATGCCGATATTTCGGAGGGAGTGAAAGCCCGCTGCGGCTGGATTGCGCCCATTTCCTGCTATCCCGGCGAGTGTGAACAGGAGGCCATGGCGGATGCCGTTCTGGAGGTCCTTCGGGGGCAGCGGCAGGCCAATCGGTACACCGGCGCCCCGGTGTTCCGGGGCTTTGCGTGGGACAAATGAAAAACGCGCTCCCCGGAAGCGGGGAACCCTCTGCCGCCGACAGGATCCAATCGCGGATACAACAGAACGGCAGGTGAACGGAGGGCATCGGGGCCCCCGGGACAGCTGTGTGATTACCCGGGAAGAATTTGGCACGAAGAAAAGGGGGCCGCCGGACTTCCGATACGATTATCGGACAAGCCTCTTTTCCGTTCTTTCTCAGATGGCATGAACAATAAAATGTTGCAAAATCTCTCGCTGTAAGCGCTCACCGGTTTTTCAGAGCTTCCCAAAGTAAGGGAAATGACGCACCAGTGTGTGTACTTGCTTCGCAGCCTTCCCTTTCAAACATCATTTTTTCATTCCTCAATCAAGAAAGCAGGTTCAACCTCATTTGGGCTGAACCTGCTTGTTTTATTCCGATAGCCGGGACGGTCAGGGTTGTTTGGTTTTTCTCCTGCGGAGGAAGAAATAGGTCATTTCGATGATACAGCAGGTGGTCCAGCCTACGGGATAGCCGAAGCCCACCAGGAGGGGCGTATTTGCGATGAACCGGCTCACGACATACAGGTAGACCTGTCGGATCCCGACGAAGGAGAGCAGCATAATGATCATGGGCCCCCGGGAATCGCCCTGTCCGCGGAGAGCACCGGCGAGGACATGGCTCACGCCGTTGAACAGCAGAAAGAAGGAATTGACGCGAATGAAAAGAACGCCGTACTCGATTACGGAAGCGTCCGGGGTAAACAGCCCCACCGCGGGCGCCGCGAAGAGACACAGTACCGCCACAATGACGGCGGTGACGCCCACGGACAAGGCTACCGTGACGATGGTACCCTTATCGGCCCGCTGCCGCTTCTCCGCGCCGATATTCTGACTGACGAAGGTGGTGGAAGCCATGGCCATGCTCTGCATGGGCAGCATGATGAACTGATCCAGCTTGTTATAGCAGCTCCAGCCTGCCATGCAGCTGGAACCGAAGTAGTTGATATAGGACTGGACAAAAACGTTGGAGAACGCCGTGATGATGGACTGAATTCCGGCGGGCAGGCCTACCGCGAAAATACGGCCAAGAATCGCCCGGTCGATTTTCAGGTCATGCCAGGTCAGCCGGTAAATATCCTCGGAGCGGCTCAGAAGCAGCAGAATGAGGAACGCGGAAATGAACTGGGAAATGATGGTGGCCCAGGCGACCCCTTCGATGCCCCGGTGCAGCCCCAGAACAAAGGCAAGATCCAGAATGATATTCAGTACACTGGTCAGAATCAGAAAGTACAGCGGCCGCATGGTGTCTCCCACGGCCCGAAGGATGCCGCTGCCCATGTTGTAAACCAGCAGGCCGGAGATTCCGCCGATATAAATCCGCAGATAGGTCGTCGCTTCCGCAAACACATCCTCCGGGGTCGCCATGAAACGGAGCATGGGCTTTACCGCCGCGACACCCGCCACAGTGAACAGGAGGCTCAGCGCAAAGGTAGCTGCCATGGTGGTTTCGATGGTTTTGTGCAGCGTTTTCATATCCCGGGCGCCAAAGTAATTGGCGATGACCACGCCGGCTCCGGTGGAGAAGCCGTTGAAAAAGAACACCATCATGTTGACGATCATGGTGGTGGAGCCAACCGCCGCCAAAGCCTGGGTGCCCACGTAGTTTCCCACAACAATGGAATCGACGGTGTTGTAGAGCATCTGAAAAACATTTCCGAGCATCAGCGGGAGGGCAAAGAGGATCACCTGCTTGACAATGGAACCCTCCGTCATATCCCGGACGGTTGCCTTTTTCGGAGCGGCTGCTGAAACTGTCATTTTCTGAACTGCCTCTTTTCCGATTTTCTTACCTACCGATTATATGGGATATTTTGTCAAATGTCAAATCGATGTAAATAGTTTTCGCGGTGTCAGAGTGGAGTGTTTCTGCGCGCCTCTTTACAACCGCCGTGTTTCCTGCTACAATGACACCATCTATACGGCATGGGTCCTTTCGGATCTGCTCCTGGGACGGGAGGACAGCCAGCGGGGCATGACGAAAGAAGCGAGTAAGGATGTCCGAGTATGAGAAAGTATATTTACCATGATGTGCATTTCCACGGCGCTATTGAACGGGTGCGGTGTAGGACCACAAATCCCCAGGGGGAGCCCCGGGAGAAATATGCCAACGACTACCTGCTCTGCTTCTCCGATTTCCTCCCCTTAAGCGGCGACTGCTGGGCGGTCTGCACCATGGGAGGCCAGCGTGCGCCGGAGGAAACCGCCCGACTGCTGAAGGAGGCCGCGGAGGGTGCCGGACTGCCCTTCCGGATTTTTGCCGCCACGGGCACGGAGGACAGGGCCCTCGGCGCGCTGACGCCCCTGGTGGAGCAGATGAAGCGGTATCCCCAGGTATTTGTCTTCAGTGAGAACCCCGCCCGGGGCAATCTTCACTACCAGGTGGCTCCCGGGGAGACGCACTGCTATGAAGCGGTGAACGATTACCTGTATACCTACATTCCCTATCTGTTCGCGTGAGATGTCAAAGTGTGAGAAAGGATGGTTTTATGAGCAAATGGATTCCCTCCTGGCGCTATGTGCCCATTGATTACAACCAGGAGGTTGGCGTATTCGAGAACATCACCCAGAGAAGCGTGTTCCTCAATAACCTGGCGGGAGACAGGATCCGCGTCCGGTTCAATAACCTCTACAGCGACGAGCCCATGCGCATCGACCACGCCGCCGTCGCGGTGCGCAACCGGGTGACCGGGAAGCTGTCAGCACGGTGCCCCGTGACTCTGGCGGGGGAGGAGACCATCCTCCTGCCCGGGAACAGCCAGCCCTATTCCGATGAAATTGCCCTGCAGGTGACACCGGAGGATGACTTCCTGGTGTATCTGTATTTTGGGCACAGAACCGTCATCCGGTCGGTTTGCACCACCAGCGCCGCCTACAGCTGGCAGAGCACCCACCATACGGGGAATTTCCACGAAACCGACGCCCTGGGCTTTACGGTGAAGCCCCAGCTGGTTCCCGTGCTGGCGACGGATCCCTATCCCAATCAGTTCACGGTGGGTCTGTGTGAGATTTCGGTGCTGACCGGGGACGATGTGAAGCTGGTGGGCCTGTTCGGGGATTCCATCACCCATATGTCCTTCTTCTCTGACCCCTTTACTGCCATGCTGTACCGCCGTTTCCCGGGGCAGTACAGCGTCATGAACGCGGGCATCGCGGGAAACCGAATCCAGAAAACCCACCCCGCCCCCACCTTTATGCCCGGGGAGGGCCACCAGTTCGGCATCGCCGGAAAGGACCGGTTCCGCAAGGACCTGTACGACGGGGCCGCGCCGGACGTGGTGTTCGTGATGGAGGGCGTCAACGACTGCAGCCACAGCATTGTGTTTGGGGAGCCCCAGGTGCCGACAGCCCAGGACATTTTTGACGCCCTGGCGGATGTGACGCGGCAGGCCCACGCCATGGGGAGCCGGGTTCTTATTTCCACCGTTTCCCCCTTCGGCGCCTTCGGGGATGCCTGGCGGGACCGGGCGGAGGCGCTGCGCTGCGGGTACAACGAGCTGATCCGGGCCAGCCGGATCGCGGAGGGCGTGGTGGATATGGACGCGGCTCTGCGGGATCCGGAGGATCCCCACAGGATGCAGGAGGGGATGCACCTGGGCGACGGCGTCCACCCCAACTGGTTTGGCGGCACCAAAATGGCCCGGACGCTGCTGGCATTCTTCCCGGAAGCCTGAACGGCGGGCGGATAAGTAGTTGTTTGTCGATTCGTTATCGTAGGGGCGGATATTATCCGCCCGCAACCTTTCGTTTACAAAAGCATAACGATTTTAACGGAAATACTCAAATACCGGAAGGTTTCGGGCGGCTAATAGCCGCCCCTACAGCAAAATCTCAGTAATCAACAATTTTCCCGCCCAATGATTTCGGAGGGTGAATTGTTCATTTGACCTTTGCCGGGGTTTCTGATAGAATGAAAGAAGAAACCCAAAGGAGGAAACGGCATGGAAAAAATGATTCCCTACGAAAAGCTTTCCAAAAAAGAGAAGCGAAGGCTGGACAGCCGGCGCAGAAACACCTGGGGCGAGGGAAACCCTGTTACCCGAAAGCCCGCCAGCAGCAAGGCCTACAACAGAAGAAAATTCCGGAATTGGAAGCGTGATTGCCACGAACCGATTCCGGAATTTTTATGTTTATTGGGTTAGCTCAACAGTTTGGCAAATTGTTGTTTGAAGAATAACGCTGTCATTGCGAGACCAGTGCGCACACTGGTCGTGGCAATCCCCCGGTTAGAGGGAAAATGTATCGACAACTGCCCCACAGAGCGGGAAAACCTTGCGATTTTTGGCAGAAATCGTTACTTGGTTCCTTTCAACCGGGGGATTGCCACACCACTTAAGCGGACTGGTTCGCAATGACAGGTAATTTGGGACGCATCCCAACAAACACCAATTTATCGGTTTGCTGAATCAAGCCAATATGCGTTTTATTCGGAAAGCACCTTTGTGCAGGCGATAGCCAGAGAGCCGGGGCCGATGTGGCAGGCTACGCTGAGGGAAAGCCTGTCCATATCGATCTCATAGCCCGGAAACCGGGCTTCGATTTCCTGCTTCCACACCTGAGCTTCCTCGTCGGAGCAGGTGTAGGCTGCGTGGAGGAGGACGGCCTGATCCCGGAACCGCTCCCGCATATCCGTCTCAACCGCGTCCAGCATGATTTTTTTCGCCTGCTTGAAGCCTCTGGCCTTGGCGAAGGAGTCCAGCTTCTCTCCCTGAATCTGCAGAACCGGCTTGATGTTCAGGATGGTGCCGATGGCCGCGGCAGCAGGCGTGACCCGTCCGCCCTGTTTCAGGTATTTCAGGGTGTCCACAGTGATATAGATGCTGGAGTCCAGCTTCATTTCTTCCAGGATGTCCTTGATCTGGGCGCCGTTTTTTCCCTGCCGCGCCAGCTCGATGGCGTCCAGGACGGACTGCTTCTGGGTTACGGAGATCCGCTGGTTGTTGACTACAAAGACCTTTCCGGCGTAGTCCTCTGCCAGCATGATCGCGGTTTCGCAGGAATTGCTCAGGCCGCTGGACATGGGGATGTAGACCACTTCCTCATTTTCTTCCAGCAGCTTGTCCCAGAGGTCGGTGACGTCCCCCGGCGCGGGTTGGGAGGTGGTGATGGCGCAGTCCGACAGCAGCTTTTCGTAAAACTGTTCCTGGGTCAGGGTAATGTCCTCAAAATACAGTGCTTCGTCAATGTAGAAGGGCATCGGCAGTACGGAAATCCCCATGAGCCTGGCCTTTGCCTGGGTGATGCCGCTGTTGCTGTCTGTCGCGATTGCTACTTTTCCCATGATCGTACTCCTGTGCGTTCCCGCCGGAAATATTGAATGCGCTTGTCGGGTTTCCTCTGCAGTCCGGTAAAATGGTGTTTGAAAAAATGCTGTCATTGCGAGACCAGTGCGCACACTGGTCGTGGCAATCCCCCGGTTAGAGGGGAAATGTACCGAATAGCACCCCATAAAATGGGAGTCTCCACGATTTTTGGTGGTAATCGTTACCTGGTTCCATTCAACCGGGGGATTGCCACGCCAGTGTGCGCACTGGCTCGCAATGACAGCATAT
>CAMFFO010000049.1 GCA_945949735.1 uncultured Clostridia bacterium | reverse complement strand
GGGACCGCGAAGCGGTGGATGAGGAACGGCGACACCTTACCATTCGCAATGCAGTTAATTTAAACGGTACAGACTTTTCCAATGTACCTTTTTAACGAAATGCATACAAATATGGAACATATCGCCGTTCCTCATCCGCCCCAGTGTGCGCACTGGGGCACCTTCCCCCCGGGGGAAGGTATGGTGCAGCGCATCCCTGCAAATTCCAATTTGTCGGGCTGCTGAGGAAAACCGATATACACATTTTTAAAATGCATCCCCGAAGGGGATACCACATCTTATATCTTAATATCTCATATCTTATATCTGCGTTCCCTGCGCCTTCGGCGGCAGGGATTTTTGAGAGAAAGGGAGGAACGGGAAATGGCATCCAAAACCCAGCGGTTTGATACCCGCCAGCACATGCGCAGCAGCACCTATGAGGTTTTCCGTTACAAGGATGCCTACCTGAAGGAGGTGGCTCTGCACCACCACGATTTTTACGAGATCTATTTCTTCCTGTCGGGGAACGTGCAGTACAACATCGAAAGCCGCAGCTACCTGCTGACCCCCGGGGACGTGCTGCTGATCAACCCCATGGAGCTCCACCAGCCGGTCTTCGGCAAGGAGCAGCGCAGCTACGAGCGGATCGTGCTGTGGATCAACAAGAGCTTCCTGGAAAAGCTCAGCCCCGACGCAGAATCCCTCTGCGCCTGCTTTGACACCGGCGCTCCGGGCCACACCAACCTGCTGCGGCCGGAGAACTATGTGCGCCAGATGCTGCTGTATCAGCTGGAGCAGCTGATGCAGGAAAAGGAGTCGGGCGAGTACTGCAACGAATTCTGCGCCCTGAGCTATCTGGTGCAGGTGCTGGTGCTGCTGAACCGGCAGGCCCGGCAGCAGACCCGGGAGACGGAGGCCAAGGCCGCCTCGGACTCGGTGGTCTACCGGGTCCTGGGCTACATCAACGACCACTACAGCGAGGATCTGACCCTGGATTTCCTGGCCAACAAATTTTTTATCAGCAAATACCACCTGTCCCGGGAGTTCGGGCGGCTGGTGGGCACCTCGGTCCACCGCTACCTGGTCCAGAAGCGGCTGGTCATGGCCAAGCAGATGATGCGCGAGGGCAGGTCCTCCACGGAGGTCTATCAGCACTGCGGCTTCGGGGACTACTCCAATTTCTACCGGGCCTTCCGGACGGAGTACCAGATCAGTCCCCGGGAATACGCTGCCCAGCTCAAGCAGACCGAGCCCCTGGCCGAGGACCTGGGCCGCGCCCTCCGGGAGCGGATGGAATCCTGAAACAATCTCCATAACGGGAAAAGCTGCCGCCGCAAGCCGGGTTTCGACCGGTTTGCGGTGGCAGCTTTCCCTTGCGTGAGGTTGGG
The DNA here is from genome assembly GCA_945949735.1 of uncultured Clostridia bacterium. GTDB lineage: Bacteria > Bacillota > Clostridia > Oscillospirales > Oscillospiraceae > Faecousia. The sequence continues at coordinate 12,457 of CAMFFO010000049.1, read as the reverse complement.
AAGGTTATATGGTAAGAGGAAGGGAGAAAAAATCAGAGAATGTATCCAGCTGGTAATCGGCCTGAGAGGTATCCTGACGGATCCCGGAGCCCCGGAAGCCGATCACTGCCGCGCCGGCGGACTTTCCCGCCTGGATCCCCACCGGAGAATCCTCGATGACGATGCATTCCTCCGGCGCCGCGCCGAGACGCCCCATGGCTTCGCGGTAGGGTTCGGGGTCCGGCTTGCGTCTGCTGACCATATCGCCGCAGATCACCACGTCGAACAGATCCTCCAGCCGGAGCCTGCGAAGCCCCGCCGCGATCAGGTGGGAGCTGGTGGAGGTGACCAGAGCCAGGGTGACGCCCCTGCGGCGCAGCTCCGTTAAGACCGGAAGCAGATGGGGCATGGGGGACAGGCTGCCGTTTTCGTAGGTGTTTCCCAGGCTGGCCCGCAGGGCGCGGAATTCCTCCAGGGTCACCGGCCGGCAGGAACGCTTCAGAATCGCTTCCAGACGGCTCGGCTCGTTGACACCCAGAAGGGACCGCCGCTCTTCTTCCGACAGGGTGATGCCGTAATGGGCCAGAGCCTTTGCCAGATACCGGGCGTTGCTTTGCTCCGTGTCGGCGATCACACCGTCGAAATCAAACAGCGCGAACCGGATTTTCATTTTGCCAGCAATTCCCTTGCGGTTTTCTGGATTGCGGCAATGTCTTCCGGGGAAAGATCCGCGAAATCGCTGTTTTCCATGGAGCAGTTGGAATCCTGGACGTACATCATCTTGGTATCCTTCTGGGTGATGGAGTAGAACCAGCATTCCTTGGGCACGTTGTAAACCTTGCCCTGCTCCATGGGGGTCAGAACGATGTCTTTGAAGGCGCCGTTTTCCCGCTGGGCGGTGATCAGGATCGCCTTTCCGGCGGCCAGAATAAACTGCTCATCGGTGGAATGATGCACTTCCAAATGGGCGATGCCGGAGATGTCGTTATCGGGCTTCCAGTTTTTGATGCTGACCAGCCACTTGTCGTTCTTATAAACGCAGAGGATTCCCTGGGCGTTGTTTTCATACACATCGGGTTTTTTCATGATTTCAGCCTCCATAAATCAAAGTTCCGTTCTGCCGGCGATGGGCGTTCCGTAGCCGAAAGCCCCTTCCATGGCGCAGACCTTCGCGGCGAAGGCGGCGCCTTTTTCCATGGCGTCCCGCAAAGAACGGGTATTTTCTTCCACGGTGCCTTCCAGAAGCCTGCCGGATTCGGAAATATCCAGCAGATGGCACAGGAACGCCGCGAAGTAGCTGTCGCCCGCGCCCATGGTATCGATCACGTTATCGGCGTGGACGGCATTGGCAAAGGAAAAGCGGCCGTTATACAGCACGTAGGATCCGTCCTCGCCGATGGTACCCAGGACCACAGGCACGCCCAGGGCCGCCACCTTCCGCATCTCCTCCTCCCGCCGCTGGGCGCTCAGGTGGGCGCAGGACAGCAGCGCCACCTGAATGTAGGGGCAGACCCTGGCCAGATATTCGTCTGTCCAGCGGACGGAGAAGTCGTAGGCAATGGGAACGCCGGTGGAAGCCAGCAGCGGCAGGTCCTCCTCGATATAGGAATTGAGATTGGTGTAGATCACCTGAAAGCCCTTGATATAGTCTAAGTCCTCCCGGGTGAAGGCAAAGGGCTTTTCCTTGGCGATGCCGCCCTTATTGCTGCCCAGGAACACCCGGTCGTTTCCCTTCAGCGTAACAAGGGCGAAGCCGTTCTCGCCCTCAAAGAGGCGGCAGCGGCTGTGATCAACGCCCAGCAGATCCAGCGTCTGCTGGTTGTAGGCGGCAACGGCGTCATTGCCGAATTTGCCCAGATAGGCCGCGCCGGTCCCGTTCAGGCGGGCATAGGCACAGGTGTTGACACACTGCCCGCCGGGGTACATCTTCCCCCGGGACAGGTATTTATCGCAGACGTTATCGCCAATGGCGATAATCCTGGCATCCTTCATGATTCATTACCCCTTCTATAAAAGGACGGCTTTCGCGTCCGTTTTTCTGACAGCGCCGGTATTTCTCAGTATTCGACCTTCCACATATAGCGGCGGGTGGGCAGGGGGTGTCTGCGGGCCTCAGCCAGGGCGTGGTTGTAGATGGGATAGACGTTGTTGAACAGAGAGTGGTTGAAGTAGTCCACCACGGAGGCGTCGATGACGCTCAGGCCCAGCTCCTTGGCGTCCAGCACCTCAATGCGCTTGGCATAGGTCTTCAGGAACTTCAGGCACCGCTCGTCCAGAGCCCGGGTGGAGCCCTCGGAAACCTGGATCACGAAGGGGCGGTTCACATCGGTGACCTCGAAGGGACCGTGGAAGAATTCGCCGGTGTGGATGCTGCTGGAATCCAGCCACTGCATTTCCATGAAGATGCAGATGCTCTCCATGTAGGCCGCGCCGTAGCCCGCGCCGCTGCCCATGGTGTAGATGATGGAGTCGTCCTTGTACTCCTGGGCAAAGTCCAGGGCGCGCTTGGCCACATGCTTGCGGGCGCTGCGGATCACGGTGGTGATCATGCCCAGGCCGTCCATGAATTTGCCGTAGTTGTCATAGCCCGCGGTCTGGTTCAGCAGCTCCACGGCCACCAGCATGGCGCACATGGTTTTCTCACCGGCGTAGTCAATGTCACCGGCCAGATGGTCGGGAGAGGCGTCGAACTCATAGCAGACGATGTAATCGCCGTACTGAACGATCTCGGACTGCTCCAGCCAGGTCAGGATGATCACGGCGGCGCCCTTTTCCTTGCCCAGTCTGGCGGCGGCGATGGTCTCGGGGGTGTTGCCCTTGTGGCAGGCCAGGCAGATGATGGAATTTTTGCCGAAGTCCCTGGGAGTGGCGTGAACAAATTCGTTGCTGCTGATCAAAGCGCACTTGATATCGGCGGATTCCCTCTCCATAAAGGTCTTGGCGCTGTACAGGGCGCCCAGGGAGCCGCCGCAGCCCACATAATACAGGGACTTGACGCCGCCGTCTTCTTTCTTATCCGCCAGAATTTTGGCAATGATGCCCTGAATATCCTTCGCTTTGTATGCCATTGTACTGTCTCCTTTTCATGATGTGTTGGTTTTTTACGGGTTATGTATTATTTATCACGGGGCTAGAATAATACAAAGCAATACAAATGTCAATAGCCAAAAGAAGATTCATCATATCCACCAAATTCTGGGGTGTGGATATGGTTACTTTGCCGAAACAGGCTGGGCGTCTGCCGGAATAAAATGAAATGGCCCTTGCAATTTTCGCTTTTCTTTTATATAATACAACAAGATTATGATGTGGAAAATGCGGATGCCGGGCCGGGCGGATGCGGTTTGAGGAGGATCGGCTTTGGAGAATCAGATAACACTCAACAATTCCAGCGCGGAGCCGCTGTACCGCCAGTTGGAATGCCTGCTGAAGGAAAAAATTGAAAACGGGTCCCTTTTGGCCGGCAGCAAGCTGCCCACGGAAAATGAGCTGGTGACGGCCTATCATGTCAGCCGGGTGACGGTGAGAAAGGCGCTGGATGCCCTTTCCCAGCAGGGATATTTGGAACGGCGCTCCGGAAAAGGGACATTTGTGGCGGAAAAGAAGCTTCAGAGGACGCTGGATGGCGTTACGAGTTTCTCCCAGATGTGCCGGGAGATGGGCTGCGTGCCCGGAGGAAAGACTGTCCGGCGCAGCATTGAGCTGGCCTCCGAGAAGGAGACCGGACTTCTGGGGCTTCCGGAGGATTCCCAGATCCTGGTTATGGAGCGGGTCCGCTACGCGGACGGGCAACCGGTGGTGCTGGAAGTGACCAAATTTACCGAGGATTTCCTGTTTCTGATGAATGAGGATCTGACGGACAGCTCTTTGTATGAACTGGTTGAAAAAAAGCGCGGCATTCGCTTCACCAAATCGGTGAAAACGGTGGACATTGTCTACGCCACCTCCCAGGAGGCAAGATTCCTGGGCATTTCCAAGGGATATCCGCTGCTTCGGATCGAGAGCGTGGCGGAGGATACCACGGGCGTCTACCGGCATCTTTCCAAGCAGCTGTGCATTGGAGATAAATTTAAGTTAAGAGTGTAACGGAAACACCGCGTCTGGAAGCTCCGGATGCGGTGTTGTTTTATCTTCAATTGTATTATAATGTATTTGACATGTTAAAAGCAACAAAAACGAGGGGAGGTTTTTTTGCACTATTCCGAATTTAATCGCCAGCAATTGACATTTAATGATTTGTTCATTATAATCCAATCGTAATACAAAGCAATACATTCTAATGCAACAAATACATCGTCTGGACATGCGGAAGGGTATTGCTTGTAAGGGAATATGTGCACGAATTCTCGCAATCACGGCTCCTGAAGGGGGAGACGGAGGAGCGTCATGAACTCCGTACGCGTCCGCTCAACAGGAAAATAAAAAAGTTTAGGAGGATTTTTATGTTCTGGATCGAACTCGCAATCTTGCTGGTCCTCATCGCCTGGGGCGTTCGTAAGGGCGGCGTATTCCTTACTCTTGCCGGCGGTATCGGCGCATTTATCTTCACATTTGTGTTTAAGGCTCCCATGTCGGATCCCCCTCTGACTGTTCTGCGGATCATTCTGGCGGTTGTCATTGCCGGCGGCGCCATGCAGGCTGCCGGCGGTATCGAGTACCTGGTAGCTCTTGCGGAGAAAATTCTGAGAAAGCACCCCAAGTCCATTACCATTCTGGCTCCGGTTGTCAGCTGGGTGTTCGTTTTCTGCTGCGGCACCGGCCACATTCTGTGGAGCCTGCTGCCCATCATCAATGAAATCGCCCTCGAGAACGGGATCCGTCCCGAGCGTCCCATCGCAGCCTCTGTCGTGTCAAGCCAGAACGCAGTCTGCGGAACCCCTCTGGCTGCCGCCACTGCCGCGCTGGTGGGCTTCCTGGAAGAAGCCGGCAGCGTTGACATGATCAAGGTCCTGATGGTCGTAATCCCCGCAACTCTGCTGGGCTCTCTGGCTTCCGGCCTGGTCATGATGAAGAAGGGCAAGGAGCTGGCAGATGATCCCGAGTTCCAGCGCCGCATTGCCGATGGCACTTTGGTCCTGAACAAGGCGCCCAAGTCCGAAATCGTAGATACTTCCAAGTACAGCAAGCAGTCCAAGCTCTCTGTGGTGTTCTTCCTGGTTGCCATGGTCCTGATCGTTCTTCTGGGTGTTGTCAAGCCCCTGCGTCCCGTTCTGAGCAACGGCAGCACTCTGGGCATGACCGATATCATTCAGATCTTCATGCTGATGGCTGCCGCGGCCATCTGCCTGGTTATGGATAAGAAGCCCGATGCCATTCTGGATATGCCCGTGTTCCGCTCCGGTGTCTTCGCAGCGGTTATTACGCTGGGCCTGTGCTGGATGGTGAACATCTTCATCGGCTCTCAGTCCGCGTTCCTCACCGAGACCGTTGCCCAGTTTACCAATAAGTATCCCTGGGTGTTCATCATCGCCTGCTACATTGTGGGTAATATCACCACTTCTCAGGGCTCCACCACAGCCATCGTCATTCCCCTGGGCCTGGCCCTGGGCATCAGCACCCCCGTCCTGCTGGCAGGCTGGGTTGTCATCGGTTCCCACTTCCTGATTCCCGCCGCCTCCGAGAGCCTCGCGGCCATCGCCTTCGATACCGCCGGCACTACGAAGATCGGTAAGTATGTTTTCAACACCAGCTATCTGCTGCCTTCTCTGGTCATGGCTGCCGTTGACTGCGCTGTTGCTTTCCTGCTGGCAAGCGTTATCATCTGATGAATCCTTAATTCCGGGGCGAGCTGCGCGATGTGGCAGGCTCGCCCCATTCAATTCCGGTTGATCCGAGAAATGGGGGGGGGTAACCTTGAAATTTACACTGATGAGCTATCACTACCTCAGATATCCCATCCGAAAATACCTGGATAAAATGGAGCGTTCTGAACTGGACGGACTGGATATCTATTGCACCGGTCCGCAGCTGAATCCTTTTGACTATTCGCTGGGCGACCTGATTCAGCTGAACAGGGACATCCGGGACAGACACCTGACGCCGTATGTTCTGACCGCAGAAAACTGCGTGTATCCCGTGAACTTGGCGACCCCGGATTTACAGACCTGGGAATCCACCCAGCGGTATTATCAGCGGCTCATCGACACCGCGCAGTTTCTGGAGTGCCCGCACATTCAGATCTGTCCCGGCTCCGGATACTTTGACGAGGACCGGGTACCTGCCTGGAACCGGCAGGTGGAGGCGGTACAGAACCTTTGCGAATACGCCGCGAAAAAGGGCGTATCCATTTTCCTGGAAACCTGTAAGAAAACAACCACCAATCTGATTGTGACCAGCAAAGAGCTGAGACGGTTCCTGGATGATGTGGGTGCGGATAATCTGATCGCCCTCTCTGACACGGATCAGATGTCACAGGCCGGTGAACACATAAACGACTACTTCGACAATTTGGGGGACAAATACGGTTTTGTCCATTTCAGCGACCTGAATCATACCATTCCCGGCACCGGGGGTCTTCCCATGAAGGACTACTACGATACCCTGGTCAAGCGGGGGTATGACGGCTGGATCTCCTGCGAAATGTGCAGCCGTGACTACTTTGTGGATCCGGACCTGGCCACGGACGCGTATCTTGATTTCATCCGCAATGTACGCAACGTATGATTTGGACCGGGACGAAAAAAGAAAGGAAGAATTGCTATGAAGCTCGCGCCGATGAGTTATCACTATCTGCGCTATCCCATTGAGAAATTTCTGGATAAAGTTGAGCGCTCGCCCTTTGACAGTATTGACCTGTATTGCTGCGCTCCACAACTCAATATGTTTGACTATCCGGTCAGCAGCCTGTTGGAGCTGGATAAGAGCATTCGCCGCCACAACCTGAAGGTCATGGCCATGACCCCGGAAAACTGTACCTATCCCGTGAATTTCTGCACCCAGAATCCTCTGACCCGGGAATCCAGCATCCGCTATTACCAGCGGGCGGTGGATACCGCTCAGTTCCTGGAATGTCCGGCCATTCAAATCAGCACCGGCTTCGGCTATTTCGACAGTCCCCGGGAGGATGCATGGAATTACTGCCGGGACAGCCTGGGCACGTTGGCTGGGTACTGTGAACGCAAGGGCGTGAAACTCCTGCTGGAGGAGCTGAAGGTCACCACCACCAATGTCCTTATCACCAGCAAGGATCTGGCGAAAATGATTGACGAAATCGGCTCCCCCGCCGTTGTGGGCATGGTGGATATGGACCAGATGACCTACGCCGGCGAGACCATTGACGACTACTTCGCCAACCTGGGGGACAAGCTGCAGCACATTCATTTCAACGACCGGGGCCATACGGTTCCCGGAGACGGGGATTTCCCCATGAAGCAGTATTACGATCAGATCGTGGCCCACGGCTATCAGGGGACCTGCTCCTTTGAGATCTGCGACCGCCGTTATTACTGCGATCCGGACAAGGCAATTGACGATACCGTGGCATGGCTGCGGGCCAACACGAAAGAGCTTGACTGACTGTCGTGTTTCCTGAAACGGCTATGTTGTTATTCATTTTAAAACGTAACGATTCAGCGTCAACAGAGAGTTTGACGGAAATAATCGTTTAGCGTACCAGCAGTATGTCCAACGCTGATACGCTCCCCCCTCTTTCATTGTGAGGAGCGCAGCGATGTGGCGATCCGTTTTCTCTCTTCTGGGGAACGGGTACAAATTGTGATACGTTGCAAGAGGCGCGGATTGCCGCTCCGGTGTGTGCACTGGTTCGCAATGGCAGAGGGGGAAGCTGCCGCAATAAACGGTCATTGATAGGAGAAGCACAGGCTGCGGCTGAATCGTTTTTTGATCGAAATGGTTTGATACATCCGTCTGTATATGGATTAGAGGAATGGATATGTGGATTCATGAAATGTTTGGGGTACAAAAACCCATTATCGCGCTGCTGCATCTGGACGCGCTGCCCGGGGATCCGGGGTACTGCGGCAGCCTGAACGAAGTGCTGGACCACGCCTACGCGGATCTGACGGCGCTGCAGAACGGCGGCGTGGACGGGATCCTGTTCGCCAACGAGTTCAGCCTGCCCTATCAGCCTGTGGCGGATATCGCCACCATCTCCGCCATGGCCTATCTCATCGGAAGCCTGAAGTCGGAGATCCGTTTGCCCTTCGGCGTGAACGTGGTCAAAAACCCCATCGCCACCATCGATCTGGGAGCGGCCACCGGGGCGAGGTTCGGCAGAAGCTGTTTCTCCGGCGCCTACATGGGGGAATACGGCCTGTATACCTCCAACAGCGGTGAGGCCGTGCGCCACCGGAAGGCTCTGGGGATCGAGGATTTTAAGCTTCTCTATAAAGTCAATCCCGAGGCCGACTCCTATCTGGTGCAGCGGGACGTGAAGGTGGTGGCCAAATCCATCATGTTCGGCGGATTTGCCGACGGCCTGTGCGTTTCCGGAGCGGCGGCGGGAAGCGAGCCGGACAGCAGCATCCTGGCGGAGGTGTATTCCGTGGCGAAGCCCAGAAATGTTCCTGTCTTCTGCAACACCGGATGCCGTCACGAAAATGTCCGGGAAAAGCTGCAGCTGTGCGACGCGGTCTGCATGGGCACGGCCTTTAAAACCGACGGCTGCCTGACCGGGCGGGTGGAAGAGGCCAGAGTCAGGAGCTTTATGGACATCGTGGCCGGGATCCGGGCCGGTCTGTAAGAGGCGATGCCATGAAACAATATTTTGCAGGCATTGACATTGGGACCTATGCCTCCAGAGGGATCCTTCTGGACGAAGACTTTCAGGTGGTGGGCGATGTCTCCACGCCCCATGGCATGGACAATCCTCAGCCCGGATGGTTTGAACACGACGCCGAGGAGGTCTGGTGGAAGGATCTGTGTATTCTTTCCCGCAAGCTGCTGGAAACCACTGGGATCCGGCCGGAGCAGATCGCCTGCGTCGGTGTCAGCGCCCTGGGAACGGACTGCCTCCCGGTGGACGGGGACTGCCGCCCCCTGCGGCCTGCCATCCTGTACGGCATCGACGCCAGAGCCGGGGAGGAGATCCAGTGGCTCACGGACTACTACGGCCCCGAACAGGTGCAGCAGCTGTTCGGCCACCCCATCTGTTCCGGTGACACGGCCACAAAGATCCTGTGGATCAAGCGGCATGAGCCTCAGGTATATGAAAAGACCAGCAAATTCCTCACGGGCAGCTCCTATCTGACGGCAAAGCTCACCGGAGAATATGTCATCGACCAATTCCTGGCCAAGGGATCCTTCCGGCCCCTGTACCGGGCGGACGGGGCGGTGAATGAGCAGACCTGCGCTCTGTACTGCCGCCCGGATCAGATCGCCGAGGCCGCGGTGTCCACCCGGGTGGTGGGGACGGTGACGGCCCAGGCAGCCCGGGAAACGGGCTTTGCCCCCGGTACTCCCGTCATCACCGGGACCGGAGACTCCACTTCCGAGGCCATCAGCGTGGGACTTGTGGAGCCGGGCACGGCCTTTTTCCAGTTTGGCTCCTCCATGTTCTACTACTACTGCGTGGACCGCTTTATGGATCACTATACTTCCCCGGAGGGAAACGGCTCCATCAAAGGCGGCAAGGACTTTACGGTCCCCGGCACCTTCTGCCTGGGGGACGGCACCAATGCGGCGGGAACGCTGACCCGCTGGGTGCGGGACACCCTGTACGCCCAGGAATACCGGGCGCAGCTTCAGGGCGGAGAGAACGCCTATGCGGTCATGGCCAGAGAAGCGGCGGCGGTGGCCCCGGGATGTGACGGGCTGATGATGCTTCCGTATATCTACGGAGAGCGCAGCCCCATCCAGGATCCCAAGGCCACGGGAATGCTCTTCGGCCTGAAGGGCAGCCATACCAGAGCCCACATCAACCGCGCCGCCCTGGAGGCCGTGGGGTTCTCCGTCTATCAGCATCTTTCTCTGTTTACGGAGATGGGAGTGCCGCCCAGATCCATCATCACCGCCGGCGGCGGGACCAAAAACCGGGTTTGGATGCAAATTATCTGCGATATGGCGGGGCTTCCTATCACCATTCCGGAGCCCTATCAATGCTCTGCCTATGGCGACGCCATGATGGCGGCTGTGGGATGCGGACGCCTGAGCGGCTTCCCGGAGCTGAGAAGCGCCCTGCCCAGGGGAACGGTGCTGCAGCCCAATATGGAAAACCACGCCCTGTACGCGGAAAAATATCCGGCATACCGCAGCCTGTATCTGCGGAACCGGGACCTGATGCACCAGTTTGCCCTGTAAAGAAAAGGAGAGGTATACCATGGTTATTGATACCCACGTCCGGCCTGCGCTCTACGGGCCCATCTGTGCCGACAAAGGGGTTTTTGAAAAGCGCTGCCGTGAGATGAACTATCATCTCATGTCGCCGGCGCCCATCGAGCTGCTGAAAAAGCAGTACGCCCTGGCGGATATTTCCCATGTGTTTCTGCTGCCGGAGGACTGCTCCGCGGAAACGCTTACGCCGTCCATCTCCAACGAAGACATTTTTTCCCTGACGGCGCTGGACCCGGAGCTGTTCTGGGGCTTTGCTTCCGTGGATCCCCGGAAGGAGACCGCGGCGGCGCAGCTTCGCAGAGCGTTTACGGAATACGGCCTTGTGGGCCTGTATCTCAATACCGCGAGACTGCATATGTTCCCCGATGACGAGAGGCTGACCCCTCTGTACGAGCTGTGTCGGGAGCTGGATAAGCCCATTGTCTTTCAGGCGGGCTTCTGCCTGGAAACAAACGCGCTGGCAAAATTCTGCAGGCCCATGGACTTTGAGCCTGTTGTAAACCGGTATCCCACGGTGAATATGTGCCTTGCCCATGTGGGCTGGCCCTGGGTGCAGGAAACGGCGGCGCTGCTGCTCAAGTACCCGAATCTGTATACGAACACGGCGCTGATGAGCTTCGACGGCCCCGGCCAGCTATACAGGAAGGTATTCCTGGAGGATATGGGAGAGCTTTGGGTGGAACACAACATCGCCGATCAGGTGATGTTCGGCTCCGACAGCCCCAGAATCCGCCCCGTGCGGAGCAAGCGGGGCCTGGACAGCCTGAACTTCTCCCGGGAGACCCTGGAAAAAATCTATTACCGGAACGCTCTGCGCTTCCTGAAAAAGGAGGGGTAATCATGAATTTCAGGCTCAGAGAGGTATCGGTCTGCGCGGACCGGGAATTTGAGATGATCAAAATCACCGACCAGGTCCGCTCCTATGTGGCCGAGTGCGGCATTGCCAACGGAATCGTCTATGTCATCACCGAACATACCACCACCGGCATTACCGTCAATGAAAGCCTGCCCTGCGTGGAAAAAGACCTGATGGGAGTCCTGGACCGGCTGGCGCCGGAGGATTATCCCTATTTTCACAACCACTACCTGCCAAGCTACGGCACCATCGGCGGCAATACCCCCGGACACATCAAATCCCTGCTCACCGGAAACCACTGTGTGTTCCCGGTGGTGGATGGTAAGATCAAGCTGGGGGCCGCGGCCGATATCTACTTCTGCGAGTACGACGGCATCAAAAACCGGAAGTACATGATTTATGTCATGGGGGAATGAACATGAAACGGACCATTGCGATGGCGGACAACTGCATTGATGTATATTACAAGCTGGACCGGTATTATCTCACCGGAAACAGCATCGATTTTGCCCTGAACTATAAGGATCTGGGCGGCGATGTGACGGAGATGACCATTCTGGGCAACGATGTGTTTGCGCTGGCTCTGGAGGAGCGCCTGAAGGAGCGGGGGATCCCCCTGCGGGTCCTGGGGCGTGTGGACCGTCCCACCGGCATGGCCACCATGGACATTGTGGACGGAGACAGGCGGCATCTGCACTTCGAGGGAAACGCCATGGAGCAGATCTCCCTGTCTGATGAGGATCTGGAGTTTGTGAAGCAATTCGATATTGTCTATTCCGAGCGCTGGGCAAGGATGGACCGGTACATTGCCCAGCTGAAGCAGCCGGGGCAGATCTGGATCTACGATTTTTCCAAGCGGCTGGAGCTTCCCTCCAATGACACGCTGCTGCCCTACCTGGATTACGCGTTCTTCTCTTACGATGCCGACGACGATTACATCCGGAGCTTTCTGAAGAAAACAAAGGCCAAGGGCGCCGGATGTGTGGTGGCCATGCTGGGCGAACACGGAAGCCTGGCCTACGACGGCAGCCGGTTCTACGCGCAGGAGGCCCAGAGGGTGCCTGTGGTCAACACCGTGGGAGCCGGGGACAGCTACATTGCGGGCTTTGCCTACGGCCTGAGCCTGGGCGAGGACATCCCCAGCTGTATGCGCCGGGGAAAGGAAAGAGCCACCAGAATCATTCAGCAGTTTAATCCCTATTTTTAAACCGATTGCAGGTATTTATGGAATGTGTATATCGGTTTTACGCGGCTGATGGATAAATTGGAATTTGTAAGGCTGCGCCGCACCATACCTTCCCCCGGGGGGAAGGTGCCCCAGTGCGCACACTG
>CAMFFO010000048.1 GCA_945949735.1 uncultured Clostridia bacterium | reverse complement strand
GCGGTAAGGTTGCGGGCGGATAATATCCGCCCCTACGGTGATAGTGCTGTAAACAACAATTTATCTCTCCATTAATTTCATTATACCCGATCCTGTGAAAAAATCAAGCACCGGCATATCCTTCGCCGCATAGTCTGGCAGGAAGGAGGTATTGCCATGCTGCAAAGGCCAATTTACTGCGCCGGAAGCACCCCCGCCGTCCGGTATGCCGCGGAGCTCCTCGCGCAGAGGGGCGTCCCCATCGCCCACGACCCGGGAGAGGAGACCGGGTGCCTGCTGCTGGATGTTCCCAGCTTTGATTCCGCCGGAGCCCTCCGGGGCGGGGGCAGACTGGAGGATCTGCTCCGGGAGCTTCCCGATGACGCCGTCATCGCGGGAGGAAACCTGAACCATCCCCTGCTGGAGGGGCTCCCGGTCCTGGACCTGCTCCGGGATGAAGAATACTTAGCCAAAAACGCCGCCATCACCGCCCAGTGTACCATTCAGATCGCCGCTTCCCTGCTCCCCGTCACCCTGGCGGAGGCCCCCACCCTGATCCTGGGCTGGGGCCGGATCGGAAAATGCCTTGCCCGGCTCCTGAAAGGTCTGGGGGCCGGCGTAACCGTTGCGGCCCGGGATCCCGCCCACCGGGCCATGCTCCTGGCCCTGGGCTATGGCGCGGGGGAGGCGCGGGCGTTGGATCCGGCTCCCTACCGGCTCATCGTCAACACCGTCCCCCTCCCTCTGCTCACGGCTGAACAGCTGGAGCGCTGCCCCCGGGCCGTCAAGCTGGACCTGGCCTCCCGGCGGGGCCTGCCGGTCACGGACGCGGTCTGGGCCAGGGGGCTTCCCGGCATCCATGCCCCGGAAAGCTCCGGAAAGCTCATCGCAGAAACCCTTCTGCGGCTTGGAAAGGAGGCGGAGAAATGACCATCGGGTTTGCCCTGTGCGGTTCGTTCTGCACCTTTTCCGCTGTGTTCCCGGTGATGCGGGAGCTGTCGGAGGAATATTGTCTGATCCCCATTTTCTCCCAGGCCGCGTCCACCGTTTCCAGCCGATTCGGCACCCCGGAGGAATTCCGGGCAAGGGCGAAGGAAATCTGCGGGAAGCCGCCCCTTGACACCATCGCTCAGGTGGAGCCCATTGGCCCCAAGAAATTGCTGGATGCCCTGATCATCGCCCCCTGCACCGGAAACACCCTGGCGAAGCTCTCCCACAGCATTGCGGATACTCCGGTGACCATGGCCGCCAAAAGCCATCTGCGCAATGGCAGGCCCATTGTGGTGGCCCTATCCACCAACGACGGCCTGGCGGGCGCGGCGGAGAACATCGGAAAGCTTCTGGCCCGGAAGCACTATTACTTTGTCCCCTTCCGCCAGGATGACCCCGCGGGGAAGCCCACCTCCCTGGCGGCGGATTTCACCCTTCTGCCCCAAACCCTCCGCCTGGCCCTGGAGGGAAAGCAGATTCAGCCCATCCTCCTATAAAAACGATCCGGCAGCATTCGCTGCCGGATCACCTGTTTTCCAATAGCGGTACAAGAATGGTACAATAAATTGGTGTTTGAAAAATATAGCTGTCATTGCGAGACCAGTGCGCACACTGGTCGTGGCAATCCCCCGGTTGAATGGAACCAGGTAGCGATTACCACCGAAAATCGTAGGAGTTCACATTTTTTGGGTGCTATTCGGTACATTTTCCCACTAACCGGGGGATTGCCACACCAGTGTGCGCACTGGTTCGCAATGACAGGTAATTTGCAACGCAACCTTTCAAACACCAATTTATCTTTCCACTCTGCGCATCCTCATACCCCCGCCAGTTCCTTCAGTCTATGCGCCAGATCGGTCTGCTCCCAGGGTCTGCCCTCCACGCCGAAGTGGCCGCGGGAGGCCGTGTCCGCGTAGATTGGGCGGCGCAGCTCCAGCTTCCGGATAATTCCGGCGGGGGTCATATCGCAGCACTGCCGCAGAAGCTCTGTCATCCGCCCGTCGGAGACCACCCCGGTGCCAAAGCTGTCCACCCGCAGGGAAACCGGCTGCGCCACGCCGATGGCGTAGGCAAGCTGCACCTGCACCCGACTGGCCAGCCCCGCCGCCACCAGATTCTTGGCCATGTACCGGGCCATGTAGGCGGCGCTCCGGTCCACCTTGGTGGGATCCTTCCCGGAGAACGCCCCGCCGCCATGGGAGAAATAGCCTCCGTAGGTATCCACAATGATCTTCCGCCCGGTGAGGCCCGTGTCCCCATTGGGGCCTCCGATGACAAAATTCCCGGTGGGATTGATGTGAATATGCTTCACATGGTCAATGGAAAAGCCGTACCGCTCCAGCACGGGGGCGATGACGCCCTGCCGGACATAGCGGCGCAGCTCCCCGATTTCAAAATCCGCGCTGTGCATGATGGACACCACCACGGTATCCACCCCCAGCACATTGCCCGCTTCATCGTAAGCCACGGTCACCTGGGTTTTCCCGTCGGGCCGCAGCAAATCCGTGGAGCGGACGCACTCCGTCAGGCGGTTGCACAGGGCCCGGGCCAGAGCGGCGGGCAGGGGCATCAGCTCCGGAGTCTGGGTGCAGGCGCCTCCGAACATCATGCCCTGGTCCCCCGCACCGCCCACGTCGTCATTGGTGCCCAGGGCGATGTCCGCGGACTGGGTGTGAATCCGGCATTGAATTTCCACACTGTCCGCGTCAAAGCCATCGCCGGGGTACACATAGCCGATCTCACGGATGGTCTGCCGTGCGACGGCGGCATAGTCCACATTCGCTTTCGTGGTGATTTCCCCGCAGATCAGGCAGAAGTTCGTGGTAACCATAGTCTCACAGGCCACCCGGGAGCCGGGGTCCTGCTGAAGGCAGGCATCCAGAATGGCGTCGGAAATGGCGTCCGCCACCTTGTCCGGATGTCCGCAGGTAACGCATTCCGAGGTGAAAAGTCTTTCTTCCATTTTTTGCATCCTTTCGATTCTGTTTTCGCGCTTATCCAACAAAAAACCGCACACCGAAGATCCGATGTGCGTGAATCGAATCCTCATCTGTCGTTGCCGCCGGATTTGGCACCTTGAATAAACAGGTTGCCGGGTTTCATCGGGCCGTTCCCTCCACCACTCTTGATAAGGCTTGTATGCAGTTATGGCTCATTATACTCTGTTTCCCCGATTTGTCAAGTATCTCCCCTCCAGCCACGCTTTTTTTCGGACGCAGGTATCAACTTTGCACGCATCGTTTACAATTCCGCTATGGACTTTTTCGGCGCTTGCTGATAAAATAGCCCCAGAAAGCTTTAGGAGTTGAGTACAATTGAAAAACCTTCGCAGGCAATTTGACCGGCTGTGCTACCGCAACCGGGACAAGGGCATTCCCAATCTGATGCTGTATATCTGTATTGGAAGCGCCGTGGTGTACCTGATGACCCAGCTGACCCAGAACACCGTGCTCTATAATGTTCTCTATTTTGACCGGACGCTGATTCTCCGAGGTCAGGTCTGGCGGCTGTTTACCTACGCGCTGACCTACAACGGCGGCAACATCCTGTACACCGCCATCGGCCTTTTGTGCTACTTCTCCCTGGGCCGGGCCATTGAGAACCAGTGGGGGACCTTCCGGTTCAATCTGTTTTACCTGTCGGGCCTGGTGCTGATGGATATCTACTGTCTGATTTTCCCCTGCAACGCCTCGGTGAATTACCTGAATATGAGCCTGTTCCTGGCCTACGCCACCCTGTATCCCGACGCCCATTTCCTGCTCTTCTTCATCATCCCCATCAAGGCCTGGATTTTCGCCCTGTTCGACCTGGCCATCACGCTGATCAACGTGATTATGCTGTCGGTGCCCGTGTTCTACTTCCCCTATAACCTCTTCCCCCTGGTGGCCCTGGCCAACTACTTCCTGTTCTTCGGCAAGGACGTGGCCAACGTGATCCCCATGTCCTGGCGGATCAACGCCCGGCGGCTTTTCCGCCGTGGAAAGCAAACCGCTTCCCGCCCCAAGGTGATCCCCTTCAAGGGCGCGCCCTCCTACGAGGCCTCCACAGCCCAGCCCAAGGCCCCCTACCTCCACCGCTGCACTGTCTGCGGCAGGACGGACGTGTCGGACCCGGAGCTGGAATTCCGCTACTGCTCCCGGTGCAAGGGCTACTACTGCTACTGCCAGGATCACATCAACAATCACACCCACATTCAGTAACCCCCAGCGGCCGCCAAACGCGGCCGCTGTTTTTTCTCCCTTGCCCGCTTCAAATGAAAGGTCGGTAAATTTGTGTTTGTCGGGCTGTCGCCAGATTTCATGTCATTGCGAACCAGTGCGCACACTGGTGTGGCAATCCCCCGGTTCTTCCACCTGTCATCCCGAGCGGAGCGAAGCGGAGTCGAGGGATCTACGCATTTCGTTACGCTTTCAGGTTAACTTGGTGCGAAGATCCTTCGACTCCGCTCCGCTTCGCTCAGGATGACAAGGTTTTCTGTTGCTTGAGGCTGCACGACAAGCACCAATTTATCGTTGCCAAACATCCCCGCCATGGCGGAGTGCTTGATGAATACGGCTGCATCCGCCGGTTCTCAATCCGTTCCCCGCCGCATAGCCTGTACCACACACTAGGCTATGAGGTGGTACTATGGAACAAATCACGAATCAGGTAACCCTCCGGGGGACGCTGGCATCCGCGCCCCGGTTTTCCCACGAGAACCACGGCAAGCGGTTTTTCCGTTTTTATCTGGACGTGCCCCGCCTGTCCTCGGCGGTGGACACCCTGCCCATCGTTGCCCCAGAGGTTCTGCTGGAATCCACACCTGTGGAGGAAGGGGCTCTGCTGTGCGTAACAGGCCAGGTGCGCTCCCACAACCTGCGCAGCGACGGGCAGCGCAGGCTTCTGATTTTTGTGTTTGCCGCATCCCTCGCCCTCCAGGACGGGGAACCGACAAACCAGGTCGCCCTGGAGGGCTTCCTCTGCCGGGAGCCCACCTACCGCCGCACCCCTCTGGGCAGGGAGATCTGTGATGTGATGCTGGCAGTACCCCGGGCCTTCCGGCGCGCGGATTACCTGCCCTGTATTCTCTGGGGCCGGACGGCTCAGGAGATCTCCCGCTGCCACACCCGGGACTGCCTCTCAGTCACCGGCCGCCTCCAGAGCCGGGTTTACACCAAGGTCACCGAGGAAGGCTCCCTGCAGAAAACCGCCTACGAAATCTCCGCCCTCACCGCCCAGATCCTCCCCCAGCCCCTCCCATGATATCTCCGGTAAATTGGTGTTCACAGTTTTCAAGCACCTTACGTTGCTACCGTAGGGGCGGATATTATCCGCCCGAATCGTTCCGGTTTTTGAGCATTTCCGGTGAATGTGCGTGCTATCCATGCGGTAAGGTTGCGGGCGGATATTATCCGCCCCTACGGTGATAGTGCTGTAAACAACAATTTATCTTTACCTCCCCCTACTGAGAAAACCCCCGCTGCTTTTGGCAGCGGGGGTTTTCTGCAAAAGGGATTGGAAAGAAGAGAGGTAGAAAAGAGGATCTACTTGAGTGGAAAGGAAGCGGCTCACGGCTTCCGCAACCTTTCTGTATATAAAATATCTTCCGGTTTTGAACATCCAATAACGGATTTGAAAACAAAATTCGACCAATTTGTGAATAAAATCCAATAGAACCGTTAAGCGATAAATTGGCGTTTGTAGATTTTCGAACACGTTCCTTTTTGGCTGTAGGGGAGGCATTCAGCCTGTCGCGTACACGGTGCGTTTTCGCCTAACGGTGCGAAAAAACAGGACGTTTCTCCGCCGGGAGGCATGAATGCCTCCCCTACAGTGTTTTTTGCAACGTTCCCAAAACAGCCCGACAAACACCAATTTGATGGTTTGCTGACTTAAGCCGATATGCATATTATGTTTTGTGCTTATCGGCTTTCCTCAGCAATTCGTCAAATTGGTGCTTGTCGGGCCGACGGAAAGCAATACCTTCCCCCGAGGGGAAGGTGCCCCGAAGGGGCGGATGAGGAACGGCGAAACCTGAAGTTTTCCGCATCGGTTGGAATTACGGTACAACATTTGGACGAATTCCGAAAAATAGGGACGATTCGGTAATCTGCAGCGGTCGCCGTTCCTCATCCACCGCTGCGCGGTCCCCCTTCCCCCCGGGGGAAGGTATCATTTCGCCGACATCTCCAAAAACACCAATTTGTCGTACTGCTGAGTTAATCCGATAGCACATTTTATTTTTATCCCGAAGCGATTCCTTAATTTTCAATTGTCAATTGTTAATTGTCAATTATAAACATTAATTCTCCGCTGCGGCATTAGGCCTGGGGGAAAATCAGGGTCACCTTGAACAGATCCCCGTCCACCAGCAGCTGGAGCTGGCCCTTCTGCAGCTCCATCAGGCTCTTGGCAATGTTCAGCCCCAGGCCGCTGCCCTCGGTATTCCGGGAGGCGTCCCCCCGGACGAATCGCTCCATCAGCTCATCGGCCTCCACGTTCAGCTCCTCCCGGGAGATGTTCTTCAGGGAGATCAGCACCTTGCCCTCCAGGGTGGTCAGATCCACATACAGCCTCGTACCCGACAGCGCGTACTTTACCGCGTTGCTCAGCACATTGCTCAGCACCCGCCACACCAGACGTCCGTCCGCCAGCATTTCCACCGGTTCCTCCGGCCGCCGGAACACCGGGGTCAGGTTCGCCTTCGCCAGCTTATCCCCGAATTCCCCCAGGGCCTGGTTCACGGCCTCCGCCGCATCCACCCGGGCGATATCCACGGGAATATTCCCGGTGCTGGCCTTACTCATTTCCATCAGGTCGTCAATGAGCTTCTTTAAGCGCTGGGACTGCCGGGACAGCACCTCCAGATAAAGCTCCTGCTCCTCCTCGGTGTGGGGCTTGCTCATCAGATCCACATAGTTGATGATGGAGGTCAGGGGGGTCTTGATATCGTGGGACACGTTGGTGATCAGCTCGGTTTTCATCCGTTCGGACTTCAGCTGCTTCTGGGCAGCCACCACCGCCACATCCGCCAGACCGTTCAGCTCCTGGGCAAAATCCCGGAAGCAGCCCACCAGCAAGCCATCGTCCACCTTGGTGTCCAGATCTCCCCGGCGCATCCGCTTGGCGCTTTCCAGCAGGGTGCCGAAGGCCCCGGAGCCGTAGAGCACCACCGCCAGCACCGTACACACCCCCAGCAGAATCCACCCGACCCGTTCGGTGCTGATCGTGATTCCCAGGGCAAACAGCAACACAAAGGCCGCCACCAGCCACTGCCAGGTCAGCGGCAGCAGATCCGCAAACCGTGCCAGGGTTTTTCCCAGCCAGATCATACATTTTTCCAACACCGAAAAGAATCTGACGCACAGCTTTTTCAGCTCCAGCCAGAAGAACTTTACCAGCTTCCACACGGCACGCAGCACCCGTTTCCCCAAGGGCAGCGCCCAGTTCCAGAGCTTCTCCAGCTGCACCCAGCACCAGACAATGATCCGGATCGCCAGCCTGCAGGCGGCAACGAGCAGGCGCATACACCAACCGCAGGCGCTGTTCCTCCACCACAGGCCTCCCGGCGTCTTGACCTGGGCGGCAAAGGCAAAGCAGAAGCCCACAAACAGCACACAGGCTCCATAGCCTGCCGCCGCGGCCGTCCCGGCGGCGAAGAGGAGTCCCTGATTGAGCAGGTATTCCATACCCTCCGCCAGCAGCCAGACAATTCCCACGTCCGCCAAACCTACGCCCAGGGCATAGGCATCCAGCGGAATCAGATTCAGACCTCCCGCTTTCACGCTGTCCCTTCCGGGCTTCCGTCCGGCGGCGCAGCAAAGATACACCGCGCACACCGCGAACAGCAGAACACTCACCGCCAGAATCCCGAACAGGGCGTTGCGGTAGCTCCACAGCAGCCGCAGGGCATCGGCAACCTCCGAGTGCCGCATCACCGGCTCCTGAAGGGTCAGGCTCACGGTGTAGCCGGTCAGCTCCTGATAATAGAACTCCGCCACCATGACATCCTGATACCCGCTGTCGTAATAGGAATAGGAGTTGGCTTTATAGCTGGGAACCGCCAGCGTGGCAGGCCGTTCTTCCGAAGCCGCCGTTTCCTCCGGTTCCGGGGCGGCGGTTTCCTCCATAGCGCTTTCAGCTGGCTCCGGGCGGACAGCATCCCCAACAGGAGCCGCCTCCTCCCAGGTAAATTCGCCGTCCGCCAGGGTCACGGTTCCCCCTTCGGCCTCCAGCAGCACATTGCCCTTTGCATCCCGGAAGGAGATGGCCGTCACCGTGTTCCCCTCCGTCATGGAGAGCGTCTCCCCGGCAACGGACCGGAAGCGCGCTCGTCCGTCCTCCATATACTCCAGAGTGCCCAAAGGCTCCACGCCGCCCAGGCTCTCGGAGCTTTCGTCACCATAGGTCAGGCTGATGCTGTAAACCTCCACACCATCCTCCGGGATATCCGCCGGTAGGGCATCCCCGGCTGCGTAGGCGGCGAAGCACAGGCAGCCCTCGCTATCCACCCAGATGGAGCCTACGCCCTGCCGAGAGAAGGTCTGATACAGCATCCCGCCGTTTTCGTCATAAAAGCTGGCTCCCGCCACCTCCGTTTCCGACAGCATCAGCTCCATGGGGCCCGTGGTGCGCAGCAGCACGTCTCCATCCTGGCTGTAGTAGGCCAGCGCAGATACGCCTGTTTCCGTAGTGGAAACCAACTCGCTGCCGTTTTCGTCATAGAAATAGGCTGCGGACACCATAGTGCCCCTGGATGGAATCGCGTTGTACAGCAGCGCGTTCTGATCGATGGTGGGGGCCGTCTGATTGTCGTAGGCCTCCCGGGTCTTCAGCGAAAGAAGCTCCCGGTAGCTGTCTGTAAAGGGGAAATTCACCACCCTGCTGTAGCTTTCCAGCCCCCGGTCCTCCACCACGTTTCCCTCGGGGTCCTGGATGCGATAGCCCACCGCTCCGGGCTGGAATTGGTTTTGGGCGTAGTCCTCCTCCATCCAGCCGTCCAGGCTTTCGATCATCTCCTCCGGGCAGCCGCCCAGATTCACGCTGGCATAGCGGGAGCCGACATACTGGGCATAGCGCTCAAGCGCGCTCTCCTCCGCCCATTCCAGCATCGTATCCACAGAGGTGCCGTAGAGCCCCTGGCTGGCCAGCAGCAGAATTCCCGCGGCGCTGCCCAGACTCACCAGCAGAAACGCCGCGCACAGCGCCACCGCCAGGAATTTAAAAACAATGTGGTACTTCATTTGGCCGCCCCCTCGATCTTGTACCCCTGGCCCCAGACCACCTTGAGATACCGGGGCTCGGAGGGATTGATTTCGATTTTCTCCCGCAGGTGCCGGATGTGGACAGCTACCGCGCCCTCGCTGCCCAGAGCCGCCTCCTGCCAAACAGCCTCATACAGGTTTTTGGTGGAGTAGACCTTGCCGGGGTTTTTCATCAGCAGACGGAGGATGGCATACTCCGTGGGGGTCAGGGCAACATTTTCCCCCTCCACCACCACGGACTTGGTTCGATCGTCCAGAGAGATTCCCCCAACGGTGATGTTCTCTCCGCCCTCCTCCGGGCGGCTGCCCAGCTTGGCATAGCGGCGAAGCTGGCTGCGGACTCTCGCAAGCACCTCCACGGGGACAAAGGGCTTGGTGATGTAATCATCCGCACCCACATTCAGCCCCAGCACCTTGTCCTCGGTTTCGGACTTGGCGGTGAGCAGGATAATGGGCGCGTTGCTAAGCTCCCGGATTCGGGACGTGGCGGTAATTCCGTCCATCACAGGCATCATGACGTCCAGCAAAATCAGGTGGATGTCGTTCTCCCGGACGATGTCCAGAGCCTGCTTTCCGTTGAAGGCCTCAAAGAGACGATACCCCTCCGGCGCAAGATAGATTTTCAGAGCGTTCACAATATCGCTTTCATCGTCGCAGATCAGAATGTTGTACATTCTCCCCGCCTCCTTTTTCCTCTTTGTGGCATCATTATAGCATCAAGATTATTAAGATGAAAGAGGGGGATTCTTTAAGATCCCCTTAATTCTTTTCTAAGGAGGGAATAATTTGCGTTTTCCCCCTATCTTTTCGGGAAAAAATATGTATAATAAGAAATTACAGAGCGATAAATTGGTGTTTGAAACGCTCTTGCCCTCCCCTTTGGGGAGGGTGGCCGAGCGAAGCGAGGTCGGGAGAGGTTCGCTGACTTACTGTTTTCTTGCTCTTTTCCGCAAAATGGCACCTGAAAACCTCTTCCGTCAGCCCTTCGGGCTGCCACCTTCCCCAAAGGGGAAGGCAAGGCGCTGCGCGCTTCAAAACTTCAAACACCAATTTGTCTTTCCACCCCACACAAGGAGGCATTCCATGGCCTATTCGATTCTACAGCCCCAGCGGACAAGGTCTGTCCGGGGTGTTTTGTTTGATATGGACGGTGTGATTCTGGACACCGAGAAGCTCTACACCCGCTTCTGGCAGGAAGCGGGCATTGCCTGCGGCTATCCCATGACCCGGGAGCACGCCCTGGGGATGCGGAGCCTGAACCGGGCCGCGGGAGAAGTCCGGCTGAAGAGCTGGTTCGGCCCGGAGCTCAACTACGAGCAGGTGCGCTTAAAACGCTGTGAGCTGATGGACGCTTACATCGCGGAGCACGGCGTGGAGCCCAAGCCCGGCATCCGGGAGCTGCTGGCCTACCTCCAGGCCCATGGCATCCCCGCCGCCATCACCACCGCCACCCCCATCGACCGGGTGCTGCGGCACCTGACTCCCCTGGGCCTGGAGAAGAGCTTCGCGGCCATCCGCACCGCCCAGGATGTGCCCCTGGGCAAGCCCGCCCCGGACATCTACCTGGCGGGGGCCGCCGCGCTGAACCTCCCCCCGGAAAGCTGCCTGGCTCTGGAGGACTCCCCCGTGGGAATCCTGGCCGCCCATGGGGCAGGCTGCATGGACGTGATGGTGCCCGATCAGGATCAGCCGAACGAGGATACCAAATCCCTCCTGTTCGGCCTCGCGGACAGTCTGACGGATGTAATCGACCTTCTGGAATCCCTCCGCCGAAACCAGGAAGCACGATAAATTGGTGTTTGTAGAGATGTCGGCGAAATGATACCTTCCCCCGGGGGGAAGGGGGACCGCGAAGCGGTGGATGAGGAACGGCGACCGCTGCAGATTACCGAATCGTCCCTGTTTTTCGGAATTCGTCCAAATGTTGTACCGTAATTCCAACCGATGCGGAAAACTTCAGGTTTCGCCGTTCCTCATCCGCCCCTTCGGGGCACCTTCCCCTCGGGGGAAGGTATTGCTTTCCGTCAGCCCGACAAACACCAATTTGTTTTCCCCTCCCTGCGAAACTGGTTGCTTCCCGGTGGGAATTATGCTATAATAAAGCGAAATCTATTTTAGGTGGATAAAATGCTGATCAAATATATCGCTGTTTTTTTCGTCTCCATGGTGCCCCTGATTGAGCTGCGGGGGGCCATTCCCATCGCCATCCATATGGATTTGCCTGCCCTGCCTGCCATTGCCGTGTGCGTGGTGGGGAATATGCTTCCGGTTCCGGTGATCTACTTTTTCGCCCGGAAGTTCCTGCTCTGGGGTCTGGACAAGCGGTTCATCGGGGGCATCTGCCGGTTCTTCCACGACAAGGGAGAGAAGGCCGGACGGAAGCTCTCTTCCGGCCGCTACGGTAGATACGGTCTGCTGGTGGCCCTGATGCTGTTCGTGGGCATCCCCATCCCCGGCACCGGGGCCTGGACCGGCACCCTGGGGGCCAGCTTCCTGGATATGGGTGCCAAGGCAACCGCCGCAGCCGTTTCCCTGGGGCTTGTCATCGCCGGAATCATTATGACCGTGGTGAGCCTTTTGGGCTTTCATGTATTCGGACTTTAAAACAGGAGGAAACGATAATGTCTGATTGTCTGTTCTGTAAAATCATCGCGGGAGAAATCCCCTCCACCAAGGTTTACGAGGATGATCTTGTCCTGGCCTTCCGGGACATCGCGCCCCAGGCGCCCACCCATGTGCTGGTGGTTCCCAAGGCTCATGTTGCCGACTGCGACGCTGTTACCGCCGAAAACTCCGGTCTGGTCGCCCACATCTTTGAGGTGATTCCCGCCATTGCCCGCGCCGAGGGTCTGACAAACGGCTACCGGGTGGTGTCCAACTGCGGCCCCGACGCGGGCCAGACCGTGCAGCATCTGCACTTCCACATTCTCGGCGGCAAGCCCCTGACACTGGAAATGGCTTGACAATTCTCCATTCTTCGCTATAATATACCAAGATCGCAAAAACAATTTCGTCTTCGGGGAGCCGGATGCGTCCGGCTGAGAGTGGGTAATGCAGCCCAGACCCGTGAACCTGATACGGCTAGTACCGTCGTAGGGAAAGATGCACATATGGGATGCCTACTGTGTCGCATTGCACCTGGACGGGTTTGCAATGCGATACTTTTTTTAGGAGGTATTCTCTATGAACAAATCTCATCGCAAAGTGCGGCTTCTGACCGAGGGCGCCCTGTGCATCGCTCTGGCGGAAGTTCTCAGCTTCCTGCCGCTGTACAAGATGCCCTGGGGCGGCTCCGTGGATCTGGCCATGCTGCCCATCATCCTGTTCTGCGTCCGCTGGGGCTTTGGCCCCGGCATGGTGGTGAGCTTCGCTCACGCCGTGTTCCAGATGCTCTTCGAGGGCGGCATTGCCATCGGCTGGCAGAGCATTGTGGGCGACTTCCTTCTGGCCTACACCGTGCTGGGTCTTGCCGGTCTGTTTAAGGGCAAATTTGTGCCCGCGGCCATTGTTGCCTGCGTCGCCCGATTCCTGGTTCACTATGTGGTTGGCGCCACGATCTGGGCGGAGTATATGCCCGAGACCTTCTTCAACATGACCATGACCACTCCCTGGTTCTATTCCGCACTGTACAATGGTGCATATATGCTGCCCGACCTGCTGATCCTGCTGGTGATCGGCGTGGTTCTCCTGAACACTCCCGCAAAGAAATACGTTACCGGTCAGGATCTCACCTGAACAATGGGCCCCGGGCAAAACTTGCCCGGGGCATTTTATATCCTTTCCTCAGCTGAAATACCGGGTAGTCTCCGTTACGCTCCCGGATACCTGATACATAAGCTCCGCCGCCTGGGCACGGGTCAGGGGCGTGTCCGCGTCCAGGGTCAGCCCAACCTCCCGCACAGCCCGCAGGGCGTACTCCGCCCAGGCGGGAACCTCCTCATTGGCTTCCCCCGCCGCCTTCAAATCCAGGGCATTGTTGACCATCACCGCCGCCTCCGCTCCGGTAATGGGAATGTCCGCGCCGAAGGCATCCTGATCCGGCAGCCCCGCCGTCAGCCCGCTGCGCACCGCCGCAGCCACATAGGGCCGGAGCCACTGCGGAATGTCATCGGAATAACCCGTGAGGGCAGTCTCCTCCTTGGGTAGCTCCAGGGTTTTCACCAGCATCGCCGTAAATTCTCCCCGGGTGACGGCCTTCTCCGGCTGGAAGCAGGCGTTTCCGTCCAGCCGCTCGCCGACAAAAATGCCTGTGTTCTTCATCCACTCCGCCGCGAATTGACAGCTCAGGCCCTTGGTGTCGGTGTACTGGGTTCCATCCGTGGCCTTCAGGATGGTCACCGTTACCGTGGCCTCCCGGGACACCTTTCCGGCGGGATCTGTCGCGGTGTATACGAAGGAGTCCACCCCAACCTTATTCTTCTTGGGGGTGTAGGTGAAGCTGCCGTCCGCGCCCAGCTCCACGGCGCCCCGCTTGGGCTGCCGGATGAGGCGGAATGTCATAACCTGTCCCTCGGGGTCGGAGACCTTCAGCTTTCCGGTGACGCTCAGGTTTTTATAGGTCTCCACGGCGCAGTCCTCCGCCACCGGCGGCTTGTTTTCCTTGCCCCGGATGGACAGGGTCAGAGCCGTGTCGGGGCCTACACTGTTCTCGTAGATCGGCAGATACCCCACCTGCAGCTCCCGATCCTCCTCTCCGGGAACGGGGGTGAAGGTCATTTGCCCCACCTGCTCCGCTGTCAGGATGTCCCCCGGCCGCAGGCTTCTGCTGCCCAGGGCCAGGATTCCCGCCATATCCTGGGGCAGGTCCGTGATGCAGATCCCCTCGATTTTCCCGGTGTCCGAAAAGTCCTCCGCCGAGAAGCAGTAGACGCTGCCGCTGTCCACCTCCGCCCCGGCCGCCGGGAGCGTCATGCACCCCACCAGGCCCATTACCGCCAAGACCAGGGCAATTCGCGTTCGAATCATACCAATACCTCCATGAATTCCCATGTGTAGTTCAAATCAGGCAAACGATAAATTGTTGTTTACAGCACTATCACCGTAGGGGCGGATATTATCCGCC
>CAMFFO010000047.1 GCA_945949735.1 uncultured Clostridia bacterium | reverse complement strand
AACCCCACCGACGACCGGGTGCACTATATGCTGCCCACCGCCGAGGCCGCCCTGTGCTCCATCTACCGGGACGAAATTCTCAGCGAAGCCGACCTTCCCCGGAAGCTCTTTGCCTACACCCCCTGCTTCCGCAGAGAGGCCGGTTCCCACCGGGCCGACGAGCGGGGCATGGTGCGCGGCCACCAGTTCAACAAGGTGGAGATGTTCCAGTTCACCCGCCCCGAGGATTCCGACGCGGCCTTCGAGGAGCTGGTACACAAGGCCGAGAATCTGGTGGCAGGTCTCGGGCTCCACTTCCGCACCGTGAAGCTGGCGGCGGGAGACTGCTCCGCTTCCATGGCACGCACCTACGACATCGAGATCCTGATCCCCTCCATGAACGGCTACAAGGAGGTTTCCTCCGTCAGTAACGCCCGGGATTACCAGGCCCGCCGGGGCAACATCCGCTTCCGCCGGGAAGCCACCGGCAAGCCCGAATTCGTCCACACCCTCAACGGCTCGGGCCTCGCCACCTCCCGGATCTTCCCGGCTCTCGTGGAGCAGAACCAGCGCGCCGACGGCAGCATCGTCATCCCCGAAGCCCTGAGAAAGTACCTGGGCGGACTGGAAGTCATTGAGAAATAATTGACAATTTACAATTGACAATTGACAATTATTCTGTAGTTTTCAATTGTATACAAATCCAGCCACAGCGCAATCATGTTCCGAGTTCATCGTAGGGGCGGCTATCAGCCGCCAGTAACGCTGGCTTGATAAGCATTACCGACAGAACGGAGTGCTCTCATCATCCAACGCCAGCGGGCGGATGTTATCCGCCCCTACGGCAGCATACTGTAATTGTCAATTTTCAATTGTCAATTCTCAATTCTGATAGGAGGTATACGAATGTCCAAACCCAAAAAGCCCGCGTGGATCGATGAGTTCGTGGCCTTTGCCGTGAAGGGCAACGCCATGGCTCTGGCCGTCGGTACCATCATCGGCGCGGCCTTCTCCACCATCACCAAGAGCCTCACCGAGGACATCATCATGCCCATCGTCGCCATTTTCCTGGGCGGCATCGACTTCTCCGAGATTAAGATCACCCTTCCCCGGCTCTTCGGCGAGGCCCCTCTGGACGAGGCGGGAAACGTGATCCCCAACACCCTGAATGTGGGCAATTTCCTCTCCGCCATCATCAATTTCCTGATCCTGGCGCTGGTGGTGTTCTTCCTGGTAAAGGGCCTGAACAAGCTTGGGAACCTGCACAAGAAAAAAGAAGAAGCCCCTCCGGCGCCTCCCGCACCCCCCGAGCCCTCCGCCGAGGAAAAGCTCCTCACCGAGATCCGGGATCTGCTGAAACAAAAATAACCCTTCAAACGCCCGCGTATCGCGGGCGTTTTCATTTCTGCCGGCGGAAACAACGCGGTTTTTGGGCGTTTTCGATAGAACGGAGCGCATCCCTTGACGAACGCTGCGGGCGGCTGATAGCCGCCCCTACAACAAGCTGCGCTCGGCTGATAGCCGCCCCTACAGCAAGAACGGAAAAAAGCAAAAACTTTGTATATTCGCCACAAAAATATCGATATTGATTTGACAAATCCAACATATGGCATTATAATGGATACCGTATGAGCGTTCCCTGACTTTTTAAAAATTCAAAAAAGGACGGATCAGGATATGTATAAAATCGTGCGCAAAAAGGAGCTGAACCCCACCGTCACCCTGATGGACATTGAGGCCCCCTTCATCGCCAGAAAGGCCAAGGCCGGTCAGTTCATCATCTTCCGGGTGGACGACATGAGCGAGCGGGTGCCCCTGACCATCGCGGGCTACGACCGGGAGGCCGGTACCGTTACCATCATTTTCCAGAAGGTGGGCTTCTCCACCAACGCCCTGGGCGCTCTCAACGAGGGCGACTACATCCAGGATTTCGTAGGCCCCCTGGGCAAGCCCACCCCCGTGGAGGGCAAGAAGAAGGTCTGCGTGGTCGGCGGCGGCGTGGGCTGTGCCATTGCCCTGCCCTCCGCCCGGGGCTTCAAGGAGGCCGGGGCTGAGGTCACGGTCATCGTGGGCTTCCGCAGCAAGGACATCGTCATCCTGGAGGAGGAGTTCAAGGAGGTGGCCGACCGGTTCATCCTCATGACCGACGACGGCAGCTATGGCCGCCATGGTCTCGTCACCGAGCCCCTGAAGGAGCTGCTGGAGGCGGGAGAGCAGTTTGACCAGGTTCTGGCCATCGGCCCCGTGCCCATGATGAAGTTCGTCTCCCTCACCACCAAGCCCTTCGGCACCCCCACCAATGTATCCCTGAACCCCATCATGATCGACGGCACCGGAATGTGCGGCGGCTGCCGGGTCACCGTGGGCGGCGTGACCAAGTTCGCCTGCGTGGACGGGCCTGAGTTCGACGGCCATCAGGTGGATTACGCGGAGCTCATGAGCCGCAACAGCACCTACCGCGACCGGGAGGCCGAGGTAGCGAAAACCCATACCTGCCGCATGGAAGCCATGGGCAAGCAGCTCATCAAGTAAGGGAGGACGAAGAAATGGCAAATATGACCCTCACCAAAACCCCCATGCCCGAACAGGAGCCTCAGGTTCGCGCCCGGAACTTCAAGGAAGTGACCCTGGGCTACACCGCCGAGATGGCCATCGAGGAGGCCAACCGGTGCCTGGGCTGTAAGAATCCCAAGTGCGTGGAGGGCTGCCCCGTCAATGTGCGCATCCCCGAGTTCATCGCCAAGGTAAAAGAGGGCGACTTCCAGGCCGCCTATGAGATCATCACCTCCACCAACGCCCTGCCCGCCCTTTCCGGCCGGGTCTGCCCCCAGGAGACCCAGTGCGAAAGCAAGTGCGTCCGGGGCATCAAGGGCGAGCCGGTAGCCATCGGCCGCCTGGAGCGGTTCGTGGCCGACTGGTATCGGGAGAATGTGAACGCCATGCCCGGCAAAGCCGAACCCAACGGCAAGAAGGTGGCCGTGGTGGGCTCCGGCCCCGCCGGTATGACCTGCGCCAGCGACCTGGCCAAGAAGGGCTACGCCGTGACCATGTTCGAGGCGCTGCACACCGCCGGCGGCGTGCTGGTCTACGGCATCCCCGAGTTCCGGCTTCCCAAGGCCATCGTGGCCAACGAGATCGAGAAGCTGAAGGCCCAGGGCGTGGAGGTCATGACCAACATGGTCATCGGCCGGGTGCTGACCATTGACGAGCTGTTCGAAATGGGCTACCAGGCCGTGTTCGTGGGCTCCGGCGCGGGCCTGCCCATGTTCATGAACATCCCCGGCGAAAGCCTGAAAGGCGTCATGTCCGCGAACGAGTACCTGACCCGCACCAACCTGATGAAGGCCTACAACGCCGATGCCGATACCCCCGTCATTAAGTCCCGCGCGGTAGCCGTGGTGGGCGGCGGCAACGTGGCCATGGACGCGGCCCGCTGCGCCATGCGCCTGGGCGCGGACAAGGTGTACGTAGTCTACCGCCGGGGCGAGGCCGAGATGCCCGCGCGGCTGGAGGAGCAGCACCACGCCAAGGAAGAGGGCATCGAGTTCAAGACCCTGTGCAACCCCGTGGAGATCCTGGGCGACGAGAACGGCCGGGTGAAGGCCATCCGCTGCATCCGCATGGAGCTGGGCGAGCCCGATGCCTCCGGCCGCCGCCGTCCCGTGGAGGTGCCCGGCAGCGAATTTGAGCTGGATGTGGACACCGTGATCATGTCCCTGGGCACCAGCCCCAACCCCCTGATCCGCTCCACCACCCCGGGCCTGGACACCAACCGGAAGGGCTGCCTGGTTATCAACGAGGACGCCATGACCACCCGGGAGGGCGTGTTCGCCGGCGGCGACGCGGTCACCGGCGCGGCCACGGTCATCCTCGCCATGGGCGCGGGCAAGAAGGGCGCCGCCTCCATCGACGCGTTCCTGAGCAAATAAAGCAACAACACCTACAAAAACCCCCTCCCACCCAGGAGGGGGTTCTGTTAACAATTTATTCACAACCAGTTGATACTCCGTTCAGGAACCTTCTGTAAAATGCCCCTCGACTGAAACGGTAATGGAAATTGGTGTTTGCCAAATATATGCTGTCATTGCGAACCAGTGCGCACACTGGTGTGGCAATCCCCCGGTCCCATGGAACCAGGTAACGATTACCACCAAAAATCGCAAGAGTTCCCATTTTTTGGGTGCTATTCGGTACATTTCCCTTCTAACCGGGGGATTGCCACGACCACTGCGCCCGCAGGCGCGTCCAGAGCGCAACCGCCGAAGGCGGCTCTTGGCGCGTCGGAGTCTGCGGACTGGTCTCGCAATGACAGGTAATTTGAAGTCAGCGCGCCAAATACCAATTTCTCTATCCGCTGACGCGGAGTGCCTACCCATTGGAAGGACTGATTTCATGCTTTTTACAATCCAAAAGGCGGTTTACCGGTTCTGCCGGTGGCTGGTATGGGTGTTCTACCCCCGGATCACCGTGGAGGGGGCGGAGAACCTGCCGGAGGGGCCCTGTCTGGCGGTGGGGAACCATGCCCAGATGAACGGCCCCATCACCTCCGTGCTCTACTACCCCCGGAAGCGGAAAACCTGGTGCGCAGGGCAGATGATGAAGCTGAAGGAGGTTCCCGCCTACGCCTACCAGGATTTCTGGTCGGCAAAGCCCAGGGCAGTACGGTGGTTCTATAAAATACTCTCCTACCTCATCGCCCCGCTGTGCGTGTGCATCTTCAACCACGCGGATACCATCGGGGTCTGGCGGGACGGGCGGATCATCAACACCTTCAAGCAGACGGTGAACGCTCTGAAGGAGGGAGCCGACGTGGTGATCTTCCCGGAGTGCAATGAGGAGCACAACCACATTGTCCATGCCTTTCAGGAGAATTTCACGGATGTGGCCAAGCTGTACTACAAACAGACCGGGGAAGCCCTCCCCTTCGTGCCCATCTACGTCTGCCCTGCCCTGAGGAAGCTGGTCATCGGAAAGCCGGTATACTATGACCCCGAAATTCCCATCGCGAGTCAGCGTCACGACCTGTGCGAAAAGCTGATGGACGCCATCACCGCCCTGGCAGAAGCCCTCCCCGAACACACCGTCGTCCCCTACCCCAATATGCCCAAGAGGGAATACCCCAGCAGCAGAAAAGGGCAGTAAGCAGACAGACAAATTGGTGTTTGAAAAATAATGCTGTCATTGCGAGCCAGTGCGCACACTGGCGTGGCAATCCCCCGGTTAGAGGGGAAATGTTCCGAATAGTACCTGAAAGAGTGGAAGTCGTCGCAATTTTTGACGGTAATCGTTACCTGGTTCCATTCAACCGGGGGATTGCCACACCAGTCTGCGGACTGGTTCGCAATGACAGCATATTTTAAACACCAATTTGTCAGCCCGCAACAAATCCATTGGAAAGGAACACCTCTATGAAACAACCCGTGGTGGATTACCGCAAGCTGCGGCTTTCGAACATTACTTCCCCGGAGTATAAGCATCTGCTGCTGCTTCTGGGGTGGGTGGTATACTTCGCCTTCTATTTTCTCACCGAGAACCTGATTCCGGCGGAAAAATGCCATCCCATGCACTGCTTTCTGGACGACCTCATCCCCTTCAACGAGTGGTTCGTGTTTGCCTATGTGGGGTGGTATGGGCTCATCGTGGTGTCGCTGGGATATTTCCTGCTGTATAACCCGAAGAATTTTTCCCGGCTGCAGACCTACATCATCGTGACCCAGGTGCTGGCCATGGCGGCCTACATTCTCTTCCCCTCCCGGCAGGATCTGCGGCCCGAAACGCTGCCCAATGACAATTTCCCCAGCAAAATCATCGCGCTGCTTTACGCCTTCGACACCAACACCGGGGTGTGCCCGTCGCTGCACGTGGCCTATTCCTTCGGGATCGGCTCCACCTGGATGCGGGAAAAGAGCGCGGCCTGGTGGTGGAAGGCCCTGGTGTGGGTGTTCGTTGTCGTCATTTGCCTCTCCACCATGTTCATCAAGCAGCACTCCGCCATGGACTTCTTCGCCGCCCTGCCCGTGTGTTTGGTTGCCGAGTGGTTCACCTTCTTCCGCAAATCGAAAAAAGCCCAAAAATAACAACTGCCGCCCACCCGGGCGGCAGTTTTGCGCATAAAGCGGCAAATGGGTGTTTGTAGAGCTGATGACAGGAAAATACCTTCCCCCGGGGGGAAGGGGGACCGCGAAGCGGTGGATGAGGAACGGCGACCGCTGTAGAATGCTGAGTAGTTCCAATTCTTCGAAATTCGTCCAAATGTTGTACCGTAATTCCTACCGCTGCGGAACATTTCAGGTTTCGCCATTCCTCATCCGCCCCTTCGGGGCACCTTCCCCCCGGAGGAAGGTATTGCTTTCCATTAGCCCGACAAACACCAATTTGTCAATCAGTCAACAGTCAATTCCGAAGCGGAAATGCCATAAAAGGCGGTCATGGCTTTTTCCAGATCCAGTGCATCGCGTACCCCCGCGGTTTCGTAGCAGCTGTGCATGGCGAGCTGAGGCAGGCCAATATCCGCCGTGGGGATGCTGACCTGGGTGAGGCTGATGTGGCCCAGGGTGGAGCCGCCGGCGATATCCGCCCGGTTGCAGTAGGTCTGCACCTTCACCCCGGCTCTGCCGCATACCCGCCGGAACACCGCCGCGCTGAAGCCGTCGGTGGTGTAGCGCTGGGCGGCGTTGAATTTCAGCACGGGGCCGCCGTTTACCACCGGGGCGTTGCCGGGATCGGCGTACTCCGGGTGGTTGGGATGCACCGCGTGGGCGTTGTCCGCGGACACCAGGAAGCTGCGGCTGAGCAGCTCCCCCTTCGCCAGGCCCAATGCCGCGCAGATCCGTTCCAGCGTATCGGCCAGCAGCGTGGAGGCCGCGCCCTGGACGGAGTTGGAGCCTACCTCCTCGCTGTCAAACACACACAGAACCGGGATGGTGTCGCTGCTGCCGGATGCCAGGAAGCCCCGGGTGCAGCCCCAGGCGCATTCCAGATCATCCAGAGCCGGCGCGGAGAGGAATTCCTCGTCCATGCCCCAGACCCTGGCCTTCTCCCGAACGTAGAGGTACAGGTCGCTGCCCAGAATTCTCCCCCCGGCGGCCTCCTCCAGCAGAGGCCCCAGCTTCCCGGCGGCGTCCTTGCCCCCCAGAAGGGGCAGCAGATCCACAGCCGGGTTCCACTTGTAGCCGTCGTTGGCCTGGCGGTTCATGTGGATGGCTACGTTGGGAATCAGCAGCAGATCCCGGTCGATGTTCAGAAGGCGGCTTTCGAGGCCCTGTTCTGTCTCCACCAGCACCCGGCCCGCCAGGGACAGGGGCCGATCCAGCCAGGGGGCCATGAGCATTCCGCCGTAACGCTCCACGGCAAGACGGGTGTAGGTTCCGGGAAGCTCCGGGTTTTCCTTCAGCTTAAAGCAGGGCCGGTCGGCATGGCTGGCGCTGATGGTAAAGCCCCGGCACTCCCCCTCCGGGATCCGGAAAGCGAGCACCGCCGAGCCGCCCCGGGTCAGGTAATATTTCCCCCCGGGCGCAAGGCTCCACCGCTCCCCAAGACACAACCGGGCGTACCCGGCAGAGGCGAGCATCCCCTCCAGAAAGGATACCGCGTGGTACACACTGGGCGATGCGTCCAGAAATTTACATAGATGTTGGATGGAAGGATTCATAGTAACCTCCAAAGAATCAATGGGACAGTGACAAATTGGTGTTTGTTCAGACAATGTTGTCATCCCGAGCGGAACGAAGCGGAGTCGAGGGATCTACACATTTCGTTTCGCTTTCTGGTTATTTTAGTGCGAAGATCCTTCGACTCCGCTTCGCTCCGCTCAGGATGACAAGGTTTTCTGTTGTTTGGGGCTGCCCGAAAAACACCAATTTCTCTGTCCGGCGTTTATTTTACCAGCTCACAGAACAGGTCGATCTGGTCGGCGATGGTCTGCAGGGCGGCGCGCCAGAAGTTTTTATCGGTCAGGTCGATGCCCGCGACCTTGGCCGTGTCCTCGGCGGTGGCGATGGTGGTGGTGTAGAGGAGCTTCTTGTACTTGAGCACGAAGGCCGGGCCCTCCTGCTGATACCGGGCGTAGAGGCCCCGGGCGAAGAGGCCGCCGAAGGCGTAGGGGAAATTGTAGAAGGTGGGGCCGTAGTAGTGGCTCTTGCACACCCACATATAGGGGTGCAGGCAGTTTTCGTCCAGCCCGTCGCCGTAGGACTGCTTCTGGGCCTCCAGCATGAAGGCGCACAGGGTATCCGCGTCCATGAACTGCTCCTCCCGGTTTTCGAACACCTTGGCCTCGAACCGGAACCGGGAGTAGATGTCGCAGATAATCTGGGTGGCGTCCTGGAGCTGCCCTTCGATAAGGGAGAGCTTCTCGGCGTCGGACTGGGCGTCCCGGATGGCCGCGGCCATGACCACGCACTCGTTGAAGGTGGAGGCGGTCTCCGCCACGGGCATGGAGTAGTCCCGGTTCAATGGCCGGTGATCCCGGATGCACTGGTTGTGGAAAGCGTGGCCCAGCTCGTGGGCCAATGTCACCACGTCGCCGAACTGGCCGTCAAAGTTCGTGAGGATGCGGCTCTCCCCCAGAGCCTCCACCCCGGCGCAGAAGGCTCCGCCCACCTTGCCGCTTCTGGGATAGAAGTCGATCCAGGCGTTGTCAAAGGCCCGGGCCACCATATCGGCCAGCTCTGTGTCAAAGGTGGAGAACAGCTTCACGAGAATGGCCTTGGCATCCTCCGTGGTATACTTCCGGTCGGACGCGCCCATGGGGGCGAAGAGGTCGTACCAGGGCAGGCCGTTTTCGTGGCCCAGAGCCTTGCCCTTGGCCTTCAGGTACTGCCAGAACTTGGGCAGGTACTCGTCCATGGCGGAGAGCATGGCCTCCAGCGTCTCCCGCTTCATTCTGGACTGCTCCAGGGTGCGGTCCAGGGGGGACGCGAAGCCCCGGAGGGCGCAGTCGGAGATGGTCTCCAGCTTGATGGCGTTGAGGGCGTGGGCCACGGGATCCTTGATGGCGTCGTAGCACTTTAGCTCCGCCTCGTAGGCATCCTTCCGCACAGAGGGGTCGGGGTCATAGGCCATATTCCGGATGGCGGACAGGTTCGTGACCTCCCCACGGTAGCTGACCTTCACGGTGCTGGTGAGATACCCCTGCAGGTCGGCCCAGGCGTTGCCGCCGGAGAGCTCGAAGCGCGCGGCGATCTCCTCCCCCCTGGCCCCCAGCAGGTGGGAAGCGTCCAGGCGGATGTTGTGGAAGAAATAGCGGTACTCCTTCAGAACGTCATCCTGCTCCAGAAGCGCGTCCAGGTCGGGAAGCCCTGCCGCCCACTCCCGGAACGCGGCGTCAGCGCCGGCGCAGGAGCTTGCGATCTGCATCACCTGGCCCAGTTTAGAGCCGGCCTCGGTGCTGCGGGTGTCCGCGCTCTGACGCAGAGAGGCGTACTCCCCCAGCCGGTTGATGCGCTGGGTCAGCTCCTCCATAAGCCGAACGCCCTCCCGCAGACCGGCGAGCGGCTCGGTCCGGGGCAGCCCCGCCGCGAATTCATTGATCTGGGCAGCCAGCTCCCGGAGCTTTCCCATATCCGCGTCAAAAGCCGGATCGTCAAAGCCCTTGTACAGCGGGTCCAGGTTCCATACTTCGTTCATAGTATATTCCTCCTGAAAAATGATTTCTGATACAGACAGACAAATTGGTGTTTACAGCACTATCACCGTAGGGGCGGATATTATCCGCCCGCAACCTTACCGCATTGATAGCACGCATATTCACCGGAAATGCTCAAAAACCGGAACGTTTCGGGCGGATATTATCCGCCCCTACGGTGGCAACGTAAGGTGCTTGAAAACTGTAAACACCAATTGCCCATTCCCACAGCGTCGTTTCTTTCCCCCCTATCTTACACCACAATCGGCCCAGCGTCAACTGCTCCGGGGGGGCGGGCGGGAAAAAGATCGAAGGAGGCAGCATCTTTTTGGGATTTCTCGTTTGTGTCAAAATAGTTCGAAATACCCCAATCCCAGTCGAAACAGGCCACTTTCTGACGAACGATTGTTTGGTTTTTGCCTTGCAAAAACAATCGCTTTATGCTAAATTATATTTGTCGCACGCACCGGCAGGACGGTGCTTTTGGGGAGACTATTACTGACAGGAGAGGTATGTATGGAACACGCAACCACCGTTTTCATAGCGGACAGTTCCGAAGAATTCTGCACCGCCCTCACCGGGGCCCTGCAGCGAGCGGAGGGGTTTCAGGTGATCGGAACGGCCTGTGACGGGGAGCAGGCCATTCGGGTCATCGCCCAGAGTAAGCCCGAGGTGCTGGTGCTGGATCTGATGCTCAGCAAGCAGGACGGCATCAGCGTTCTGCGCTCCATGGCAAATATGGAGCGCAAGCCCGTGACCCTGGCTACATCCAGGTTCGTCACGGATTATGTGTCCAACGCGGCGGCAAATCTGGGGGTGCGGTATCTGATGCTGAAGCCCTGTGATATGCCCACCTTGGTGGAGCGCCTGGAGGAGATCCGGGGTGGGGAGAGCCTCCGGGTCAGCCCCAGGCGGCTCCCGGACAAAACCGGCATCGAAACCATGGTCACAAACATCATCCATGAGATCGGCGTGCCCGCCCACATCAAGGGCTACCAATACCTGCGGGAGGCCATCATCCTGGCTGTGAATGACATGGACGTGATCAACGCCATCACCAAGGTATTGTACCCCCAGGTGGCCAAGACATTCGGGACAACACCCAGCCGGGTGGAGCGGGCGATCCGGCACGCCATCGAGGTGGCCTGGGACAGAGGGGACTTGGACACCCTGCAACGCTTCTTCGGCTACACGGTTTCCAATACAAAAGGAAAGCCCACCAATAGTGAGTTCATCGCGCTTATCGCGGACAAGCTCCAGCTTCAGCTCAAAGGACAGAACGTGGCCCAATTCTGATTGGGACGCAGCGACTTTCCGGCTCTTCCCTTTGAGGCTTTAACCCTATGAATACTGGAAACTATGCTGATCGGGTTAAACTCAGCAGAACGATAAATTGGTGTTTGTCGGGCTGACTCCCAATTACCTGTCATTGCGAGACCAGTGCGCTTAAGTGGCGTGGCAATCCCCTTACTTAGAGGGGAAATGTATCGACAACTGCCCCACAGAGCGGGAAACCCTTGCGATTTTTGGCGGAAATCGTTACCCGGTTCCTCTCAACGGGGGGATTGCCACACCACTTAAGCGGACTGGTTCGCAATGACAGATAATTCTGGACGCGAAGCGATAAACACCACTTTCCCGGTTTGCTGAGTCAGGTCGATTAGCATTTTTTGTTTTTATCCCGAAGGGATTCCTTAATTGTCAATTGTCAATTGTTAATTGTCAATTCTAAATCCCGATTTGCCAACGCAATTCAAGCCTCTTTTGTGATAATTCGCCCCCGAAGGCCAAAATAGGCTTTGCAAACAGGGTATACCTATGGTATAATCGGAGTGTGAAAGAATATCACCCGCTCCCCGTGGGGAAATTCTCAGGAAAGGAGGCCCGTGATGGATCCCATAAACATTCCGGAAATACTTGTGGTCAACGGCATTGGGGTGCTGCTCATGCTGCTCCTCCGGGCCACCTGGCTGGGCAGCGTGCAGCGTCGCCGGGCAGGGGATATCCTGTACGATCTGATGATCTTTATCACCATCGCCGGCTGCATCGTGGAGGCCGCAAGCTTCCTGATCGACGGGAAGCTCTTTCCCGGCTGCCGGGCGGTGTCCTATGTGCTCAACGCGATGCTCTTTATGGGCACCATCTTCCTGGGCTGCTTCTGGTGCCTGTATGTGGACTTCCGGCTCCATACCAGCGTCCGCAGGCTCTATTCCTCCGCCCGGTTCCTGCTGATTCCGGTGTTCGTGGTGTTTGCGCTGGCGGTGTCCTCCCTGTTTGGGTCGGGGCTTCTGTTCTCCATATCCCAGGACAATGTGTACCAGCGGGGCAGTCTGGTGTGGGTGAGCTATTTCTTCCTGTTCTGCTACTATGCCTACAGTCTGTACCTGTCCCGGGTGTCCCGTCGCTCCGGGCTGCATATCCAGTTTTTCCCGGTGCTGTATTTCATCATCCCCTGCGTTCTGGGCACCGTTTTCCAGGGCCTGTTCTACGGGCTTTCCATGGGCTGGACCTCCGTAGCCATTGCCATGCTCCTCATCCATGTGCAGCTTCAATCCATGAACGCCTATATGGATTCCCTGTCGGGGCTGTATAACCGGCGGTACCTGGACTATATTCTCTCCCACCGCAAGCACCTGGGGGGACGCTGCCTCTACGGCATCTACATCGATGTGAACAATTTCAAGGGCATCAACGACCGCTACGGCCACTCCTGCGGCGACGACGCCATCCGGGCCATCGGGGGGATTCTGTCGGATTCCATCCCCTCCCGCGGCGTGGCCATCCGCTGCGCCGGGGACGAGTTCATGGTGCTCCTGATCACCGGGGAGGAGGCCGACGCCCAGGCGGTGATGGAGCGCATCCGGGAGAATACCCGCCGGTGCAACGAATCCGGAGCACACCCCTTCCCCATTTCCCTGGCCATCGGCTGCAGCCGGTTCGACACCGTGGAGGGAAATGTGGAGGAATTCCTCTCCGAGATGGATCAGCAGATGTACGCCGCCAAGGCAGGCTACTACCAGTCCCAGGGCGTGGACCGGAGAAAGAAATAAAGAAGCCTCCGAACGTTCCCCCCACCCTCCCCGGGTGGGGGTTTTCTTATGTTCCGATTTGCGCTTATCGGGGTAACCGGAAGGATGACAAATTGGTGTTTGTCGCGCTGTGCCCAAAATTGCCTGTCATTGCGAGACCAGTGCGCACACTGGTCGTGGCAATCCCCCAGTTAGAAGGGAAATGTATCGACTATTGCCCTACAGAGCGGGAAAACGTAGCGATTTTTGGTGGTAATCGTTACCTGGTTCCATTCAACGGGGGGATTGCCACACCAGTCTGCGGACTGGTTCGCAATGACAGCGTTTTTTGAGTGCGCATTTTCAAACACCAATTTGTTTGACTGCTGAGTTAACCCAATAAGCATATTATCCCGGTGGGATTCCGGTTTTATTGCCATTTCATGTTTTTTACTCCCTGCCCGCGGCGGATGACACAGTGTTTCACTTCCCTGGCCGAGAATAATCGGATGCCCCTGTTTTCCAGGCATGAATACAATTGACAAATGAAAGCATTGCATGATATAATGAATCAACCGAAGTAAGGGGGTAGTGGTATGAATTCCGCCATCAATGAAATCCACAAGGCGTTTAACGATGCCGGCTTAAAGCATGATGTCCAGGAAATCGGAGGAAAAACCATACTGATAACCGGCTTGTCCGGAAAAGCGGATAATTATCGATTCTTACTGATCAAGGATGACGATAACGGACAAGATGTGGCGCTTCGCATTTTAAAAATCAGCAACTGCCCCAGGTATCGGACTGATCAGGCTCTGGAAGTACTGAATGAACTGCAGATGAAGTACCGTTACCTCCGATTCACCATTGATGGGGATGGTGACATCGCCGGCGAGTATGATTTCCCAAGCACTTATGAGAACATTGGAAAAGGCGCCGTTGAGATGTGTCTGCGCCTGACCATGATTCTCGACGACTGCATATCGAGGATCAAGCAGTTTTCCTGAGAAGCCCGGAATCATTCGTCTGCGGCATATACAGGGGATCTTTTGCTCATAACCTCAATTGAGGCTGCCAATCAAGAAAGCTGAGGGAGAAAAGAATATGGGACTTTTTGACATTTTCAAGAAAACCCCTACTGTTCGATGCGTCCAATGTGGTGTCCAGATCAAGGAGACGGAAGCACATCGGTATCGGGACGGCGTTTACTGCAGTATTTGCTTCAGTCACCAGGATTTTTCCGGCGGAACCAAATCCAGCGTCACAATAGATATCCCCAATTTTAAACACCAACAGAATTCCGTAAAGCGGGATTCCGATTCCAACACCATGCCGGCGTCGATTCGGGACATAAAAAAGGAGTTCGAGACCGCCAACATCAAATGCCTTTCCGCACAGTTTGGCGACCAGTGGGAAGTTCATGCCGGTGTCAATGGCAAAGGAATCACCTACACCATGAAGTTCATCAGCAAGACCACGGACGTCAACAATTTAAGCCTTCGTGTGTTTGACCTGGTTCATGTACCTGCCGAAAGGCGCAGAGATGTTCTGCGGCTTTTGGGCCGGTTCCAGTCCCGCTATCGATTCTGGCGCTTCAATCTGAATTCCGGCAACAAGCTGAATGTGGAATACGATTTTCCTCCTGCATCCTCCAACCATGGAAAAATGGCGGTGGAGATGTTCCTTCGTACGATGAAGCTGATCGACGACATCTATCCCGAATTGTCGCAATGTATTTGGAGTTAACCGGGCACAAGGCCATCCGCAAGCTGCGCCATCCCATCCGGGATTTCTGTTGTTAAGGCAACACCGCTTAGGTGGGGACTGCGGGCTTCGGCGGATCTTTTCCCCATTATGCGGTGTTGCTTTCATAAAAACCGCCGTGAGGTGTCTCACGGCGGTTTTTCACGCCG
>CAMFFO010000046.1 GCA_945949735.1 uncultured Clostridia bacterium | reverse complement strand
TACTGGTACACATTGCAGGAGAAGGCCAGCTGGACGCTGCCGCTCTTGCCCTCCACGCTGCCGGCCGGGTACAGCACCTTTACCTGCCCGGCATAGCCGTCCCCGGTGCCGCTGGTGGT
Source organism: uncultured Clostridia bacterium (assembly GCA_945949735.1). Taxonomy (GTDB): domain Bacteria; phylum Bacillota; class Clostridia; order Oscillospirales; family Oscillospiraceae; genus Faecousia. The sequence goes on along the minus strand of CAMFFO010000046.1, from coordinate 14,568 downwards.
GATGGCGGTAATGTCATTGTTGTTCGTATCCACCAGCCGGGTACCCTCCGGCACCTCGTCGGGGTTGGCGAAGGACACATTGATATCGTAATCGCAGACCCAGGTATCGCTTTTGATGGTGAATACCTGCTGGAGATACTTCGTCCCGTTGATGGTGACGGGATAGGCTGTGTCCTGATCCACCGTGCTGGTCAGCCTGGGGGACTGGGTGCGGCTCCACGCGGTGCCGCGGACATAGATGTTCTTGGCGGCAGCCAGGATCGCCTGCGCCCGCTGCAGCTCCACGCCCGTCAGGTTGGGATTGACCTTGAGGTTGTTAATGTCCCAATTGGGGAGCAGATAGCACCAGAGGGCCATCTTGGTGGCGTAGTAGGCGTGATATTTGTTCTCCAGCTTGAGCTCACTAAGCCCTCTGGTGGGGTAGCCGTTAGCCACGATGCCCATGACCTTGGGGTCACTGGTCTTCTCCTCGGCCAGATACTCGATGCTCTCGCCGGGGGCCACCGTCTGAGGGACGCCCTTGGTGTTGGGATTGACGCAGTAAGCCGGGATCTCTTTCACCTGCCCGGTGCTGGAAACATAATTATAATAGGTATAGATCTGCTCCCTGATCCGCCCGTTGATGGACAGATAGGACATTGCCGTGCCGCCGTTGAAGATGTTCACCTCACCGAGCGCCTCCTCCTCGGAGCTGGCGGCGGAGGCGAAGCCGGTGCAGAGGCTCAGGAGCGTCACGAGGCAGAGGAGCAGGGATAGGAATCGTTTTTTCATGATTACCTCCTGTAGGGGCCGTGACAGGAGGGTCATTCAAATCATGTATTTTAGGTCGTGACTACACCTGGCACGGCCTGATGATCGGTTGTTTTTGAAAAATGGGCGCAAAAAAAGAGGCGGCAGTATGGGTGTCATACTGCCGCCGTCCCGCTGGGGGTCAGATGGCGTGGAGCTTGTACTCGGTGTACATGTACACGCCGTTGCGGAACACATCCCAGGCTTCCATGGAGTAGGTCCCCGGAGGACAGGAATTGAAGAGGTCCTCCAGCTCGCTTTCCCGCCAGGGCCAGAAGGAGTGCGCCGTCAGGCTGGGGTCTATGGTCAGCCGGATACGGACGGCGGGGGTACCCTTGGCGCCGTATTTCAGCTGACCGTTCTGGCTGGTGTCTGGATGGTTCCCCGCCAGGTTTTGGAGGGTGTACTGCATCCTGCGGGTCTCATAGAGGTTGCGGATAAAGAGGTAGTCGCCTGCTTCCAGATTGAAGTGGCGGGCCTCCGGCTCCGGCAGCTCCACCTCCGGGAAACTGCTCCAGTCGCAGGTGGGCGCGGGCAGTTCCCCCAGCGGGCCGCTGGCGAACAGGCTCTTGTCGTACCGGCTGACGTCGGTGATGGTGTAGTCCGTGCCGTCGTTGCAGCGGATCACATCGCCCGCCTGGGGGATGTAGCGGGAGCCATCCGCGGGGAGCTGGACGGTCCCATCCGCCTGGGCCTGTCCGGTGGAGATATGGACGGAGTTGTCGCTGGCCCGGTAGGTCACCGTGACGCCCAGCAGTTCGCCCAGCTCCACAAGCTGGATGTAGTTACGCCCGTTGATGGCATACGCCTCCAGCGCCACCTGCGCTCCGTCCAGATAGAAGCTCTGGGCGCTGGGCAGAGCTTTGAGGTACTCCGCCGCGGCATGGGCGGCGGGGCCGGTCATGGTGACGCCGGCCAGGATACCCGCCGTGACCAGCAGCATATTTTTCTTTCTGCTCATATCGTTGTCCTCCTCATTTTCAGATATTGTGGGGCTTTTGCAAGCAACACAATACCGTAAGGATGGCACAAAGTCGAGCGGAAAGAAGCGGGAAAGATGGAGAAATCAAAGGGTGTAAACGAAGCAGAATGGACAAGCCGGGGCTTGTGCTTATTTCTCCACGGCCTGGACGCACCAGCGGTACTCCCGCTGGTCACGGACGCAGGTATACAGGGTGAGCATATTCTCCGTGGAGGAGGCGAGGGCGCTGCGGTCTGTCTCAGACACCTTGGACACAGAGATCACCTTGTAGGTGCGGGTACCCAGCTTGGTGGTCAGGGTGATAGTATCACCCACCTCCAGCGTATGGATCTGACCGAAGTAGGCGTTGACGCCCCGGTTGTGGGCCGCCAAGGCCACATTTCCATCCCAGATGGAAGTTTCCTCAAAGTGGCCCGCGCCCTTTTTCAGCGTGGAACTTCCGGTACCCTCATAGATCTTGACGGTCAGGTCGATGGCCGGGATCTTCAGGGTGCCAAGATGCCCGCCGCTGTAGTAGAGGTCGTCCGTCACCTCGGTGTAGCCCGTGGAGGTGACTGTGCCGGAAGAAGTGCCGGGCATCGTGCTGCCGGGGACCACCACAGGAGAGCCGGTCCCGTTGATTACCGTACCAGTGGCGGCCATACCGCTGGGGGCCAGGTTGGGCGTCAGGTAAGTTCCCGTCCCCTTGGTGTCCGCACTGGGGCTGCCGAAGGCAGGCGGGATGAGGGCGGCGTTCTTGCTGACATCCTCATTCTTCCTGGCCCCGCCGTCCACCGTATGCACCACTTCGACAGAGGTGGGCGTGCCATAGTCCGGGCCGTCCGGCGCGTCGATGGTATATTCCAGCGGCTCCGCCGCGCTGGCGCCCACCGTGAGGGAGGCGGTCAGGCACAGGAGCAGGACAGCCGTTCTCAGCTTTTTCATTCAGCGTCACCTCCGCTTTCATCAGACTCACGGCGGCGTTTGAGGAACAGGGCGATGCCGACGCCGCCGCCAGCCGCCGCGACAACGCCCAGCGGGACCAGCACATAGGCCCAGTTGAACTGCTTCGGAGCTTCCAATACATCGGGCAGTTCCACGGCAGGCTCCACCGGGACGATGGCAGTCCCCTCAAAGATGGCCACATACCGGGTCTTGTTCAGGGCGATGCGGCTGACGGTGCCGGTGTAGTCGGCGGTAACGGTGTAGCCCTTCACATAGCTGCTGGTGGCGCTGCCCGTATAGGTGGCGACAGCGGTAAAGCGGTCCCCCAGGGCATAGCCGTCCGTGCTGGCGGTGTTGTCCGTCTGCCAGTCGATGCTCTGGAGCGTCAGGGTGCGGCCATTGTCCTCAATGGTCTTGGGGATGTACTGGGTGTCCTGTCCGGCCAGGTTGGGATAGCTCCGGGTGGCCTGGACTTCCTTTGTGGAACTGCCGTACCCGGCCACCTCCACCTGCACGGTATCCAGCTGGAGCGTCAGGGTCCCTGTCAGGCCATCATCGGTGATGAACTCCCGTTCCTGGGGCAGCAGGGCCAGCACCGAGGCCATGTCCTTGCTCTTGCTTTCCAGGGACACCGTCTCCGTGTGCTGCCGCTCCTCATATTCGGGGAGCTCCTGCTTGAGCAGGTCCGTCAGGGTGTAACGGAACCCGTCCTGCTCGAAGTCCGACCGGGGGATGCCCGCGGGATCGTCCGTGGGAGACAGGTCATAGATCTTCCTAATCTCACCCCCATCCTCGCTGCGGGTGATGGAGGTGGGATAGCACACCGCCACCGTTTCCGCGGCGGCAGCCTGGACGGGAAGGGCCATGGCCAGCGTCAGCGCCATGGCGCAAAGGGCAAATACTCGTTTCATGGGGTCTTCCTCCTCTTACATCGTCATGCCCATGTCCTGGGCGGGGGTAGCCTGCGCGGTCTGCTGCCGCTGGGGGAGCTGGGTCAGGGCCTGCTGGTAGGCGTCCAGCACCGCCTGATGGAACTGCTGGTGGAACTCCTGGGTGCAAGGGAAACAGATATCCCTGTACTCACCGCCTGACTTGTAGCTGGGCATGGAGACGAAGGGCCCTTTCTCGCTGTCTATCACCTTCACGCCCCGGATGGCGAAGCAGCCGTTGAGATTGACCGAGGCGTTGGCCAGGACCGGGCCGTCCGTGCGCAGGGTGTTGATCTTCACATCCACCTTCATGGGGAGCTGCTCCCGCTGGGCAGGCTGGCCCTGCGCGGAAACAGGGGCGGGTGCGCTTGCTTTTTTCATGCTGGGTTCCTCCTCATCATATAGAATTCAACGCGGATAAGCCGCCATGGGAACGGGGCGGTCATGGATGTGCAGAACCGAGACACAGGCGCTGGCGGCTTCCGCTGCCGCCCTGACCTCCCTCCAGAGTGGAAACGCCCGGTAGTCCGATGCCAGCACATCCATTCCCGCTTTTTCGTCCTGCGGAGGGATATGCCGCACCAGCTCCAGCACATGAACGCCGTCTGTCAGGCCAAAGGCTTTGACCCCGGAATCCGGCAAGGAGCGGTAGTGCTCCAATGCGTCGGCCAGGGATAAGAACCGGGACAGCCGCCAGCCGGTCACGCCTCTGGGGTCGCGGCCCAGCCGGAGATCGTCGATGGTATAATAGGAACACCTCATTTTTTGTCACCCTTACCCGCCATAGACGGTATCCCCCACGATCAGCCGCTCCTCCAGCTCCCCGACACAGATTCCGGTCGCTCTGAACATTTCCAGCACCTCCTCGGGCACATCCCGCAGGTCATGGTCATAGTCCGCCTCGGAGATGGTCACCGTGTGCTCCTCATCGTCTACCCAGGCGCACAGCTTGGCGTCCGCGGGGATACCGGCTTCCTCCCGCAGGTACTCCGGCAGGCCGATCTCGTCCTCATCCCGCGTCTCAAAGGGGCATTCCCCCTCGCAGCCGTCACAGGGGCCGCAGACCTTTGCCAGATGGGTGTGCAGTTCCACGGCCATCTGCTGGAGGGACTGGGCGGCGCGGAGCAGTTCCATAGCGGTCATCCGGCCCTTCAGCGCCACCAGCGCGTTCTCAGCCGTGTGGAGCTCCACCTTTTCTCCCGCCTCAAAGCCGCAGAGGTTCAGGGCCGCTCTGGGGATGTGGAGGCCCTTGTCAGTAGGTTCCTTCAAAAATTTCATCGTCATCTTCCTCCTTTTCATAGTCAAACAGGTTTAACTGGACCGAGGCCCGCTCACGCTCATGCATATCGTAGTTGGCAATGAGCAGCTCGGAAAATTGACAGTTGGGATCGTACCGCTGCCGGATATTGTTCAGCCGGGTCACCGGCTCGATCCGGATGCCGGGCGCGTCGTACAGCTCCCGGATGAATTCGTCATCGTTGTAGGACAGCAGGAACTTCCCCTGCATGGACAGCAGCGTGTCCCGCAGGCGGATGTGGTCTTTCTCTGTAAAGCCGTCCTCTCCAATGTTCTGGTAATACCCCTCCGTGGCGTGGTAGGGCGGGTCGCAGTAGAACAGGCTCACAGGCCGGTCATACTGGCGGACGAGCTTTTCAAAGTCTTTGTTCTCCACCACCACTCTGGCAAGCCGCCGGTGGGCCTGCTCGATCAGCGGGAAGTTGGCCCGCATATCGTGGGGCTGGCTGCCATAGCTGGTGAGGGCCGAGGCGTAGCTGTACCGGATGATCTGATAGAACAAGGCCGCTTTCCGCACGGCGTCCATGGGACTGTCGCGGGCGAGGGCGGTCCTGGCCCGCTCAAAGTCCTCACGGGAATTGAGGACATACCGCAGGGCGGCGATCAGCTCCTCCGGCTTGTCCCGGACGCAGCGGTACAGATTGACGAGCAGGCTGTTGAAATCGTTGTAGACCTCAAAATCGTTGCCGGGATCTTTATGGAACAGCACCCAGCCGCCACCGCCGAACACCTCGATGTACCGCTCATAGTAGATGGGGAACCGCCGCACCACCTCCTCCCGCAGCGCCTTCTTGCCGCCCACCCAGCTCATGAAGCTGTTCACGGGCCGCCGCCTCCCTCCAGTGGGAGCCTGGTCTGGGCAGTGTCGAACCGCTCCAGCGACCGGGACAGGCCCCGGATCGCCGCGGCGATGCCGCTGATGCGGTGGGTCATGTGGGCGATGGTGGCCCGCACCTCCTGCTCCGTGGCGGCGTAGAAGTAGCCGTTTCCGTTGCTGGCAATGGGGACGCCCTGCCGCCGCAGGCCGTTCACCGCGTCCCGCAGGTCCTTGCCCCGGACGCCGAAGGCACACTCCAGCTCCCAGCTGGTGGCGGCGTTAGCGGCGCCCAGGTGATACCGTTCCAGGTACTCCGCCAGCCGTTCTTTCTCCATTTGCGCTCCTTTCCGGGGCCATTTTCCCGAAAAAGGGCGCAAAAAAAGAAGGGGCCGTTGTCCCTTTCGGAAAAACGGCCCCAATTCTCGATTTTTTACTGCTGTTCCATCGTCATCCCCGCCTCCTCCGGGGCGCTGCGCTCATAGATAAACTCCCGGCTGTTCCGGGTGATGTAGGCGCTTTCAGCGGCGGTCAGCACATAGCCCGCTTCCTCCAGCAGATCCGCCGCGTACCCCTCCAGATCGATGCAGCCGGAGGAGAGCAGTTCCTCAGCCACCCCCGCCTCCAGCAGCTTTCGCCTGCCAAATTCCTTCAGGCTGTCACAGGGGATCCACTCATAGCAGTGGAGATTCTGGATGATGTCCAGGGCAAAGCGCAGGTCATGGCAGTTCTCAAATTCCAGGGCAGCGGCAAACCTCTCCAGAAAGCGGGGCGTTCCCTGGCCCTGTTCCTCCAGCGCATAGCCCAGGTCGCTGCCGTCGTTGACCAGCTCCAGAGCGTCTGCATATTGCTCCATCAGGTCCCCCAACTGGGGCCGGCCGCACCGGGCGTCCATCAGGACACAGTCCTCCAGACTTCGGACATTCAGCTCGTCCAGGGCCAGGGCCACCTCGTCCGGCTGGCCGCTTACGGCGGAGTGATCCGGCAGGCGCAGCCATACCCCCTCCGGTATTGTGGGGGAGGCCAGCTTCACCTTGACGCTCCAGCCGTCATCCTCCGGAATGAGCCCCTGGCCGGTGTAGCGGAGAGGGACGGGGCCGGACGGATAGGCCACATAGCAGCTCCCGATGAACAGGCCGGGGTGTCGGTCCTCATACATCATGCCGATCCGTTCCAGATCCGCGTAGTACATAGTGCGTTCCGGCAGATGGGCTTCGTGCCGGAGATAAAAGCTCCCCAGCTGTGCGTAGCTTCCCGCGGGAAAGCACACCCCATAGTCCTCCATGGAGAGCAGCTGATTGATGGCCTCCGCCATGGATTCCGGTCGCGCGCTGATGACAATGGCGCTGACAATGTGCTTTTCCTTCTTGCTCAATGTGGACAACCGCTCCGCCAGCCAGTCCCGTTCCTGTTCTGTTCCCGGAAGTATCATCAGTTCCTCAAATTCCCACATTACATCATCTCCATTCCGCCCCGCTGGGGCTGTTCTGCCATGACCTGGCCGTCCCGCCTCTCTACCAGGCCGTACTCAGTCACTGTACTGCCGTACTTCTGGAGCAGAGCCTCCCCATACCGCCAAAGGGTCACATGGGGGAGCAGAAGCTCCGCCGCTTCGTCACCAAGGATGATCCGAAGTTCATTCTCCGCCACCTCCGGCATGGTGCGCACATCCGGCTCCACCATATATTCGTCCAGCTGTCCGGCCAGCCGGGACGCCTCATTGATATCTGAGGGATCCTCTGCTATGAGGATTGCTTTGTACTTTGTCAGTTCCTCCGGTCCAAGCCGCGCCAGATGCTGCGCCAGCCGGTTGACATGGGTGATGCTGACGGCCTCGTCCACCAGATCCTTCAGGGCGGGTGCCGCGCAGTCCAGACAGCGGAATCGGATATTCTGCCACGCTTCCGCTCCAATGGACTTTAGCTTGTTATCAATCATCAGGTGTGACGCTGGCAGCGGCAGCGAAACATTGTGTTCGCCATTTGTCAGTTCCATCAGAACCGCATAGTCCGGCCTGCGGAGGCGGAGGTCAAGGGTATCATAGACCTGCTCCAAGTCTGAGTCCTGCGTCACATAACCATGGCTGGTGAATACGCCGCCCTCATCCATGCGGGCCTTTCTGCCCAGCATTTCAAAATCCAGCATTTGAAACACGCTGTCAGGGATGGCGTCAAGCTCCGGCATAAAACCGTTTTCCGCATAAAACCTGCCGAGCTGGGAGTCGTTCTGCACCTCACTCAGCACATGGCAGCAGTCCGTGCTGTAGGCCAGGTCGATGATCGTGGATATCTGGATCGGACCATACTTTTTGGAGACCTCCACCTGGAACAGCCCCTCGAACGCGGCTTTCTGCCGTTCATCCAGCCGCGCCAGCCTGTCTGCCAGTGCATTGAGCTGAAATAGATCGCATTCATCCGTCAGATGAATATGGAGATACGGAAAGTCGTTATACTCGAGGATATCCCAGTCCGGCTTGCCGTCCATGGGCATTTGCAGCCGCTCCAGCGCGTCCAGCAGTTCATAGGGGGCGGCGGGAAGCTCCAGTTCGCAGTAACAGCCGTTGCCTCCAGACAGTTCTACCCGAAACACCTTATTCAAGCGTCAACCCTCCTGTCTTCGGCTGAAAATCTTCCAGATACTTGGCAGGGTCAGCACCGGGACATCCCCAGCCGCACATACTGCCCACCTCCATGGCCTTGCGCTGCCACATGGTCACGCCAAGCTGCTCATTGAGCTGGTCCGCCAGCTCCACATTCCGTTCCTTGTCACCGGTGTCCCAGTCGGAGGGGTAGTAACCGGTCTCGCCCCGCTTGATGCAGATCAATTCGCCGGTGGTCAGGATGGTGGAGAAGCACAGCTCCGGCAATCCCTCCGCAATTTTAGGACTGAACCGCTCCTCCTCGGTCTGGATGCTCCAGTTGTTCCAATTCCAGAGATGGACATACAACTCACCGCCATCTGCCTCGATCTCCCGCTGCTCAAAGCCCTCACCCCAGCCGTCTGAAGCCTGTCCGGAGACATACTCCTTGAGCGTGTCCAGTTCTTCCGGGGTGAGGGTGCCGACCACCCGACACTCCGCCACGCCCCAAAGCTGGCCGTTCCGCTCCTCAGCAGTGAATACCACAGACCTGACCTTGTCATCCACACTGTCATTTTTGCCGTACCAGTGCATGATCCCGCGCTCGGTTTCCTCCGGCATCCGGTTCTTCACCAATGCGGCAAGGATATCCCCTTCATAGGTCCGCAGCTCCCTGCCGTCCAACGGAGTACCTTCCTCCTCCATATCGCCCCATTCGTTCCGCTCATAGAGGTCAGCGGTCAGGGGCATATAGAGTTTCATGGTGGTGGGTTCGGGCGGCAGGACGGTAAAGCTGTCCTCACCAATGACCAGCGACAATGTTCTTCCGTTGTCCCACCTCATGTGGAAGTGGCCGGCGTCGTCGATGAAGTCCAGCGTTCCCATGGCTCCAGAAGAAATTGGATCTGGATCGGTTTTCATCTCTCTGAGCTTGATTCGGCTGCCCGCGGGGTACTGCTCCCGCAGGAAAGCCAGCCACTCTTTCGGAATACTGTTCATGACAATCCCCCCATCGTCATGCCCTCATCGGGCGTATTTTGATAGTCCTCCAACAGGCGGGGGTTTTCCTCGCCGTAGAGGTCGTACAGGATATCGTCCACCTGCTTGCGGACTGTGGGGTCATCGGTCAGCGTTTCATACCGGAAGCCGGTGGCCGGATGGTCTGGCAGCTCCTCCCGGATGCACTGGAGATATGCCTCCGCATCCGTGTACTCCACCTGTTCGCCGCTGGCAAAGGTCACCCGCCCCACCACCGGCTTATCTGTCATATTCTGTCTCTGGACACGGAGGTCAAAGGCGGTCAGATAGGCTTGATACTCACCGGCTACGGGGTTGCACCGCAGGCAGTAGCGATAGTTCTCTGTCTCCACGATATAACCGTAGTTCTGTACCCAGCCGCCGCTGATCTCTCCGCCATGGCCCCGGCAGTAGCCAGCCATGGCGGAGAAGTTCTTCAGGACGTTATTTCGCAGCTCATCCACCACATCCTGCAATTCGGACTTGAATTCCGGGGAGTTCAGCTCCTCCGGGCCTCTCGGCCACCAGGTGTGCCAGAACTCCGTGCCGCTCCGTCCGAAATCCATGCGGACATAGCCGACGCAGCCGAATTTCGCATCTTCCTCCGGACTCATGGCGTAGAAAAAGCCCGCTTCCTCGGGTGAAGCGGGCCGAATGGCAAATGTTTGATTGTGAAAGGGATATTCCAGGCTGTTGTTCCGGCAGTAGTCTCGCAGTGTCATGGTCTCTCCAAGCAGGAGGAACTGCCTGTTCACTCTGCGGGATATTGTGTCGGCCCGTTTCAGGGGAACGGGGGAAAGGACAGAGCCAATGGGATTTATACGGGCGCGGTCTGACAGTGCGATGGGCTTTTTGGCATTGCGGACGCTGCCTCTCAGTTCGTAGTAATACCAGCCTTCCGGGACATCCTCCCGCGGGATACGCTGGGGAGTGAACAGTACCGGCCTGCCGAACAATATGGCTGATCGCAGGGGATCGGTTTTGATATTGATACTCATAGCGTGCCTCCTTCGCTTTTTGGTAACGGGAACAATACCACGCTGATTCTCGAAAGTCCATACTTATTTTCCTTAACACTAACTGCGGCGGAAACCCACCAGGACCTGCCGAGCTATAATTCTGCACCCAGCGGCTTGGCTCATTTCCTGCAAGGGCAATTTTGACCTCCTATTATAGACTACATGCTTTGCTGGGACTGCGTCTGATTTGGAAAGGGCGTACTGATGCGTCGCACAAAGCCAAATTCGGTTTGCTGGACATCGTCCTCCTCCATGTAAGCCTCACCGAGCCGCTCGAAATCCGTGTAGAGTTCAAGAATATCGAGAACGTCTTCATCGACGCCGAATCGCCGCAGAACCTGCTTTCCATATTCCTCCTGGTCGTCAGGGACACGCTCATAATCGTCCAGCTCCAGCGCCAGATCCAGAGCGGCGGGAAAGTCCTCCGGCTGCTCCGCTGACAGGACGGCAAGGTATTTCAGCAGCTCGCCGTCTGTCTGTCCCATCTCCCGCACGGCCATCGCCAGCTCGTTGGCGGACTCCACGCTGACGCAGTCCACAGGAATATGTTCTTCCAGATAAGGGACGAGAAATTCAACCGCTTCGATCCTGGCCTCCGCGAAGTCCGTGATCCCAAGCTGTGCTTTTGCGGCGTCCAACTCTGTTTCCTCTGCGGGAAGATGCAGAACGCAGACTGTCCCGGTGGTTTCCAGCTGGAGCCGGATCACCGAATCCTCCTTTTGTTCAGGCTCTGCTGACTGTTTGCGCAGGACATAGCCGCTGTAGGTATAAGCGCCGCCTCGGTCGGCATAATACTCTGCGCCGATCTTGGCAAAATCCAAATACGGCCATGCTTTTTCCGGAAACCGGGGATCGCCGTGGAGCAGTCCGGCAGCAGCCACATATTTACCAAGATCGGTATCCGAGCTCACATTGGGGATGATGGTATATTCCTCCAGCGACTCTGAGACACGAAGCACATCATCCAGCCCGTTGACGCTTTCGGCATCCAACGCTCCGGCGAAGATATCCCGCTGACGCTTGCTCATCCCGCCGATCCTTTCGGCCAGCGTGTTGAGCTTTTGCATGTCCTCTCTGCTGTTCAGGTCCGCATAGCGGACATACTGCCCGATATTGGCAACCGGGCTTTTGACATCCAGGATTCTGACATCCCCGGCATAGCGGCTGACTGTATCCAGCAGGGCGAACGCCTCGCCGATCTCCGCGGGTGTTGTGGGAAAGCGCAGGCGGACGCCCTCCTGGTTATCCCCGCGGGTCAGATGCAGTTCGATCATGACAAGCCTCCCATCTGCGGGCCCTGCTCCATCTGCTCTGTTGGGATGTTCCGGGCCACAATCTCGCTGATCTCCTGCGCTGTCCCCAGGTAGGCCACATAGCCCCGGTCTCCAAAAAGCCCGCCCTCCTCCCGGATACGGCGCTCTCCGTAGCTCTGGTAGTTGATATAGTCCTCCAGATTTGGGTCCACCTCAAAATGGCCGGACTCCTGGATCATATAACGCCCATATTCCTCCGCGGTGCTGATGTCCGGCACCACCGTAAACTCGTGAAGATTTTCCGCCAGGGCCAGGATCTCCTCCGGCGTCTGGGGCCAGACTGTATCGAAAACAGTATGGAAGTTCTCCATTGCCTGCCCGTCGAACTTTCGCAGGTGCCGGGTCAGGGCGTTCAGGGCAGCCAGATGCTCATTCAGAGGATATTCACGCTCAAAGACGCTCCGGACCGCGTCGCTGAGTTCGGCGGTATCCAAGACTGCAATACACTGCTCCGGCCTGTCCGCGCCCAGCCGCCGCACCGCGCGGGCGATCTTGCTCTCCGCGCAGGGGAAATAGAGCGTTTCCTGCTGCTCCGGCTTTCCGATCACCGAAAGCGTTACAGAGGCCGCGCAGTCCTCGTAGAAAAACTCCGGGAGATGGCGGCCGTCATAGATACTGGACAGCCGCATGCCGTTGTCATACACCACGCCATAGGGTGTGACTGTCCCGCCTCCGCCCTCAATGAGCAGCAGCGCAGTCTCATATCCGTCCAGAGCGTCCAGTTCTTCCGTCCTGGCGCAGCCGCCATGCAGGTTCATGTAGTGGTCACGGCCTATGGCCTCCAGATCGGAGAAGTCCGTGATCACCGTGGCCTGCTGGCAGCAGAAGGTCAGGTTGATAAAGTCTGTCATATCCCGAAGATCCAGCTTTTCCGCCATGGCCTGAAACTGCGCGGCCTCACCAACATCAAAGCTGTCCAGCCGCTTTGCCAGGTAGTCCAGCTCGTCCAGATTGACGGTGAGCATCTCCATTCGCTTTAACACGGGAAAACTGCTGCTGATCTCCATGACCTGACAATCCCGGTGGACGGGATCGCCGATCTCCAGTGCGGATAGAAGCTCAACACAGTGGTCATATTCCTCGTTGGGGATGGGGAATGGGATGGTGGCCACGCCATATTCAGGATGCTCCTGATTGGCCAACACCGCCTGCACCAAGGGAGCCATCAGACCTCACCTCCCGTTCCGCCGATGGTGAACATGGCCTTGCCGTAGTGGGCGATCAGCATCGCGTCCAGGATCAGCGTCAGGGCGGTATCATCCACCAGCTCTCGGTCGCATAGTTCCTGGAATGAGATGTACTGGTGGTTTTGATAGAGCCCCTTTGCCGCCTGATAGAGCACATATTCCTGCTCACTCATCGCCCGCACGGTGTCCCACCCGCTGAGGCGGATGCTCCAGAGGCCAAAGATATTCGGTACGGCGCGGCAGAGCGATTCTGTGGCGGTCAGCAGGTACATGGTAGCCAGACGGCGCCGGCCTGTGTCATCGCCATGATGACGGAGCAGATAGGGATAATAGAACAGGAAGCGGGAGGTGTGGGCGGCGTCATAGTAGGCGACTGCTTTCTTGTTGGAGAGCAGCTCCGCGATCCGCTCTCCCAGCCTGCCGCTCTGCCAGTTCCGATAATAGTCAGCCGCCAGGGAGGAATAGGTGACCGCCCCCGCCTCCGCACGCTCCTCGATCCAAGGGCATACCGGCATGGTGCATTGCTTTCTTCTGTATTTGGTGCAGTGCTTGCAGGCCACATCCTCGGGCCGGTAGCGAAACCGGCAGAGGATCATTTGGCCTCCGCCGCGAGGGGAGAAGTGGGGCGGCGTCATCATCTGCCGCTCCAGCCCCGCCAGAGGGGTGTCTCGCAGGAAGTATTTCGTCACGTGCTGTCCTTTCCGGATGGGACCTTTATCCCGAAAGGGCGGCAAAAAAGGCCGGCGTCCCAAACGGGATACGGCCTTGTCCTGTGTTGATGATGATTTAGAATTGCTGGGTCATGCCCTGATATTCCGTATCTTCTGCTGCCTCCAATTCCTTCTGATTTGACTGGCTGACCAGCTCTGCCAGGGCAGGAACCGCACATTCGATCTGCGCCGCCACGCCCTCCAGCAGCTTTTGGCGTTCCGCGGTGATGGGATAATGATTCTCCAGCGTTTCGTGGACGCAGCGGTAGACCTCCGCAAGCTGCTCCTTAGAAAAAAGCTGGTGCTTGTCCAGCAGGCCGGAGCGGATGGCAAAGTCCCGCTTTGCCGCCTGATAGTCATTTCCAGCATAATGACCTTGCCACAGGCTGGTACGCTCATTGATCCACGCCCAGGTGGTGAATTGAACGCCGTGTTTGCCGGGGAGGGCGGCAAGCACAACATCATTGAACTCCGCCAGTACTTGATATGGTTCGTGCAGGCTGTCCGCTTTCAGCAATGGGGCTTTATCCAGGAGAGTCATGTACTCCCTGACCGTGGCGGCGATATCCGCGGCCCGGTCACAGGCCAGCTCGGTATCTGAGTCGGTCATATCCTCCTGTCGGTATCGGATGCCGCCTGTGCTGGCGACTCGGCACAGAGGCTGGTCGTTCCACTCTACCGGGAGAAAACCATCCTGTTCTGGCAGGACCACAAAGCCCGTTTGCCGGAGGCGGAGGGCCAGTTCGGAAAAATAAGATTTATTTGCTGTCGTTTCTGTTTTCATACGCATTCCTTTCAAAAATTAAAGCCGAAGCTGTTGAACAACTTCGGCTGGGCATATTGCTGTATCTTGTACGGCTGGAGGCGGGTTCGAGTCTGATCTGTATTCGTTTTTCCTCGGCAAATAGTCAAAGTTCAAGGCCCTTTAGCATTCGAGCTAAAGGGCCTTGAAAGGCTTGAAAACTCTTGCTTTTTCTGCAAATAGTCTTTTTCGCCTATTGGTTTGGTGC
>CAMFFO010000045.1 GCA_945949735.1 uncultured Clostridia bacterium | reverse complement strand
GGTGTTTGAACGGCTTCGCCGAATTGACAATTGACAATTGACAGTTGACAATTATATGCCGAAACCCTTGTCTTTTTGAAATTATTGTCCTGTTTTTGACCGCAATGATTATGTTTTTTGCTTATCGGGTTAACTCAGCAGTACGACAAATTGGTGTTTACAACACGATCACCGTAGGGGCGGATAGTATCCGCCCGCAACCCTACCGCATGGATAGCACGCACATTCACCGGAAATGCTCAAAAACCGGAACGTTTCGGGCGGATAATATCCGCCCCTACGGTGGTAACGCAATGTGTTTGAAAACTTCAAACACCAATTTGTCGTACTGCCGCAAGCGCAGGGGCTTGGGTCAGGGTCTGGTGGGGAATTGTCTTGCTTTCAGGCTGGCGGTCATATCCGCGGCGTAGTAGCCGTTGGCTCCGGACTCCACGGTGGACTGGATGCGCAGCAGCTGGCTCTGGATCCGCTCCAGCTGGCCGGAGACGATGGTCAGCCGGGAGCCGATGTTGTAGCGGGAGCGGACGCACTGCTCCAGCCGGTGGTTCACGGAGTCCACCGCGGACTTGACCCCGGAGACATCCGTCCGTGCCTGGGCGATGCGGCTGCTCTCGGCGAGAACCGCGTCAATATTCATCTTGATCATTCCCATGACGCCTCCTCCCGCTTCATCTGGGGGTGCCGCACTGGGGGCACACCTTGTCGGAGGCTCCCAGGCGGGCGGCGCAGTTCCGGCAGAATACCGCGGAGCTCTGACCGCCCCGTGCCGGGGGCCTGTGGGAGGCCGGGGAGCCTCCGCTGTTTTTCAGAATGCAGATCTGAAGGATCACAATGACGATCAGCAGCACAAGGGCCACCGCAAGCCCTGCGTAGATCGCGATAAACTCAGGATACATAGCGCTTTCCTTTCTGTTCCGGGGCGCGCCGCGCAATGGGGACTGATGCCCCATTGCGCGGTATTGCCTTAGGCTTCCTCCTCGTCCTTCCGCTTTCTGCGCAGCAGGAGCAGCAGCCACCAGATCAGCAGGCCCAGGATCAGAGCCAGCAGCACCAGCGTGCCGACGAACAGAGGCGTATTGTTGTACCAGCGGACGAACAGGTTGGTGGTCACCAGGAAGTCGCTGACGTATACCTCCTGCTCGTTGCCCGCGGAGTCCACCGCCACGATCCGGACGGTCTGCTTGCTGTTGCGCATGGGAACCAGGAAGGTGTAGCTGTCGCCCTCGGTCTGGAAGGGGATCTCCTCGCCGTTCAGGTAGATCTTCACCTCGCCCAGCAGCAGGTTATCCCTGACATCCACGGTGACGGTTCTGGCTTCCTCGGCATACTGCTTGCCGCTTTCGAAGTCGATGGGGGTGACGATGGGCTTGGTCTTGTCGATGCCGAAGGAGATCTGGGCCTCCTTGGTTTCGTCGATGTTCTCGTTGACGTTGCCCGCGGCATCCACGCTGTAGATATACAGGCTGTAGGAGCCGTCATCCTCGAACAGGCTTCCGCTGATGGTATAGACGTACTGGTGCCAGGTTCCCTCACTGCCAAGGCCCTTCACCTGGTAGTCCTGACCGGGAACCAGATCCACGGGAACGCCGTTTTTGGTAAGGGTCACCCGGAGCTTCTGGAAGTCGATGGCGTCCACGTTGGTCTCCGTGATCACCAGGCTCCGGCCCTGCTGGTTGAATCTGCCCAGCAGATCCTTGATCCGGCTCAGGTCGAACACGGAGCCGAACCGGTTGCAGGAGAAGCGGATGGTCTCGGTTGTGGTGTTCCCGGCCAGATCCACAGCCTTGACATAGAGGGTGTACACATCGTCCACGACCTTGATGTGTTCAAAATCCGCGTAGATGTACTTCTCGCCGTTGTGGATGGCCTCCTTCAGGGCCGCGTAGTCCACGGGGCCGTTGTTCACGCCGGTGAGGGTAAGCTCCAGCTCCTCCATATCCAGGTTGATGTCCGTGTAGGTGATGCTGGGGGCCACAGTGCCGTTGTTGGCGGACTTGTCCTCGATGTCCGCGATGACGATCTCCGGCATGGTCTTGTCCACATGGAACTCGTCCACCTGCTTGGATGACGTATGGCCCGCCAGATCCGTGTAGCCGACCTCAAAGTTCTGGTAGCGTCCGTCGGTGTTGAAGGGCACGGTGGCCGTGTGGGTCAGGAAATCCTCGCTGTCCTTCCAGCCGTCGAGGCCGGGGAACTCCATGGGCAGTCCGTCCAGGGAGGCGTCGCCCTTGAGGAAATACTTGCTGTTGTCAAAGTTCCGCTCCACCACGGTGATGGTGGCGGTCCGGTTGGCATTGTAGTATTTTCCGTTGCGGACGTCGTTGTTGTTGAAGGTGATGGAGACGGAGGGCGCGAGGGTGTCAATGACGAAGTTCTCTCCGCCCTTGGCCTGATGACCCGCCAGATCCTTCAGCGTGAGGTTCGCCCGGTAGGTGCCGCCGTCCGCCGGATCCTCGCTGCAGCCCCGCAGCTCGATCAGGTAGTAGGTATCCGCGCTGTAGGGATACTTGGCATCCTGCCGGACACCGTTCGTATCATCCACATAGGGGCCGAATACCAGCAGCTGGTCTGCCAGGTCCTTGGCATTCACTGTATTCATATCCTTTGTCGGGAAGAGCCTGCTGACCAGCCCGGCGAGGGCGCCGTCCTCCTTCAGGAGGTTGCCCAGATTCCGCTCGATGATTTTGATCTGCAGCGTACCGGCTTCGTACATGGGATACGGCTCCGCCGACGAATAGTCCTTCGCCCGGAAGCCCACGAAATAGGGCGTGGTTCCGGTGGACGACTGGGGCTCTCCCCCGGAGGGAAGATCGACAGGCTCCCCTTCCACCGGGGACAGATGGGATACCTCGATCTTCGGCGGGGTGTTGTCGATGCTGAGCACGGCGGAATTCGGAATTTTGTCACCCTGCTCATTCAAGCCGTTTTGCTCAGCGGCGGCAGTCACGTTGCCCGCCATATCCGTCATAGTCACCACGACGGAAATGCTGTTGCCCTCCTCGCTGATTGCGATGGTTGCCTTCAGACCAGTAACGAGGTTTTTCTCCCTTGTCACCGTCCATTCAATTCCATTCTCGTCCTCATAGGTGGGCCGGGACGCGTCGATATTGTCGACGCTGATCGTGCCCGTCAGTCCTTTCGCCCCGGGAATGGTTATGGTGTAAGACGCTTCCTGGATGCCGTTGAAGGTATCCGACACGGTTACCGTCACCGGAATGCCATTCTTGAAGGGCTGTTCCTCCGCGGGAATCGGGTTGCCGTCCTCGTTCAGCTTCAGGTTTCCGTTTTCGTCATACTCGTAGACCACTCCGGCGTACAGGGGCGCATTCTGCTCGTCCTTTTGCGTGGTTTCGGGCAGCTCCACTTTGACATGGGTCAGCCCGTTGTGCTGCGCCTGGGTTTCCGTGGTGGTGAGCGCCTCGGGATGGGCGTCCTCCGCTCCGTCTGCTGCCTTGCCGGAGTTGCCGGCATTGTCCACCGCGTAGGCATAGATCTGGCCCTTGAACCCGGCCTCCACGGTGAAGTCCGCGTACCAGCGGTCGCCCTCTTTTTTCAGTTCCGTATCGGCCGCTACCGGTTCGACCTCCGGGTCCTTAACGTCGCCCCGGATTTTGTAGAAGCTGATGCTGCCCACATCGGAACCGGTGTCGCTGGCGTACACGCGGATGGTTGCCGCGTCATTGAAGAAGTAGCCATATTCCGTAGCAACAACCGTTATGGATTCCTGCTTCATGTCGAACTTCTCAATCACCGGGGCGGTGCCGTCAATGGAGAACTCCGGGCCGGCAAACGTCAGGGAGTTGCCTTCGTTGTCCTCGGCATCAATTTGGAAAGCACACTTCACGATTTCCGCAGCTTTTCCGTTAACCGCGAAGGAGATTACCGCCTTTACGATCTTTTCACCCGTGGGAGGTGTCACGCTTCCCGCGGCATCCGCGGCTGCCCCTTCCGCGAAATAAGTGATTGTCTTGCTGAAGGAGGCATTGCCTTCCGCTTGGTTGGTAACCTTGATGGAATCCGGGTTGATGCCGGAGCCATCATCCGTCAGCGTTACGGTAAAGGTAACATCATCCCCTGACGTTTTATGGACATACCACTGCTGTTCGGTAAAGTCTCCCACGGCTGCCACTGGCGGGTCTTTTTCGAAGGTCAGGAGGAAATTCTCCTCCGAATCAGGAACCTTCAGCATCTTCGTGTCGGATTTGTTCTGATTCGCGGAGTTATCTGTTGCCCATACGCCTATAGACAGGGCACCAATATCTTCTACATCTTCCGGGCGTACTGTCGCCTTGTAGACAGAACCCCTATCATGCACCATGTCTATAGTGCTGTTCCCAATTTCCAGGGTCACGGACTGGATTCCGCTCTGGGCATCCGTGACACTCACCGAGAAGGTCACGCCATCCTTCGTCGGGTAGTTGACACCGGAGAAGGTTACATATCCACCCAGCACCTGGAAGTTATTGAGGGTTGGGGGGTCCACTTCGCAGTCCACTTCCAGTTCTGTATCGAATTTATAAACATTGTCCAGATGGTCAATGGCCCAGAAATAATATTTTCCTCTGACATTATTAAATTCTATTACGTAGGTTCCCGGTGTTGCAGAATCCTCCGGTACGGTAGTCTCCAAGGCAAGAACCTGTTCATAGCTCAATTTTTTGGTTGTGGAATAGACAACCCTGGCGATGCCGCAGCCGTTTTCATTATCCTCCGCCTCAACAGTCCACTTCCATGCAATTACTTGTAGGTTCAAGAACCCACCATAGATTTTTTCGGACTTTGTATTGGTTACCTTGGGAGATTCCAAATCCACGATGGTCTCAACGCTGTAGGTCACCTTGGTAATGGTGGTTCCCTCCAGGAGGTACAGGGCCTCCACGGTTTTGTCCGCGGTCAGCTCCAGCTTGGGGCTGAAGGGGCCGGTGGGGCTGGAGGAGATGGATACGCCGGTGGTCGCGGTGGGAGCCAGAGTGACCTTTCCGCCGACTCCCAGGTAATAGGTGCCGGTGGAGTCCGGGTTGTAGGTGTTCCCGCTGGGGGTGAGGGTCACGGAATCGGCTGCGGCTTCGGCGATGTCCGCGTATTCCGCTTCCACGGTCTGATCCTCCCGCACCTGCTTGATCAGGTAGGAGGGCTTTTCGCCGGAATAGCTCACGGCGGAGGTGACGTCCGTTCCGTTGACGGTGAGCCTGGACAGGTACTTCCCATCCGGGGGCGTGATGGTCAGCGCGGCGTTCCAGTTGTAGTTGACCGGGTTCGGTCCATTAACGGTACCGTCGGCGGGAAGGGTGATCTTAAACTGATTGAGCCGTTTTTCCAGCTCAAATTTGCGCAGAACCCCCTCGTCCAGGGTGAAGGACCCGCTGGAGTAAACATGGTCATTGTCACCGAACGTCTCCTCTTCCCCGCCGTCCACGGACACCGCGCTGACGCGGTAATTCTTCGCGGGAGTATAGGTCACCGTCAGCTGCGTTTTTGCGTCCGGATCCTCCTGGTCCACACTGGTTTCCACCTTCAGGCCGGGGAATTTCCAGAGGCCGGTGGGTTTGTCCTGGGGCTCCCCATCCTCGTCCGCCTCATAGATGTCGCCCTTGTCGTCCACCCAGAAGGTGATCCGCTCGTCCTCCTGGTAGAAGTCCACGGTCACGGTCTGTTCGGCGACCACATCGGTCAGATCGAATTCATAGTAGCATTCGCCCGAGGCCGCGTCCACCGCGGTTCCGTTGACCCGCACCTGGTAGATGACATACTTCTCCGGGTCCGCCGAAACGGTAATCTTCGCGCTGCCGCCGTAGGGCACCTCCCGGGGCTCCACGTCCACGCTGCTGTTTTCCCCGCCGCCGTTGATCACGGTGGTGATGGAGATGGTCTTTTTCTCCAGCTTCAGCTGATTGACCCCGGTAAAGAGGATATGCTCCGCCGGAACCGGGGTGAAGGACTTGTAGGGTGCGCTGTCCTCCACAGTCAGGCTGGCCACCAGCTCCTTGTACACATCCGGGAAGGAGAAGGCTCCGTCCTCCCCGGTGACGGCGGTTTTCGGGCTGCCTTCCTTCATGGTCAGCTTCACGGTGACGCCGCTGACCGCCGCGCCGCCGCAGGTGACCGTGCCGGAAACGGCGGCTGTGGTATAGGGGGTCAGGGTCAGGGCCAGACCGTCGGCGGCGGTATCCTCATCGCAGGTAAAGTCCGCGGAGGCGGGGGCGTAGCCCTCCAGAGAGGCGGTCACCTGATAGCCCTTCCCCTGGGTCAGACCCGTGAGTTTCGCCGCGCCGGTATCATCGGTGGTAACCGTGCTGCCGCCGGTCAGCGCGACGCTGACCCCGGACAGGGGGGCGTTCTCCCCATCGGTCACCGTGACCGTCACGTCCAGCAGGGGGGCGCTTTTGGTCAGGCGAACCTCCACCGGGCTGTCGGCTGCGCAGATGAAGGTTTTGGTCCCGGCCTCATAGCCCTCCGCCGTGACGGAGAGCTGGTATTCCTCCCCCACGGTAAGGACGGTCAATACGGCCGTTCCGTCCGCCCCCGTGAGTTCGGGGGTCCCGTCGGGGACGCTTACGGAGGCCCCGGCAACAGGGGCGTCATCCTCGGCGGAGAGCACCGTAACCACCACATCCGTGACCTCCCCCTCAGCCAATACGCTGACGGGGCAGACGCTCAGCACCATGAGAACCGCCAGCAGAGCCGCCAGCACTCTGGAAACATTCTTACGATTCATGTTCTTCTCTCCTTTATTCCAATCCGTTTTCTTCGATCCGCTCTTCGGTATGGACAACCAGACAGCTTCTGGTCACGCTGAACTTCACCGGCTGCACCGGCTCCTCCCCGGCCAGGAGGGTCGTGCCGCTGCCGGACTCCTCCAGAAGGGTTGTGCCGCCGCGGGACTCCTCCAGAATCGCCGTACCGCCGCGGGCTTCCTCCAGGAGGGTTGTGCCGCCGGACTTCTCCGGAATCGCCGTGCCGCTGCCGGATTCCTCCAGAATCGCCGTGCCGCCGGACTTCTCCGGAATCGCCGTGCCCTTCGGCAGCTCCTCCGTCAGCATCTGGGTTCCTGGCTTCCTGACTTCCGGCGTCTGCGGCAGGATGTCCGTCCGGGAATACTCCACCCGGGGGTCAAAGCTGCCGTACTGCTCCTCCAGCTCCTGGGGGAGCCGGTCCGTCCGGCTGTGCAGCACCCGCTTATCCGGCTGGGATCCGCCCGTGGCGGTGAGCCCCGCGGTGCCCCGGCGGCTTCTGCCCGGCCCGGAGGTGGGGCGGCTGTTTCCCAGGGTCTTGCGGGATGTTTTGGCGGTTTTTCCCGTCCGGGGAGGCTTGGGCCGGACGCTCCGGCGGGCCGCGCCGGAGCTGCGGTTCTCCCGCATGGATTTGATCTCCTTCGCCACGGTTCTGCCGGTCAGATCACCGATGACATCCGGAATGTCCAGCCGGAAATACAGGATGACCGTGATGATCAGGCCGATCAGCGCGGCGAAATATCCCGCCAGGGAGATGGCGTACCATGTATCCGCGCTCATTGCGACACCTTCTCTCTGAACGCGTTGGCGATGGCCTCTTCGGCGGCCTGAAACCGCGAAACAACGCTTGTTTTGATCTGCTCCGTGGTGTCGGAGCTGGTTTCCAGGGCTTTCACGGCCTCCTCCACCGTTCCCAGCAGCTGGGTCATGGCGTACTGCTCGACGCCGTCGGACTTGAATTTCCGGGCATAGGTCTCGATGGAGTAGACAGCCAGCTTGTACACCTCCAGCTTGATCATCTCGCTCTCGTCCTCGTCCATATGCTCGATCTGGGCCGTGATGCTGTCCCAGTAGGGGGCGTAGGTGCCCTTGTCGGAGGCCTCCGCCACATTCAGGGTGATGTCCCGGTTGAACCGTCCGATGTCCGCGTAGTTGGAGGCCAGGAACCGGAAGCTGTCCTCCTCGGTGCCGTAGCTCACCGCGTCCTCAAACCACTGGATGGCACTTTTGATCCGGGTGATCTGGTTGTCCGCTTCGGCCGTCCGGCCGTAGTCGTAATAGTACCAATAGAGCTTGCCCACCTCGTAGGAAAGTCTGGCGTAATCGGGCTGGGCTTTCAGGAGGGTCATGTTGGTGTTGATCTTGTTTTTCAGCGTCTCCTCCTCCTGCAGCGTGAAGCAGGCGTCCTCCTTCATGGCGTCGATCATGCCCTGATAGGCCTCCACGGAGCCGGGGCTGATGTCGATGGCCGTGGCGTAGAAGCCGATGCGCTCCTGGGAGGTGGAGGCGTTCCTGGCCCACTGGATGTTCTGCTCGTAGTCCAGGCGGTTGGTGCGGCCGCGCATCACGGTGCCGGTGACGCCCACGATCAGGCACAGTACCGTGGCGACGACGAAGGTGAGGAAGGTTCTCAGCTTCTTTTTCTGCTGCTTGCGGTAGCCCGCGCCGATCTCGCTGATGTGCTCCAGGTCGTAGAGCAGCTCCACGCAGGACTGGTAGCGGTTGGCGGGGTCGTGCTGGACGCATTTCTGAATGATGGTTTCAATACCCTCGGACAGCTTGGGGTCGATCTGCCGCACGGGCTTCAGCTCCGTGGAGGCAAGGCAGGGATCCCTGCCGGTGACAAGCTGGAACAGCGTCACGCCCAGGCTGTAGATATCGGACCGGGCGTCGGTTTTTCCGCCGAACTGCTCCGGCGGGGCGTAGCCCCGGGTGCCCAGGCTGGTGGTGTCCTTCAGGTTGTGCTCCTTGTACTCCCGGGCGATGCCGAAGTCGATGACCCGGAGCTTTCCCTCGGGGGTCAGCATCACGTTGGCGGGCTTCATGTCCCGGTAGATGATGGGCGGCGTCCGGGTGTGCAGGTAGTCAAAGGCCTCGCAAAGCTGCTTGCCCCACTCCACCACCAGCTCCTCGGGCTGGGCTCCGTCGGCGTCCAGCAGAGCCTCCAGCGTCTCGCCTTCCACAAAGTCCTCGATGATGTAGATGACGTTGCCGTTATCAATAATGTCCACGATCCGCACGATTGCCGGGTTGTCCAGCTGCTTGATCATGTTCGCCTCGGCAATGGCGCTCTGAACCACGATTTCGTTGTTGCGGTCCTTGGCTTTCTTTTCGATCTCCTTGACGGCCCAGGACTTGTTCAGCCGCTTGTCCATGGCCAGATAGACCTTGGACATACCGCCCTCGCCGATGAGCTTCAGGATTTCATATTTATCGTCAATAACCTGTCCGAATACGGCCAAGCTGTCCGCCTCCCTTACATTGTCCTGATGAGCATGGCGGAAATATTGTCCGTTTCGCCGCAGGCGATGTTTTTCTCCACCAAAGATACAATATTGCGTTTCATAACCACTTCGTTGGTGTTCCCCTCCGGGCGGAAGGCCTCGCCGATCTCCTGCCGGGTGATCTCGTGGCGGAAGCCGTCGGAGCAGAGCAGGTAGCTCTCCCCGGGCAGGGCGCTGCCGTGGATGAACACGGGCTGCACATATTTGGAGGCGCCCACGCACTGCAGCAGCACGTTGCCCCTGGGATCCACCCGGGCCTGCTCCCGGGTGATGCGGCCCAGCCGCAGCTCCCGCTGAACCAGGGTCTGATCCTCCGTCAGCAGGGCGGCTCCCTCCGCGCCGATGCGGTAGATCCGGGTGTCGCCCACGTGGCAGATGATATAGGAATTGTCCGGCAGGAACACAATGGCCGTCACGGTGGTGCCCAGCTGGATGTGGCTGCGGCTGCCGTAGGCCAGGATGCGGGCGCTGCAGCGCTTCACCAGGGCGTCCAGGCTGTCGCAGATCTCCGCCCGGTAATCCTGCGATGCCAGCAGGAGGGGAAGCTCCCGCTCAAACCAGTCCGACAGCGCCTGCGCCATGGTTTTGCTGGCCAGCTCGCCCTTTTCCAGTCCGCCCATTCCGTCGCAGATCGCCGCCAGGAGCACGCTGCCCTGGGGGGTGAAGGCCTCCTTTGCGCACATACTGTCCTGGTTGGATGCCTTCTCCGGGCCGATATCGGTGTGCATCGCGAGTTTATACTCCATGGGGCTTTCCTCCGGTCACTCCGTAATGAATTGGAACCGCTCGTTGGCCAGCCGCAGCCGGGTTCCGGAGAAGATCTCCCGCTCCTGCCGGGGGGCAATGGCCGCCGCGTCCACATAGGTTTTGTTGGTGGAATCCAGATCCACCGCGTAGAATCGTCCGCTCCGGCAGCGCAGCTCCAGATGGGGCTCGCTGACGTAGCGGTTGGGCACCACATAATCGCCGGACTCCCTGCCCAGGCGGAAGGGGAACCGATCCAGGGGGATCTTCTCCCCGCTGGTCTCCCGGATCAGCCAGGCCCGGGAGGGCTCCTCCTGGTCGTAGAGGGAGAGCACCGTGGTCTGCTTCCTGCCGGAGGCTTTCCGCTCCGTCTCCGGGGGAGGGGTCTGTTTCTCCGGGGGAGGGAGAGGGGTCTGTTTCTCCGGGGGAGGGAGAGGGGTCTGTTTCTCCGGGGCTAGGGACGTATTTTCCGGTGAGCGCCCGCTGTCCATATCGTGAAACATATCATAGACCTGCTGTTTGGCCCGGTTGGTGCTGCCCGTAAGGCCCCGCAGCTTGAAGCCGCAGTTGCACAGCACCGTGTCCGCGGGAAGGATCGCGTGGCACCGGGGGCACTCCACCGTCCCCTCGTCCTGCTGACCGTTCACGGCCCTCATAAGCCTTTTGGCGTACTCCTCCAGGTCAAAGGCGGAGAAATTGATGCCGTTGTTGAGAATGCCGATGTATTCCGTGATGTAGGCGCAGTCCTCCTCCTCGTCAAAGGCACCATGCTGGATGATGGAACGCAGCATCTGCTGGAGGCTGCCCCCGTTTTCGAAGGGCTGCAGGGGCACATAGGCGAAGAAAAGCCGCTGGGTGGAGGGATTGATATAGATCTTGTCCATATCATAGAGGATCAGCTGGGGGTTGAAGTGCTTCTCGTTGACGGACCGGAGGTTTTCCAGGATGTTGTCCAGCACCCGGGCAAAGACCTCCCGGTTCATGGGGATGCGCAGGAATTCCAGGAAGGGGATATAGCCCGTGATGTCATACTCCAGGTTATAGATCAGGCCCTTCTTCCGGGCGTCCAGGTGCAGCAGCCCCGTCACCTCGTCGGAGTTGATGGCGTTGAACTCCCACTCGCTGAGCTGCTGGCCCTTGATGCCCTTCACAAGCAGCAGCCGCATTCCCCTGCGCTTGGCGATCTTGCATTTGTTCATGGTTTTCATGGTTTCGTATCACCCCAGCGCCAGGCGGCACCGGTCGCACTCCTGCTGCGCCAGCTCCAGCCGCCGGTCAATGTCCGCCAGCTGCTCGTTCAGCTGGGCCATGGTTTTTGAGGAGCGGGTGTTTTGCATCCGCAGGACGATCTCGGCCCGCTCCCGGGTGATAGCGTCCAGATTCTCGCAGGCCGCGTTGTAGGCGCCCCGGGCCTGGGCCTGCTGACGCTCCCGGGCGGCTCTCTCCGCCGCGGCCCGGGCCGCGGCCTCCTCCTCCCGCCGGATCTCGGCAGCCGCCCTGCGGATATCCGTGGCCAGATTGTTCAGGCTTCCGAGCAGTCTGTCCAGCTCGGCGATCTGACCGTCCACGCTCTGGAGGATCAGCCCCACCTCCTGACTCTGCCAGTTGCCCTGAAGCTCCGAACGGTAGGAAGAGAGCGCGTTCCTGGCGCTCCTGAGCTGCTGCACCTTCTCCTCAATCTGAGCCGCCTGATAATTCGCCTGGGTTACATTGACTGCCATTTTCTCCACCTCCGGGTTTAGTCGTAAATTCTGTCCAATGCTTTGACGGCGGGGATAAAGTCCTTGTCGTAAAGAGCCTTTTCCGCGTCCGCGATGGAAATATAGTGGCCTGCCGAGGGGTCCGACAAATCATTGTTCGCGTCATAGGTAACGTTCATTACTTCATTGGCGCACACCAGAATCGCCAGCTCCAGCAGCTCCGGGTTCTTCAGATAAATCGAGGCGCGGTATGTATCATCCGTAAAGGAATGCCGCTCGATCACTGCCAGGGTTTCTCCCTGAACGGATTTCAGGCAGTAATAGTGGGAGGTTTCCTTTGGGAAGCCCACCTTGGCGCACAGGTACACGTTTCCATCCTTCTGGTATACCCTGATGCCGATGTTTTGCTTGAAAATCCATGTTTTCCCGCAGGTCATAGGCTCCATGTACATCCGGATTGCCGGTTCCCCGCAATTGGTGGCCTCAAAACCCAGGGTTTTTTTGCTTTTGGAGGCGCGGGGAAGCGGGAAGGGGAAGTCTGACTTCTCGATTCTGACGGGCATTTTCCCAAATCGGAAGGTCTTTGTTCCATACCGAAGGGTCAGATTCGCGCCGGAATCCTCATTATCCCCCTCCGCCACCACATTGCCCTGCAAATCCTGAATGCTGTGGCGCAGACCGAAGCCGTTTTTTCCGTAGTGCTCCAGGTACACTCTCAGAATCATATGGAGCTGCCTCCGACTGTTCCGGAAATCCCCTGGAAGTTATTCTGCTGGTCGTCATTGACCGTCACAAATATCACCGCTGTGTACTTTCCGTCAGGGGTTTTGATAACGATCTGAACCGTACCCGCCTTCTCACCGGCGTAGACCTTTCCGCTCTTGATGTCCAGCTTCGCGATCTTCTTGTCCTCGGATTCTACCACCAGATCCCCGGGGCTGTAGCCTGCGGGTATCTGGGTGAGGGTAATGGCCTTACTCTCTCCCTTGTTGAGGAACACCCGCATATCCGAGAACATAATGGTGTCCGAGTTCTGGATCGTTTCAAATGTGGGGGCGGAGGGATCGTGGGTGGTGCTTTCCTCCATCTCCTCAATGGCGTCCTCCGAGACATCCCAGGGTTTGAAATCGTAGGTGCATTCCCGCCCAACGCTGAGCCCCGGATCGAAGCCTCCGCCCACAGGCCCCATATTCCAGGCAATGTCAAAGTGGAGCTTCGCCAAAGTATCTTTGTCACCGATGAATTCATAGGAGCCTCCGGCGCCTAAACGCTCAAAGAATTCGATCTCACCGGAGATCCTGACAATGGGATACAGCGCCGCCTCCACGCAGGCCTTCGGGAGTATCTCCACGCTGGCGCCCTCCTTATAATCGTTCCAGGTGCCGCCGGAGGCTTCCGCCACCGCGAGGATGTCATCCGCGGAGGTGTGATAGGTGATTCCGTTCAGCGCTTCCGCATCCTCCTCCGTCAGCACCGCGTCCCCCGTATACAGCTTATGCCACTGCGCGTCCACCAGGTGAACCTCAGCG
The DNA here is from genome assembly GCA_945949735.1 of uncultured Clostridia bacterium. Classification (GTDB taxonomy): domain Bacteria; phylum Bacillota; class Clostridia; order Oscillospirales; family Oscillospiraceae; genus Faecousia. The sequence goes on along the minus strand of CAMFFO010000045.1, from coordinate 1,742 downwards.
GAAAACTTGGCGCCGCCGCCCAAATCACCGGTGACGCTCACCTTGACCACTTTCTCCATGAAGCTGAGCTCAAGGCCCGGGCACAGAGTAAACTCCACGGAGCCCTCTCCGGACAGCTGCAGCGAGGGCTGGCCGGAGTTGATGTAGCGCAGATTGCCGTTCTTGTACTGGACGCCCTTGGCTCCGGACAGACTCAGCGTCAGCTTATACTCTCCGGCAGCGGTCATTTTAGCCTTGACGATGAAATCCAGGCTGCAGACTCCGCCTTGCAGAATGCGGAGTTTGCATATGTATATGCTCTTGTTGTCGTACTTTGTTTCGTAGACATCCTGTTTGATGTTGCCGAGCATCTGACTCAGGCCGCTTTTGATCGCGCTCAGGCTGCTCATCATCAACCTTCCGTCCGATTCCTGGTACTCCTCGCCGACGGAGCGTGTTTTCTCATAGGAAACGCCCAAGGAAAGAACCGTGGTGTAATCCAGCTTTACCGTGGCGGAGTGCAGCTTGCCCCAGCTGAAATCGATGTCCTTCGTCAGGACTATGTCCTTCAGCTCGGCGGAGAAGGTGGTCTCCTGCTTCCTGCTTCTGTAGTGGCTGTCCTTCTTTTTCTCTCCGGTGATCTCTATGCCCAGGCTGTTGGCGCTGACCTTCAGCTTGGCCTCCAGTCCGTCTTTCAGCTTAAAGGTCAGGTCGCCCTTGGCTTTGTCAAAGAACCCCGCGTTGACAGCTTCGGGCATCCCCGTATTTCTGGATTCCAGGGTGGAAACGTAAACCCCATCGAATTCATCCCCGGAGATACTGGCAAGGGCCGTGTTAACGCCTTCCGATGCCGTGTAGAGGGGATTGCCGTCGGCATCATAGATTCCGGTGATATTGTTCATGTCCAGGGAAGAGGTCTCCTGAACACGCATGGTCTGAACCTGCCCCGTTGTCTCGTCAATGACGATTTCCGGTTCGTTGGTGATGATGGCCTTGTCTCCGTCGATCTCAATGGAGGCCACCTGATTGATGCCGCACTCCGCCCCGGAGGCAGAATTCGGCAGCACATACACATCTCCGGGCTTCAGTCCGGCAACCTTATCCGCGTCAATGACGACTACGTTTTCATCCCGTGTATAATCCAGTCCCTGCTCATCCAGCAGACTCACAACGCCATCCGCGAAGGTATACTCCTCAACCTTCTCGGTATAGGTCTTGTCGGCCCACATCTGCGCCGCTTTGTCCAGCAGAGGGATGGCTTCGCTCACCCGGATATTCCGATTCATCCAGTAGGTCCGGATTTCCGGATCAAAATTGGCAATGGCGAAGGCAATTTTCTCCTCCTCCGTAGCATCCACGCTGAGGAATTCGCCCGCGTTTACCAATGTCACCAGCACGTCCTTCCAGGTGACCTGCGTGCCGGAGGATACCGCGCTGTCCGGCGCCAGAATCTCCCATTCCGCGGCAAGCTGGAACGCGTCAAAGTAGGTATCCGAAGGGTCCACCTGCTCAAAGTAGGGCTGTTTGGAGGTATACGAAACCATTCCAAAGGAATCCGCAATCAGCGAAAGCCAGGCGCCCATCTGCATCGGCGTAAAGGACGCGCATCCGGCAAGGGGCGCGCACATGGAAAACAGGGTTACCAAAACCAGAATAACAGCCAATAATTTTTTCATATGCCCATATCCTCTCTTCTGGGCTACACCGTATAATTCGGCAAGGAAGCTCAGCGAGAGATTTTGTGCCAGTTCAAAGTTTCAAAA
>CAMFFO010000044.1 GCA_945949735.1 uncultured Clostridia bacterium | reverse complement strand
GCCCCGGAAATCTCCGCCAAAAACGGCATCAACATCCGCTCCGTGCTGGAAATGATCGTGAAAGACGTCCCCGCCCCCTCCGGCGACCGGAACGCTCCTCTTCAGGCCCTGATTTTCGACAGCCAGTACGACTCCTACCGGGGCGTCATCGTCTACACCCGGATCAAGGAGGGCAGGGTTTTCCCCGGCATGGACATTAAGATGATGGCCACGGGCGCAGTGTATAAGGTGGTGGAGGTGGGCACCATGAACCCCTTCGGCCTGACCCCCCGGGAGGAGCTGGGCGCGGGGGAGGTGGGCTACATCACCGCCTCCATCAAAACCGTGGCGGACACCCGGGTGGGCGACACCATCACGGGCCTGGAAAACCCCGCGCAATCGCCCCTCCCTGGGTACCGGCCGGTGCAGCCCATGGTCTACTCCGGCATCTACCCCGCCGACGGGGCCAAGTATCAGGACTTAAGGGATGCTCTCGAGAAGCTGAAGCTGAACGACGCCTCCTTCGTCTACGAGCTGGAAAGCTCCATCGCCCTGGGCTTCGGCTTCCGCTGCGGCTTTTTGGGGCTGCTGCACATGGAGATCATCCAGGAGCGGCTGGAGCGGGAATACAATCTGGATCTCATCACCACCGCCCCCAACGTTGTGTACCGGGTGACCAAGACCAGCGGCGAGGTGCTCATGGTGGATAACCCCCTGGACTACCCCGACCCGGCGGACATTGCCCTGGCCGAGGAGCCCTTCGTGAAGATCAGCCTCATCGGCCCCCAGGAGTATGTGGGCAACATGATGGAGCTGGCCCAGCAGCGGCGGGGCGAATTCAAGGACATGGTCTACCTGGACGCCAGCCGGGTGGAGCTCCACTACGAGATGCCCCTGAACGAGATCATCTACGATTTCTTCGACGCCCTGAAATCCCGCACCCGGGGCTACGGCAGTCTCGACTACACCTTCCTGGGCTACCGGGAGAGCCGCCTGGTGAAGCTGGACATTCTCTTAAACGGCGACATCGTGGACGCGCTGAGCTTCATCCTCTTCGCGGACAACGCCTACCCCCGTGCCCGGAAAATCTGCGAAAAACTGAAGGACAACATCCCCCGGGCCCAGTTCGAGATCCCCGTCCAGGCGGCCATCGGCGGCAAGATCATCGCCCGGGAGACCATCAAGGCCCTGCGCAAGGACGTCCTCGCCAAATGCTACGGCGGCGACATCACAAGAAAGAAGAAGCTGCTGGAAAAACAGAAGGAGGGCAAGAAACGGATGCGCACCTTCGGCACCGTGAGCGTGCCCAGCGAAGCGTTTATGGCCGTTCTCAAACTTGATGAAGATTGACTGTAGGGGCGGCTATCAGCCGCCCGCAGCCTCACCACATGGAAAGCAGTACGATAAAACGTGACAGCTCAAACTACCAACGTTTCGGGCGGCTGATAGCCGCCCCTACGATGGGATTCCCTGATTTGCGGAGGAAAATATGCCGATTATCACGAGACAAACAAACAAAACGCCACTTGGGATTTATGTCCATGTTCCTTTTTGCCGCAGCAAGTGTCAATACTGCGATTTCTATTCTCTCACCACCAAGGATGATAACCTTTTGGACGGCTATCTGGACGCGGTCTGCGACCACATCAAGGAGGCGGGGCCTCTGGCGCCCAACTATAAGGTGGATTCCATCTACTTCGGCGGCGGCACCCCCAGCTTCTTTGGGGCCGACGGCCTGGCCATTATTCTGACCACCATCCGGCGCTGCTTCGATGTCACCGCCGACGCGGAGATCACCTTCGAAGCAAACCCCGATTCCGTCAACGATAAGCTCCTCCACCGGCTCCGGGCCGAGGGCTTCAACCGGGTCAGCCTGGGCATCCAGTGCGACAACGACGAAATCCTCAAGCGCATCGGCCGCCCCCACACCTACGCCCAGGCGGTCAGCGCCTTCCAGCGCATCCGCAAGGCGGGCTTCCGGAACATCAGCGTGGATCTGATCTACGGCCTGCCGGGGCAGACCCTTCAGTCCTGGCAGGATACCCTGGACCATGTGCTCCAGCTGAACCCGGAGCACATCAGCTGCTACGGCCTCAAGCTGGAGGAGGGCACCCCCCTCTACGAGTACCGGGATTACGCCAACCTCCCCGACGACGACGCCCAGGCGGATATGTACCTGGCCGCCGTGGAGACCCTCCGGGGCCGGGGCTTCAAGCAGTATGAAATCTCCAATTTCTGCCGCAAGGGCCTCCAGTCCCGGCACAATCTGAAGTATTGGACGGGCGGAGAGTATCTGGGCTTCGGCCCCAGCGCCAGCTCGGACTTCGCGGGCAAACGGTTTACCCTGGTGCGGGATCTCCACACCTACATTCTCGGCATCCGGGAGGGCGGCGAGGTCATGGAGGACGTACAGGAGATCCCCCTGCGGGAGCGGGCGGGAGAATACCTGATGCTGCGGCTGCGCACCAGCCTGGGCATTAACCGGGAGGAATACGAGCGGATGTTCCTGCTTCCCTTCGACCCCCTGGAGCAGGTGCTGCGCAAGCACGAAAGCTACTACCACACCGCCCAGGACGGGGACGGACGGTGGTTCCTGACGGCCAAGGGCTTTCTCACCAGCAACGACATCATCTCCGACCTGCTCCTTGCCCAGGACGGCTCCACCCCCCTGAAAAAAATCTGACAAATCCCCCCTGCGCAGCCAAGCGCAGGGGGGAGATTATTCTCCATGAAAAACCGGCAAATTGTTGTTTGAATAACCGCCTCTGTAGGGTGCGGGCATGACCGCACCGCCCAACTGACGCGATTGAGTACGTAAATATACCATAAAACGGCAGTTTTCAGTCATCCAACCGGAGCGGTGCGGTCATGATAAGCACCCTACAGAGGCGTGTGTATGAAATCGACAAACACCAATATAGACTATCGGCTTAGAACAGCATCCATGGAAACACCTCACGTTACTACCGTAGGGGCGGCTATCAGCCGCCCGAAAGGGCTCAATCATTGCGCGTTTCCGGCAAAACGGGGTGCTTTGGAAGCCGTAAGGTTTCGGGCGGCTATTAGCCGCCCCTACGGTAGCAATGCAACGTGTTTGGAAATCTACAAACACCAATTTGTCAATTTTTCCGCGTCCCTTATCCCCCGAAGAGTTCGTCCAGGGTGCCGAAGCGGTAGCCCATTTCCTCCCATTTGGTCAGCAGCTCGTCCAGAATCTGCGCGTTGGTTTCCGACGTGGAGTGGAGCAGCGCCACGGCGCCGGGGTGGATCCGGGGAAGGAGCTTGGCGAAGGCCTCCTCTTTGCTCGGCTGGCTGTCATTTTTCCAGTCCACGTAGGCAAGGCTCCAGAACACGGTCTTGTACCCTAAGTCCTTCGCCAGCTTCAGGTTCTCCTCGCTGTAGATCCCCTGGGGCGGGCGGTAGTATTTGGGAAGCGGCTTCCCGGTTTTCTCCAGGAACAATTCTTCCAGATCCTGCAGCTCTTTCGCAAAGGCCTCCTTGTCCTTTAATTTGCTCATATCCGGGTGGTGCATGGTGTGGTTGCCCACGGTGTGCCCTTCCTCCACCATCCGGCGCACCAGATCGGCGTTGCGCGCAATGTAATTTCCCACCAGGAAGAAGGCGGCCTTCACGTTGTGCTTTTGCAGAGTGTCCAGAATTTTCGCCGTGCAGCCGTTTTCGTACCCCGCGTCAAAGGTCAGGTAGATCACCTTTTCGGAGGTGTCCCCCAGGTAGGCCGCGTCGTATTTCTTCAGCTGATCCACCCCAGCATTTCCGATGGGAGCCGCCCCCTCCTGCCGGAAGCTGAGGCCCCAGGAGCCGGTTTCCAGGGTGCTGGAGAAGTAGATCCCAATCGCCACCCCGATGGCCACGCCAATGGCCGCCAGAATCATCACAATATCCCGCTTGCGCATAAAAATCCCCTCCCGGAACAAGGTATGTCCCAAAGGAGGGGCGTATGCGGGGGGAAACGAATTGACAATTGACAATTGACAGTTGACAATTTCTTACCCGCTCACAAAATAACGCTCTGTCATCCTGAGCGAACGAAGCGAGTCGAAGGATCTACGCACTTTTGTTCACCATGGCAGTTATGGCAACACCGCACAAATTGGTGTTTGTAGGGCTGATGACAGGAAAATACCTTCCCCCGGGGGGAAGGGGGACCGCGAAGCGGTGGATGAGGAACGGCGACCGCTGTAGAATACTGAGTAGTCCCAATTCTTCGAAATTCGTCCAAATGTTGTACCGTAATTCCTACCGCTGCGGAAAATTTCAGGTTTCGCCATTCCTCATCCGCCCCTTCGGGGCACCTTCCCCCCGGGGGAAGGTATTGCTTTCCGTCAGAGCGACAAATTGGTGTTTACAACACTATCACCGTAGGGGCGGATAGTATCCGCCCGCAACCTTACCGCATTGATAGCACGCATATTCATCGGAAATGCTCAAAAACCGGAACGTTTCGGGCGGATAATATCCGCCCCTACGGTGGTAACGCAATGTGTTTGAAAACTTCAAACACCAATTTGTCAGGCAGCTGAGTAAAACCGATAAGCACATAAATCTTAATTGTGAATTGTCAATTGATTTCATCTTCCCCCGTGGAGGTATTTCCGATCCCAGTCCAGGTCGTACAGGCGGCTGTTTTTGTCCATGGGGCAGCCCTGGTGCAGATCGTCGGCCAGCTCCCGCAGGATGTCCGCGGGCTCCAGGCAGTCCATATAGAACTCGGGCAGACTCTCCTCCCCCAGCCGCGCCCCCAGCAGGGCTCCGGCCACCGCGCCCACCGCCGCCGAGCGGCCGGAGTGGTTCACGGCGATGATCATGGAGCGGTCAAAATCCCCGCCGGAGAGCACCGCGTACACGGCGCCGGAGAGCACCTCGGCGGCGTTTTCGCACCGGAGCCGCTCCATCACCGTGGTGGGAGCCAGGGCTCCATTTTCCGAATACTGCACCGCCTGGCTCACTAAGCCGCACAGCTCCCCGGTCTGGCTGTAGCTGGAGCCGAACCGGGCGCGCATGGCGTCCAGGGTGTCCTGCACCGCCAGACGGAAAGAGCCGTTGGGCTTCCGGGCCACCCGGCTCACCAGATGGGCCAGGGCCGCGCCGGTCAGGTAGGCCAGGGGGCTTCCGTGGGTCAGGGCCACGGCCTCCGCCCCCAGAAAGTCGATCTCCCCCCGCCGCATCCGCTCCGGGTCGAAGAACAGGCCCACGGACACCGCGGTGGTCAGGGAACCCGGCCCGGCGAACCGGTTTTTCGGCTCATCGGGGGTGCCCAGGGGGGAGAGCCTAGGGTCCCGGCTGAGGGTTTCCAGCATCCGGGTGTCCATGCAGCGCCGCTGGCAGATGGCGCGTTGGGTCATAAGATGGCAGTAATTCCGCTCCTGACGATCCCAGCCCCGCTGGCTGGCGGCCCACTCCCGCAGAGCCAGGGCCACATATTTCACATAGGGGGCCATTTTCCCGGTCATCTGCCCCCGGGTGATGCCCAGGAGCAATCCGTTGCAGGCGAAGGCCGCGATCTGGGTGTAGGAGGAGATCTCCGCGTAGCCGTTGACCAGGTCGTAGCCCAGCAGCCCGTTGGGGCCGTAGTCCTCCCGGATCTCCGCAAGGCTCCTGCTGTCCACGGTGTAGCCCATGGCGTCCCCCACCGCGAGCCCCAGCAGGCACCCCCGATAAACGTTCCGGCTGACCCTCATCCGCGCCCCCTCCTTTCGTATCGTATAGCATTATTATATCCCAACCCGGGAACAAAGGCAAGGGGAATACGAATTGACAATTGACAGTTGACAATTATGTTCCGCAATCGGGTCTTTTTTGAAAAAATGCTTATCGGCTTGACTCAGCAAATCGGTAAATTTGTGTTTGAAAGCCTGATGCACTGAGCAAATACCTTCCCCTGGGGGGAAGGGGGACCGCGAAGCGGTGGATGAGGAACGGCGGCAGCTGCAGGAACATATGCGCATCAATTGGACAAACCGTGTTCCAATATGGTGCTTTTTTACGCACTGCACTGGTAATTGGAAGATTTCGCCATTCCTCATCAGTCACCAAAATCGGTTCCGAAGAGCCGATTTTGGCGACAGCTTCCCCCCGGGGGAAGCCAAGGGCGCTCCCGCGCCAGTACGATAAACACCAATTTGCCGCGCTTTCATGGGGGATCATTCTGCGAGGATCAATTGCTCCAGCTTTTCCAGTGCCTCGTCCAAGGTTTCATCCTTCAGTCCGGCGTAGCTGACCACCAGGGTGTGAAGGTTCTCCCTTTTGTCCGCGTAGAAGCTGCCCAGGGTGGGAAAGGGAATCCCCGCCGCCCGGAAGGCGCTGTCGGGGAGGTTCGTGTCCACCTGCAGCAGGAAGTGCAGTCCCGCGTCCAGCTCCCGAATGGTGAGCCGATCCGCCATGGGGGAGGATTTGATCCTTGCCACCACCTTCTTCCGGCTGCTGCGGTAGAATTTGCGCATCCGGTTGATGTGCTTCTCAAAATGGCCCAGACTCAAAAAACGGGCCAGGGTGTACTGCTCGAAGCTGGGCACGGTACAGCTGTAGAACCCCAGCTCCCGCTGGAATTTTGCCATCAGGGCCGTGGGCAGCACCATGTAGCTGATTCGGATGGAGGGGGCGAGACTCTTGGAGAAGGAGTTCATGTAGATCACCCGCTGGGAATCCATGGTCTGCATGGCGCTCATGGGGTGGGCGTGGAACCGGAACTCGGAGTCGTAGTCGTCCTCGATGATCCAGCCCCGGTTTCGATCCGCCCAGTCCAGCAGCTCCCTCCGGCGGGCCGGGGGCGTCACCAGCCCCGTGGGGTAGTGGTGGCTGGGGGAGATGTGCAGCACCCGGGCATCCCCCAGCGCGTCGGGCCGCACCCCGCTGTCGTCCATGGGGATGGGCAGGCAGGTAACGCCTCCCGCGGCGTAGATGCTGCGGATCTTCCCATAGCCCGGGTCCTCCACGGCGTAGATGTGGTCCCGGCCCAGCAGTTGAATCAGCAGATTGTACAGGAAGTCCGTTCCCGCACCGATGAGGATGTTCTCCGGATCCACGGTCATGCCCCGGAAGGAGGCCAGGTGCCGCGCGATGGCGTTTCGAAGCTCCGGCACGCCCCGGTTGGGCAGGGGCAGCAGCAGCTTCTCGCCGTAGTCCAGAACCACCTCCCGCTGGAGGCGGCTCCATACCGAGAAGGGAAACCCCTCCACCGTCCCCCTGGGGGCCGGATCGGGAGCCGGAATGGTGGGGGCCGTCACCGCCGGGGGCCGCCGGTATTCCTCCACGAAGTAGCCCACCTTTTCCTTCGAGCGGATGTAGCCCTCGCTGAGCAGCTCCTCATAGGCCGCCTCCACGGTGATGACGCTGACCTCCAGATGCGCCGCCAACGCCCGCTTGCTGGGGAGCTTCTCCCCCGGGGACAGCTTCCCCGTCCGGATATCCTCCCGCAGAAGCCTGTACAGCGACTCATACAACGGCATCCCCGGGGCTTTTTTCAGCTGATATGTTAACATAACTCCCTCCCGTAGGGGCGGATATTATCCGCCCGATACTCCCTTTTTACCGTAGGGGCGGCTATCAGCCGCCCGTTACTCCCTTTTTGCCGTAGGGGCGGATATAATCCGCCCGAAACCTTGCAGTTTTTGAGCGTTTCCGAAAACGGAAACATTTTCGTTGACCAAACGTGGCGGGCGGCTGATAGCCGCCCCTACGATTCGTTTCGATGTGGGGGAATGAAATTCACCACTACGGGAGTGGCGGGCGGCTGATAGCCGCCCCTACGATGCGTTTCGATGCGGGAGCCACTATGGGGTGTAGAAATCATCCTCCGTCCATTTCCGGGGATTATCCGCAATATATTCCCATATTTCGCGGTAGTCCGCCTCCCCCCGAATTACATGGTCGTGAAATCCTTTTTGCCAGGCACTGCGCTGTAAGGTTTTTGATACAACTCTCTTCATCTGTCCGATCACCGTGGAAACGGAAGGGCATCCCGGGGATGCTTCCCCCTCCATCAGCTGCAGGATCAAATGGATATGGTTTGGCATTACGGTATACAAATCTACCCGAACCGACGGATAGTGGGCAGGGATATCCCGAATTGCTCTTTCAACAACAAGGCCAGCGGAGGAAAGAACCGGCTTTCCTTCCAATAGCTTTTCTGAATCCCACAGGAACTTTTCCTTATCCTGGGTACAGATTGTAAGATAATAGTACCCTGGCGTGCTGTAATCATAGCTTTCCAATCGATTTTGCTTCCGTTTTGGTAAAACCATAAGGAATCCTCCCAATTTACCGTAGGGGCGGCTATCAGCCGCCCGAAACCCTGCAGTTTTTGAGCATTTCCGATAAACGCAGCATTTTCGTTGACCAAACGTGGCGGGCGGCTGATAGCCGCCCCTACAATTCGTTTCGATGCGGGGGAATGAAATTCACCACTACGGGAATGGCGGGCGGCTGATAGCCGCCCCTACGATTCGTTTCGATGCGGGGGAATGAAATTCACCACTACGGGAGTGGCGGGCGGCTGATAGCCGCCCCTACGATTTATCCCAGATGATCAGCAGATTCCCTTTCTCCACGGTGATTTCCGCCTCGTCCCCGGTGAAGTGGTTGCTGACGCCCAGGGGGAAGCCTGGGGTCAGGCTGGCGTTTTCCAGGGGGTAATAGAGGCCGCGGAGGGTAACCCCCTCCGCGTCGCCGGCCATGGCAAAGACGCTGATACTCCCCCGCATTCCGGCGGGGAACCGGAGGGAGCCGTTTCGGAGCAGGGTTGCCTTCTGCCGCAGCCCTGCCAGCGTTCCCCTTGCGCCATGATCCGCCAGGTACAGAAGCATCTGGAAATTGGCTACCGTATGGTCAAGCCTGGGGCCGTCCAGACTGCCGTAGAACAGGAATTCCCGGAAGCCCAGGGAAAGGCCCCTTTTCGCCGCCAGCATGGCGTCGGTGTCGTCCTTCTCCACCGGGAACACGGAGGCTCCCTCCGGGATGCTTCCCAGGGAATCGAAGTCCCCCAATATTTCATTGGGGGTGATCCCCAAACGGCGGCAGTGTCCCAGTCCCCCATCCGCCGCGATGACGAAGTCACCGGGCAGCACCTCGGCACATTCGCACCCCCCGGCGCAAAAGATCACGCATCGTTTCATTGCAGGTTTCCTTTCCATACCGTCCCTCACAGACAAATTGGTGTTTACAGTTTTCAAGCACCTTACGTTGCCACCGTAGGGGCGGATATTATCCGCCCGAAACGTTCCGGTTTTTGAGCATTTCCGGTGAATGTGCGTGCTATCCATGCGGTAAGGTTGCGGGCGGATATTATCCGCCCCTACGGTGATCGTGCTGTAAACACCAATTAACCGAAGGGATTCCATGATAGTAAAAACAGCCGGCAAGCGATTTGCCTGCCGGCTGGAGATCAGCGGACGAAGGAGGTGCTCATGGTGGTGCTGTATACTTCCCCGGGCAGTAGGATGGCGGCGGCGGGCTTGGTGTTCCAGTCGCTGGTGCCGTTTTCGGGGCTCGGCAGGCTCTGCCAGGGCTCGATGCAGAGGAATTTCGGCATTCCCGGCTTGCTCCAGATCAGGGTGTAGGGGAAATCGGAAATGTCGCAGACCACGCCCCGGCCGGTGCCCTTTTCGTAGATGCCAAGGGTCTGGGAGCGGAGGTTTACCATGCAGTGGCTGTCGTTGGCGAAGAGCTTCTCGTCAATGGGGATGGACTGGATGTTGGAGCCTAAGTAGTAGCAGTCCCCGTGGATCAGGCCCTTGGGCTGGCAGCCGAGACACAGGGGGGATTCCATCTCGGAAAACCGCAGCTCATAGTCCGTGGAAACGTGCCCCTCGTCAAAGGGCAGCGCGAAGGCCGGGTGGAAGCCGATGCCGAAGGGCAGCTTTTCCTCGTCCAGGTTTTCAACGGACAATGTATGGTGCACCGTATCATTCTCAATGGTAAAGGAGGATTGCAGACGGAACTCGTAGGGAAAGCGCTTCAGGGTCTCTTCATTGCTGCACAGCTCCAGGACGATGGTGTCCTGGGTTTTGTCCACGAAATCGTGCTCCATCAGCCTCGCGAAGCCGTGCTGGCCGGATTCGAAGCGGCCTCCCTTGGCCTCGATGACGCCGTCCACCACCTTGCCCGCGTGGGGGAAGAGGATGGGGCTGTGGTAGCCCCACACCGTGGGGTCGGCCTGCCACATATGCTCGACACCGTCACACTTGCGCAGGACGCTGACGATCTGCGCCCCAAAGGTGTCCACCGTCAGACGGATGTACTCGTTTTCGATGGTATAGCGCATAAGGAATCCTCCCTCATTATTTTTGTAGGGGCGGCTATCAGCCGCCCGAACGCTTCCTATTTTTGAGCGTTTACAGATAAAGCGGACATGTTTGTCATCGGTACGTTGCGGGCGGCTAATAGCCGCCCCTACATTTCTTTGACTGGGCAACTGCCATCTGGTCGCAGCGGTTGTTCTTTGCGTTTTCGGCGTGGCCTTTGACCCAGTGGCAGTGGAGCTCGTGGGTGTCGGCAAGGCGGAGGAGCTTTTCCCAGAGGTCGGGGTTCAGGGCGGGGGTTTTGTCGGACTTCACCCAGCCCCGTGACTTCCAGCCCCTGGCCCAGCCCTTTTCCAGCGCATCGATGACGTATTTGCTGTCGGAGTACAGCTCCACAATACAGGGCTCTTTCAGCGCGGAGAGGCCCTCGATCACGGCGGTCAGCTCCATCCGGTTGTTGGTGGTGCTGCTTTCCCCGCCGGAGAGCTCCTTTTCGTGGCCGTTAAACTCCAGGATGGCCCCCCAGCCCCCGGGGCCGGGGTTGCCGGAGCAGGCGCCGTCGGTGTAGAGGGTGACGGTTTTCACGCTTCCTCCGCTTCCGCCAGGTTCTCCACCCGCTCAAGGGCCACCACCTGGCTGCCTTCCTCGATGCGCATGACGATGACGCCCTGCACATCCCGCTTGTACACGTTGATGGAGGAAGCCGGAATGCGGATGATCACGCCGCCGGTTTCGATGAGCATTACGTCATCGCCCTCCCCCACCACACGGCAGCCGGCCACGAAGCCGGTCTTGGGGGTGATGTTGTAGTTTTTCAGGCCCTTGCCGCCTCTAGACTGGGCAGTCTTTTCCCCGTCGGGGCCGGTGCGCAGGTACTCGCTCAGTTCGGTGCGCTTGCCGAAGCCGTTTTCCGTAACGGTGAGGAGGGTCTTTCCGGCTTCCGCCTTTTCCGCGCCCACCACGAAGTCTCCATTGGTTAACGTAATACCGCGGACACCCGCCGCGTCCCGGCCCATGGGGCGCACATCGGTCTCGCTGAAGCAGATGGCCATACCTTCCCGGGTGGCGAGGATGATGTTGTCGGAGCCGTTTGTGCGGATGACGTTGATGAGATGGTCGTTTTCGTCCAGGGTGATGGCCCGGATGCCGCCCTTTCTGTTGGTTTTGAGAGAAATGAAGGGGATCCGCTTCACGGTGCCGTTTCTTGTCACCATGACCAGGAACTCATTCTCGTCAAACTCTCTCGTGATGACCATGGCGGTGACGCTCTCCCCGGGATCCAGGGGCAGCACGTTGATGATGGCCGTGCCTCTGGCGGTGCGTCCCGCCTCGGGGATCTGGTAGCCCTTGCGGTGGTGCACCTTGCCGTTGTCGGTGAAGAACAGGATGTGGTCGTGGGTGGAGGCGATGTTCAGGGACTTTACATAATCCTCTTCTTTGAGATTCTGAGCATTCACGCCCCGGCCGCCCCGGCTCTGGGTGCGGTAGGTGTCCACGGGCATCCGCTTGATGTAGCCCTCCTTGGAGAGCGTAAAGGCGCAGGTCTCCTCCTCGATCAGATCCTCGATGTCGATTTCGTCCTCGATCTCCTGGATCTCGGTTTTCCGGTCGTCGCCGTACTTGTCCCGGATTTCCAGCAGCTCCTGCCGCAGCACCGCCTGGAGCTTCTTTTCGTCGGAAAGCAGCTCCAGATAGTAGTTGATCTTCTTCAGCAGCTCGTCATACTCGTCCTGGAGCTTCTCCCGATCCAGTCCCTGCAAGGCTTTCAGCCGCATATCCAGGATCGCCTGGGCCTGGATATCATCCAGAGCAAACCGCTCCATGAGCTTTTGCTTGGCATCGTCATAGGCGGTGCGGATGATGTGGATGACCTCGTCGATGTTGTCCTGGGCAATGAGCAGGCCCTCCAGCAGATGGGCCCGCTCCCGGGCCTTGCGGAGATCATACTCCGTCCGCCGGGTGAGGATCTGCTCCTGGTGACGCAGGTACTCATCCAGAATCTGCCGCAGGGACAGGATTTTCGGCTGCTTCTGATCGTCCACCAGGGCAAGCAGAATGATGCCGAAGCTACTTTGCAGCGCGGTCTGCTTGTAGAGGTTATTTAAGACCACCTGGGCGTTGGCGTCCTTCTTCAGCTCGATGACGATGCGCATACCGTTGCGGTCGGTCTCATCCCGCAGGTCGGAAATGCCCTCCAAACGCTTGTCCTTCACCTGGTCGGCGATGTTCTTGATGAGCTGCCGCTTGTTCACCTGGTAGGGAAGCTCGGTGACGATGATCCGGGTGCGGTCTTTGTTGAAGGTCTCAAACTCCGCCTTGGAGCGGACGACGATCTTCCCCCGGCCTGTGGCGTAGGCCGCCCGGATGCCGCTGTGGCCCATGATGATGCCCCCGGTGGGGAAATCCGGGCCGGTGATGTGCTCCATGAGATCCGCCAGGGTGCACTCGGGATCGTCCAGCACGCAGACGCAGGCGTTGATGACCTCTTTCAGGTTGTGGGGCGGGATGTTGGTGGCCATGCCCACCGCGATGCCACTTGAGCCGTTCACCAGCAGATTGGGAAACCTACTGGGGAGCACCCTCGGCTCTTTTCTGGTCTCGTCAAAGTTGGGATCATAGTCCACGGTTTCCTTGTCGATGTCCCGGAGCATCTCGTTGGAGATCTTGGAAAGCCGGGCCTCCGTATAACGGTAAGCGGCAGGGGGATCGCCGTCCACGGAACCGAAGTTGCCGTGGCCGTCCACCAGCATATAGCGCATGGAGAAATCCTGGGCAAGCCGCACCATGGCGTCGTAGACGGAGGCGTCGCCGTGGGGATGGTATTTGCCCAGCACGTCGCCCACGCAGGTGGCGGACTTTTTGAAGGGCTTGTCGGAGGTCAGGCCGCTTTCGTACATGGAGTACAGGATCCGCCGGTGAACCGGCTTCAGGCCGTCCCGCACGTCCGGCAGGGCCCGGCCCACAATGACCGACATGGCGTATTCGATGTAGGACTTCTCCATCTCGTCCACCAGGTTGTTCTCGGTGATCACCTGGTCAGGGAAACGGATGTCCTCGGGTTTGTAAGAACGGTTATGTGCCATACAGCACCTCCATGGTTGCGAATTGACAATTGACAATTGACAATTATCACTCGGAATATTTCAATATGTGCTTTATCGGGTTAACTCAGCTTCCCGACAAATTGGTGTTTGTCGAGATTCCACCGTAGGGGCGGCTATGAGCCGCCCGCTTTTGTTTCGTCAACGAAAGTGCTTCCGTTTATCGGAAACGCTCAGAAACTTGAACGTTTTCGGGCGGCTAATAGCCGCCCCTACGGCAGCAATGCAACGTGTACGGATCCTTTTTTATAAATCATCCCCGAAGGGGATACCTTAATTGACAATTGTCAATTCATTTCCGCTTAAATGTCGATATTCAAAGCATACTTGGCGTTGCGCTCGATCCATTCTTTTCTCGGCTCCACCTGTTCGCCCATGAGGATGGTGAAAACCTCGTCGGCTCTTCTCGCGTCCTCCAGGGTGATGCGGCGCAGGCTCCTTTTCTCCGGATCCATGGTGGTCTCCCACAGCTCGTGGGGATCCATCTCGCCCAGGCCCTTGAACCGGGAGATGTCCACCTTGGCGTTGGGGTTGTCGCTGCGAAGCTGGGTGGAAACGGCGTCCCGCTCCTCGTCGGAGTAGGCCACCTTCACGGTCTTGCCCCGGGTCAGCTTGTACAGGGGCGGCACGGCGGAGTAGACATAACCCTGCTCGATCAGCGGCCGCATATACCGGAAGAAGAAGGTTAGCAGCAGCGTCCGGATATGGGCGCCGTCCACATCCGCATCGGCCATGATGATGACCTTGTGGTAGCGCAGCTTATTGAGGTCGAATTCCTCCCCGATGCCCGCGCCCAGAGCCACGATCAGAGGATACAGCTTGTCGTTGCCGTAGATCTTGTCCGCCCGGGCCTTCTCCACGTTCAGCATCTTGCCCCACATGGCAAGGATGGCCTGGAACCGGGAGTCCCGGCCCTGGATGGCGGAGCCCGCCGCGCTGTCGCCCTCCACGATGTAGATTTCGCAGAGCTCCGGGTTGCGCTCATTGCAGTCCTGGAGCTTGTCCGGCATCTGCCCGGACTCCAGGCCGGTTTTCCGGCGGATGGACTCCCGGGCTTTCCGGGCGGCCTCCCGGGCACGGTTTGCCATCATGGCCTTGTCCAGGATCGCCCGGGCGGTCTGGGGGTGCTCCTCAAAGTAGACGGTGAGCTGGTCGTTCACCACCTGGTCAACCAGGGTGCGGATATAGGCGTTGCCCAATTTCGCCTTGGTCTGGCCCTCGAACTGGGCGTCGGTGAGCTTTACCGAGATGATGGCGGTGATGCCCTCCCGGCAATCCTCGCCGGATACCTTGTCGTCCCCCTTGATGATGCCGTTTTTCACACCGTAGGCGTTCAGCACCCGGGTCAGGGCCGTCTTGAAGCCGGTTTCGTGCATACCGCCCTCGGGGGTGCGGACGTCGTTGGCGAAGGACAGCAGAAATTCGTTGTAGCCGTCGTTGTACTGCACGGCGATCTCCGCGCTGGCGTCGCCCTTGGCTCCCTTCATATAGATCACGTCGGAGTGAAGCTCGGTCTTGTTCCGGTTGCTCCACCGGGCAAACTCCCGGATGCCGCCTTCATAGCACATGGTCTCCCCAACAGGGGTGTCCCCACGGTCATCCGTAATGGTGATGGAAAGCCCCGCGTTCAGGAAGGCCTCCTCCCGCATCCGCTCGTGAAGAATGTCGTAGCTGTATTCCAGGGTGTCGAACATCTCCGGGTCGGGCTGGAAGGTGACCTCGGTGCCCCGGCGGTCGGTTTTGCCCACCACGGTCATCTCCTGGGTGATGTGGCCCCGGGAGAATTTCATTTCGTAAATTTCCCCGTTCTTGTGCACCCGCACCCGCAGCCACTCCGACAGAGCGTTGACCACGGAGGCGCCTACGCCGTGCAGGCCGCCGGAGACCTTGTAGCCTCCCCCGCCGAACTTGCCGCCGGCGTGGAGCACGGTGTACACCACCTCCAGGGCGGGCCGCC
>CAMFFO010000043.1 GCA_945949735.1 uncultured Clostridia bacterium | reverse complement strand
ACAATAATTGTCAATTTTCAATTGTCAATTGTCAATTCGGCGAAGCCGCTAAACAACAATTTATCGCACAAAGGCAAAGGGCCTCCCCGGAGTGTTCGGGGAGGCCCTTTGCGGGTCTATTTGTTTTCCCGCCGGTTTTCCATGTGCCCCGAATGGATCACGGGGGGCTTGGGATCTCCGGCTTCCCAGGGAACCGGCTTTTTTTCTTCTTCCTTCATGGCATTCACCCCGGGTTCAGTATGCCCCGGCCGGGGGAAACCATGCGCGTTCAGGAGAAGAGCTTCTGCCGGAACAGCTCCTTCACATCCTGGAGCCTCCCCGGCGCGAAGGGGCTTTCCAAGTCCGCCTCCTCCAGAAATGCCAGGAAATAGGCTTGCCAGGTGTCCAGGTGCCGTAAGTACCGCTCCGCGCCCGTCCCGGGCTGAGCCTGCTCCAGCTCATAGAACTGCATGGCCGCGTCGTTGCTGACCACATAGCTGACGATGTACATGGGATCCGTGTAGAAGTGGCTCACATCCACAAATTCCCGGCGATCATAGCCCACGCTGTCAAAACCGAAATCCCGGGCCACCTGGTCGTACAGTTCGAACAACCCCTCCACCGTCTGTTTCTCCTCCGGCAGCGCGTACAGCCGCAGTTCAAAGACCGCGTAGGCCGCCTGCTCCACATAGGTACACAGGCTGTCCGCCAGCTTCACCCGGGTCAGGGTTTCCGGCTCCTGCCCATAGGGAAGGCTCAGGTATTCCATCCCCTGGGAGAAGATTTCCAGCACATCCACCCCCGCGCCGCTGCCGGAGCTGGCATAGTCGTTGCAGAAGTGGCCGAATTCATGGGCAAAGGTCAGCCGGTCGTAAACCTCATTGTAGGGGCAGACGAACACGAAGGGCACGCCGTAGCTTTCCAGCCACACCTCAAAGGAGGTGTCGTATTTGTTCGCGCCGAAGTCAATGTCATACAGCTCCCCGGCTTCCATCCGCCGGAAGGCCTCCAGGACAGCGCCGCCCAGACCCTCCGCCGTGGCCCGGACATGATTCAGGGTCTGGCTCCGGGAGGCGTAGGCGTAGGCCGCGTCCCAGACATCCGTCCCCGCCAGCTCCCGGTACAGGGGAACCAACTCCCGGCAGATCTCCTCCAGGTACGGCTCCACCTCCTCCGGGGTGTAATCCCGGTAGTAGTAGAAATCCCAGGCGAAATCCGCGTAGCTTTCATAGCCCCAGTATTCCGCCATCTTCTGCCGCAGCTCCACCAGATCCACCAGAACCTGGGCTTTCTCCCGGGCGACGGCGTCATAGTCCGCATTCGTCAGAGCGCACAGCTCATAATAGCGGTTCTGAAGCGTTCCCTCCTGCCGCAAAAGCTCCGTAAAGGCCTCGTCCCAGCCGGTTTCGTCCGCATCGTAAGCGTCAAAGAATCCCTCGCCAAAGTAGTCCCGCTCCAGCGTCCTCCGGCAGGGGGACTGGGCCAGGGCGTAGAGCAGCTCCTCCTGCCAGGCATCCGCCTGAGCCGCGTTTTCCACGCAGAAGGCGTACTCCGTTCCCCAGGATTCGTCCGTCAGATCCTGGCTGTAGTGGATGTCCGCCAGGGAATACCGGGTGTGGAACCAGTCATATTCCACATAGAAAGCGTCCACCGCATCCATCACCGCGTCCGCATCGGAGCCCCGGGCAGCCTCCCGGGCCTGCTCCAGCAGGTTCTCCAGCGTGTCCATATCCGGGCGGACATAGACCATGTCCCGGAAGGTCACCTCCGAATCCCGCGCCGGGTGGGGGTGCTGTTCCTGCGTCTGCAGCGGTGTGATGGAGCCCCGAATCTCCTCCAGCCGATGGGACGTCCTTCCGGAGCAGCCGGACAGGACCAGTGCCGTCAGCAGCGCCGCCAACAGCTTCCTTCCACATTTTTTCATGGCACCGCCTCCTTTTTCTACGAGTGTACCACAGTTTCCCGGGAAATACAATCCGCCCCGGAAAACTTTACATTTCCCCGAACCCGTGATATAATTTTCCAATAGCTTTCCGCCTGTCCATGGAAAACGATAAATTGGTGTTTGTCGCTGAGTGTCAAAGTTTCCTGTCATTGCGAACCAGTCCGCAGACTGGTGTGGCAATCCCCCGGTTCTTCCGCCTGTCATCCCGAGCGAGGCGGAGCCGAGTCGAGGGATCTACGCATTTCGTTACGCTTTCCGGTTAACTTGGTGCGAAGATCCTTCGACTACGCTCTGCTTCGCTCAGGATGACAAGGTTTTCTGTTGTTTGAGAGTGTACCACAGTTTCCCGGGAAATACAATCCGCCCCGGAAAACTTTACATTTCCCCGAACCCGTGATATAATTTTCCAATAGCTTTCCGCCTGTCCATGGAAAACGATAAATTGGTGTTTGTCGCTGAGTGTCAAAGTTTCCTGTCATTGCGAACCAGTCCGCAGACTGGTGTGGCAATCCCCCGGTTCTTCCGCCTGTCATCCCGAGCGAGGCGGAGCCGAGTCGAGGGATCTACGCATTTCGTTACGCTTTCCGGTTAACTTGGTGCGAAGATCCTTCGACTACGCTCTGCTTCGCTCAGGATGACAAGGTTTTCTGTTGTTTGAGGCAGCCCGACAAACACCTATTTATCGTTCCCGGTCTGCCGGGGCGGCAGGGCGTTCCGAAGGGGATGGTGTATTATGTCACAAATCATCCGGGATATCACCGAGGTGGCCCGCTGCGGGGCCCAGTACCGGGCGGATCAGCTTTCGCCCATGGGTCTGAAGGCCTGCCATGCCAGCTATCTGACCCAGATTTGCGCCGAGCCCGGCATCTCCCAGGACGGCCTTGCCCGGCGGATCTGCATCAACAAGAGCAATGTGGCCCGGCAGGCCGCGGTGCTGGAGGAGGAGGGCTTCATTACCCGCCGCCCCTCCGCCTCGGACAAGCGGGTGCTGGAGCTGTACCCCACGGAAAAGGCATTGGCGGCACTCCCCCGGATCCGGGAGGTGCTGGATCGCTGGGACGGCTGTGTCACCGCCGACCTATCCTCCCAAGAGAAGCAGCAGCTTGCTGCCCTGCTCTCCAAAATGAAAATCCGGGCAACCGCCTACATGGAAGGCCGCTGACCGGATCGCCCCCCCCGGCGCATCGGGTATCCAGGCAAAATGGGGGGTGTCACGCTGACTCCGAATTATCCTTCATCAGACGATCGGCGTTAATAAGGGCTACACCGCATAATTCGGCAAGGAAGCTCAGCGAGAGATTTTGTGCCAGTTCAAAGTTTCAAAAACGGGGGAATACTGTATGTATTTCCCGTTTTTGAAACTGCAGAAATGGTGCAAAAGATCCGCTGAGATCCGCTGACGCAATTGTGCGGTGTTGCCATAAGCTAAGGGCAACACCGCATAATGGGGCAAAAGATCCGCCGAAGCCCGCAGTCCCCACTTAAGCGGTGTTGCCCTAAGGGACCTCTGATCATAATAATTGGTATTTGCAGTTAAAAAACACGCCATCTGTAGGGACACGCCACGTTTTCCGGGGAATGGTACCGCTCTATCCCATAACGTGAGCGGCGCGGTCATGACCGCGCCCTACAGAGCGTGCGATAAAAACAGTTCGCCAGTGCGCTTATGAAAGCCGATAACCTGTATCCGTCATTGTGAACCAGTGCGCAAGGACAAATCATTTGTAACGCCTTCCATGATGGAATTTCCTTTTATGCATATCGGCTTAAGTCAGCAAACCATCAAATTGGTGTTTGAAGTTTTGGGACACATCATATTGCGGCCGTAGGGGCGGCTATTAGCCGCCAGAAACGTTCCGGTTTTTGAGCATTTTCGGATAAAACGGACATTTCCGTAGTCGTTAGGTTGCGGGCGGCTAATAGCCGCCCCTACGATCACAAATTGTCAGATACCAATTTGTCGTACTGCTGAGTTAATCCGATAAGCACATTTCCTTTTGAGAAACGCAGCCGCGCCGGGAATCGGGAGGTTTTCCCCGATTCCCGGCGCGGAAGCTTTGCGCACGGATCACTGCGCCTCTCCGGAAAAGAGGGGCTTGATTTTCTGCCGGTAGATTCTGGCGAAGAAGAACATCGTCACGCTGCCGCTGACCACCTCGGCAATGGGGAAGGACAGCCACACATTGTGGACGCTCCCCGTCAGGCTCAGCAGGTACGCCGCGGGCAGCAGCACCAGCAGCTGGCGGCAGACGGAGGTGACGGTGGTGTAGATGCCGTTGCCCAGAGCCTGGAAGCAGGCCCCAAGGCAGATGCAGACCGCAGCCAATGGGAAGCTCCAGCTGATGGTTCGCAGCGCTTCCCGCCCGATCTCCAGAAAATGGTCCGAGGGATTGAACATTCCCAACAGCAGATCAGGGACAAGCTGGAAGACCAGCAGTCCCGTCAGCATAAGCCCCAGGGCCACGGAGGTTGCCAGACGCTGGGTTTTCACGATCCGGTCGGGCTTGCGGGCTCCGTAATTGAAGGCTACAATGGAGATGGTTGCGTTGTTTATCGCGAACAGCGGCATAAAGAAGAAGCTCTGGAGCTTGAAATAGATGCCGAACACACCGGTGCTGGTCTCGCCGAAGCCCTGGAGAATCTGATTCATCCCGAAATTCATCACGGAGCCGATGCCGTTCATCACAATGGAGGGAACCCCCACGGTGAGGATGGGCCGGACGGTGCTCCAGCGGAGCTTCAGATGGGCCAGACCCATCTGCACATCCTCATTGTACTTCAGGTTAAACGCCACTACCATGACCGCGCTGATCCACTGCCCGATCACCGTGGCTACCGCCGCACCGGCAAGTCCCATGGCGGGGATGCCGAATCGCCCATGGATGAAGATGGGATCCAGCACAATATTCACGACCGCTCCCACGCTCTGGGAGATCATGGTATAGAAGGTACGGCCCGTGGCCTGGAGCAGCCGTTCTCCAAGAATAGAAACAAACACACCCAGGCTGTATACGCAGACGATCCGGGTGTAAGCCGTGCCGCCCTCCACGGTCTCGGCCACATCGGACTGCATGGCAAAGTAGGATTCTGTCCCCAGCAGGCCGAACAGCACGAATACCAGGGTGGCCAGCAGCGTCAATGTCAGGCCGTTTCCCGCCGCCCGGTTGGCGGCATCCTGATCCCTCTGCCCCAGGCTCTTGCTGAGCAGGGAGTTGACGCCCACCCCGATGCCCACAGCAAAGCCGATGAGCAGATTCTGCACCGGGAAGGCCAGCGACAGCGCAGTCACCGCGCTTTCGGACACCTGGGACACATAGATGCTGTCCACCACATTATAAAGGGCCTGCACCAGCATGGAAACCACCATAGGCAGCGCCATATTCGCCAGCAGCTTCCCCACGGGCATGACGCCCATTTTGTTTTCCTTCGTAATAACCGAAGCCATATCGTTCTCCTTAATCACATAATCCGCTTCAGTATACAGGATAATGCCAAGGAAAGCAATCCCCCCGCGCCCATTTTCACTCCAATATTATTATGCACGCATCGTTTTTCCTCAGTTCCCTGACAAATTGGTGTTTGAATGGGAGCGCAGCAAACTACCTGTCATTGCGAGCCAGTGCGCACACTGGCTCGCAATGACAGCATTTTTTGGATGCGCACGCGTAAACACCAATTTATCGGGCTGCTGCGTGAACGTGATAAGCGGCCGAATTGTCAATTCAATGCAGTAATTCTCTTCCCGAGCCTGTGGCCCATGGGAGGCGCGGAGCTTTCTTTTTAAAAAACAAAACCACGGCAGCAGCCGTGGTTTTGTATGCGAAAGGAATCAGATGTACTGCTTGATCCCCTCGGGGGCCTGAGCGGGATCCTCGGAGATGGTCATGGTGATCTCCATATTGTTGTCGGCCGCGAACTTGGCACACCAGGTCACGAAATCCTCCGCGGCGCTTCTGTCGTTGCCGATGGTCTTGTACAGATTGTCGATAAACACATGGGTAATATCGAAGTTGCCGGCGTGCAGACCGCTCAGGAAGCCCTTGAGCATCTCGGTGGAGCGGATGCCGTACTCCTGGGAGTCCACCAGACGGACCTTATAGCTCACGTCATAGGTCAGCTTCTTGCCGTACTCGATGCAGACCACATCGCCCTGGGAAGCGGCCACGGTGTCGTGGATGGAATCGATCAGCTTTTTGGTCTTGCCGGAGCCCTTCAGGCCCATAATTACGTGAATCATCGGAATTTCCTCCTTTGCAATGCCAGAATAATTGGCTTATGCACATTCTATCAGGTAGGGAAATAATTTGCAACTACTATTTTGTAAATTTCGCCCGGAATTACTTGGCCTCGTAGCCAGGCTTGCCCAGCAGCTGGAACATATTGCGCTTGTAGAACTCCACGCCGGGCTGGTTGAAGGGGTTGACTCCCAGCATATAGGCGCTGACGCCGCAGCACAGCTCCAGGAAGTAGAACATTTCGCCCAGCTTGGCGTCGTCCAGAGCGCCCATGTCCATGGTGATGACGGGCACGCCGCCGTCCACATGGGCGGCCACGGTGCCAAGGAACGCCTTCTCGTCCACGAAGTCCAGGGTTTTGCCGGTCAGGTAGTTGAGGCCGTCCAGATCCTTCTCGTCGGCGCCGATGGTGTACCGGGCCTCCGGCGCGTCGAAGCGAACCATGGTCTCGAAGATGTTGCGCTTGCCCTGCTGGATCATCTGGCCCAGGGAGTGGAGGTCGGCGGTGAACTCGGCGGTGACGGGGAACAGTCCCTTGCCGTCCTTGCCCTCGGACTCGCCGAAGAGCTGCTGCCACCAGCCGCCGAACATCTTGAAGCCCGGCTCGAAGGACTCGAACAGCTCAATGGCCTTGCCCCGGCGGTACAGGAGGTTCCGCACGGCGGCATACTGCCAGACGGGATTCTCGAAGGAGCGCAGGTCGTAGGCTTCCTTGCAGTCGTAAGCGCCCTTCATCACGGCGGCGATATCGATGCCCGCCACAGCCATGGGCAGCAGGCCCACAGCGGTCAGCACGGAGAACCGTCCGCCCACATTGGGGGGAATCACGAAGGTCTCCCAGCCCTCTTCCGTGGCCATCTGCCGCAGCGCGCCCTTGGCGGGGTCGGTGATGGCGTAGGTGCGGCGCTTGGCGCCCTCGGGGCCGTACTTGCGCTCCAGCATCTCCCGCAGAGCCCGGGTGGCGATGGCGGGCTCGGTGGTGGTGCCGGACTTGCTGATGATAGCGATGGAGAAATCCTTATTTTCCAGCAGACGGCACAGCTCGTTCCAGTGCCGGGTGCTCAGGCCGTTTCCGGCGAAGAAAATCTGGGGATTGCCCTTGCCCTTGCCGATGTTGTGGTTGGGGCCCTGCATCAGTTCGATGGCTGCCCGGGGACCCAGGTAGCTGCCGCCGATGCCGATGACCACAAACACGTCGCTGTCGGCACGGATCCGGTCCGCGGCGGCCTGGATACGCAGCATTTCCTCGGTGGGCTTCTGAGCGGGCAGCTTCAGCCAGCCCAGGAAGTCATTGCCCGCACCATCGCCCTGGGTCAGGGTCATGTGGGCAGCGGAAACGTCCTTTTCCAGCGCCAGAAGATCCGGCAGCGCAATTTCGCCCCATACATTGGAGATATCAACTTTGATCATATTGCGATAACACATCCTTTCGTGTATTGCTGTACGCCTATATGTTACCGCAAAACGCCCCCAAACGCAAGCCCCAGGAAAAAACTTTCCAAAGATTTCACTTTTTTTCACGGAGCCTATGGTATTTTCCCGCAAGTCCATGTATAATGGTAGCACTGGAAATCCCCGGCAGAGAAACGATAAATTGGTGTTTGTAAAGTATATGCTGTCATTGCGAACCAGTGCGCACACTGGTGTGGCAATCCCCCGGTTAGAGGGGAAATGTACCGAAAAGCACCCAAAAAATGGGAACTCCTGCGATTTTTGGTGGTAATCGTTACCTGGTTCCATTCAACCGGGGGATTGCCACGACCAGTGTGCGCACTGGTCTCACAATGACAGCTTTATTTTTCAAACACCAATTTGTCGTTCCGTCCGCTTAATCTGACATTTTACCAAGGAGGCACTCATATGAAATACGGCTTCGGCATTGATCTCGGCGGCACCACCGTGAAGATCGCCTACTTTGACCAGAACGGCACCATGCTTGACAAGTGGGAGATCCCCACTGTCACAGCTGGCGGCGGCGTTCAGATCCTGCCGGATATCGCACAGGCCGTCCAGGGCTATCTGGACACAAAGGGCATTCCCCGGGAGAAGATCCTGGGTCTCGGCATCGGTGTTCCCGGCCCCGTCAACGGCAAGGGCGTGGTGAACCGCTGCATCAACCTGGGCTGGGGCGTGTTCAACATTGCCGACTCCCTGTCCTCACTCACCGGCTTCCCGGTGAAGGCCGGCAACGATGCCAACGTGGCCGCTCTGGGCGAATTCTGGAAGGGCGGCGGCCAGGGCTGCGACAACATGGTCTTTGTCACCCTGGGCACCGGCGTGGGCGGCGGCATCGTTGTGGACGGGCGTCTGCTCCACGGCTCCCACGGCTCCGGCGCGGAGATCGGCCATATGGTGCTGCGCTCCCAGGAGACCGAGCGGTGCGGCTGCGGCAAGCATGGCTGTGTGGAGCAGTACTGCTCCGCCACCGGCATCGTCCGGCTGGCAAAGCGGCGTCTTGCCTCCAGCGAACAGCCCTCCACCCTGCGCTCCCTGGGCACCTTCGCCGCCAAGGACGTGTTCGACGCGGGCAAGGCCGGGGACCCCCTGGCTCTGGAGGTTCTGAACGAATTCTATCAGCTCATGGGCGAGTTCCTGGGCAGTCTCTGCTCCGTGGTGGATCCGGAGATCGTGGTGCTGGGCGGCGGCGTCAGCAAAGCGGGCACCATGCTCCTAGACGGTGTGGAGCCCTGGTTCCACAAGTACGTATTCCACGCTGCCTCGGACGTGAAGTTCTCCCTGGCCTCCCTGGGCAACGACGCGGGGGCCTACGGCGCCTTCAAGCTGGCCCTGGACGCCTTCGGCGCGTGATTATCTCCATAACAAAGCAGACCCGGTCCGGCGCCGGGTCTGCTTTGTTGTGCTTAGGAAGAAAAATGGGGCTTTAGCTAATGAATTGACAATTAACAATTAACAATTGACAATTATGGAATCCCCTTCGGGGATGATTGAAAATGGCAGTCAGGTGAGCGCGGCAGCCCGGCAAATTGGTGTTTGTGGGGCTATTTTGGAAATGTTTCAAAAACACTGTAGGGGAGCCATTCTTGGCTCCCGGCGGTACATTGTTCCGATTTTTTGAGCGTTTCGGCGAAAACGTACCGCGTTCGCGGGAGGCATGAATGCCTCCCCTACAGCAAAAACGTAACGTGTTCGGACATCGACAAACACCAATTTATCACTCTGTTTTCTATTCGTCCCGAAGGGACACCTTAATTGTCAATTGTCAATTGTTAATTGTCAATTCGTTCCCTAAACACCAATTTACCGGATCTTCTCCCCGTTCAGCACCGCTTCCAAAAGGGTGTCCCCCCGGTAGCGAAGGGTCAGCAGGAAGAAGGGAGCATCCTTCCACAGAAGCTCCAGGAAAATCTTGTCACCCTCCCATTTGGGAAGCGCGTCCAGAAAGGCCCGGGGAACCCATTGCAGATCCCCCTCGTCGCACTCCTTCAGCTCCCCCTCAAAGCCGTCCGCCGTGAACAGGTACATATACTCCCCTTCCCAGCAGTCGGAAAGGAACGTCACCACCCCCCGGCACCGCCAGGAGGTGAGGCGCAGTCCCGTTTCCTCCATAGCCTCCCGGAGAAGGCATTCGTCGGGGGATTCCTGAGCCTCGAATTTGCCGCCGATGCCGATCCATTTATCCTTGTTCAGATCATTTTGCTTCTTTACCCGGTGGAGCATCAGCACCTCGTCCCCCCGGGTTACGTAGCACAGTGTGGAGTTAATCACAATTTACACCCTCTTTACCAGCCGGATGGCCAGGTGCTGGTTGTCCACGTCCACCTGGGCGTGACCCTCCTCCCGTTCCCCGTCCAGGGTCCAGGGCATCTCCGGGTCCGCATAAACCGTCACATGGTGGGCGCTGCGGAAGGTGATCATGGCGCAGTTGTACTCCTGGCTCTGGAGGGCCTGGATACACTCGGAAATCTCCGCCAGATTCCGGGGAGCCCGCACCAGCAGGATCTCCAGCAGTCCGTCCGCCATGTCCACCTGCTTGGGGTCCAGGGTCAGGATCCCACCCACGGAGGTGGAATTGCAGATGGCGCCGAAGAGGAAATCGTCCTCCACCACCTCGCCGTCCATCTCCATACGGATGTGCTCCTTGCGGATCTGGGACAGCTCCTGAATTCCCTCCAGCACATAGGCGGTATGACCCAGGGCGTTTTTCACACTCTGAGGAGTTGCGTAGCTGGCCCGGGTAAAGGCCCCGAAGGAGGCCACATAGGAGAAATACCGGTCGCCGAATTTGCCCACATCGTAGGGGGTTGCCTCTCCCTCCAGAATATCCCGGGCCGCCTGGAGAATATTTGTGGACAGCTTCAGACTGGCGGCGAAATCATTGGTGGAGCCCGCCGGGATATAGCCCAGCTTCACATCGGCTCCGGATTTCAGCAGGCCGGAAACCGTCTCGTTAAAGGTGCCGTCCCCGCCGCAGCAGACAATCAGCTCCACCTCTCCGGCAAGACGCTCCGCCGCCTCGGCGGCGCTGCCCGTTCCGGTGGTCATATGGGTAATCACGTCATACCCCGCCTTGGTGAACATCAGCAGCAAGTCGCTAAGCTGCCGGTTCGCCCGCTTCTGCCCGGCAAAGGGATTCATGATAAACAGCATCTTCTTCATAGTATACCTCATCCAATCATCATTCTCCGGCTTTTCAGAAAGACAAATTGGTGTTTGAAAGTGCGCACTCAAAAAACGCTGTCATTGCGAGACCAGTCCGCAGACTGGTCGTGGCAATCCCCCGGATAGAGGGGAAATGTACTGAAAAGCACCAGAAAAAATGGGAGTCACTGCGATTTTTGGCGCTAATCGTTACCTGGTTCCTTTCAACAGGGGGATTGCCACACCAGTCTGCGGACTGGTTCGCAATGACAGGTAATTTGCTGCGCTCCCTTTCAAACACCAATTTATCTTACCCAGCCGTTTCCGTGTCGTCCCACCATTATATCACACCCCGGACAAACCGCAAGGCCGGGAAACGCTCTTTCCGCGCTCCCGGCCGAAAATTTACCGTTCATTCACAATCTGCTTTCCGCATCCGGATATTCCCGGGATTTGCAGGCATACTGGTAGGCAAGCCGGTAGTCCCCCAGCTCCCGGTAGCACCGTTCCAGAGCCGGGGCGGTTTCCCGGGGGTAGGCCGCCTCGGCGGCGTGGAAGCACCGGGCGGCGTCCGAATAGGCCCTTCTGCGCAGGTATGCTCTGCCCCGCAGCATATTCCAGTCCGGGCTCTCCCGGTTCCGCGCCGCGTCCAGAAGCCTGGCACACCGCTCCGAATCTCCCCCTGCCAACGCGGCCCTGGCCTGCAGAAGCAGCGCCCCGTCCAGGTCGGGGAGCTGCGCCGCCAGCTCCTCCGGCTGGGCCCCGTGCAATCTCGCCTGGAGCAGAATCCGGCGGGCTTTCAGCTCCGGCAGGGCGTAAGCGGCCCGGGCCTCCAGCCGCTCCGCCTCCCCCAGCAGCTCCCGGGCATAGGCTTGCCGGTTTTCCGCCAGCGCCTTCTCTGCCAGGGAAAGAGCCGTAAGCATCCGCAGCAGCTCCCACTCCCGACAGAAGAGGGAATCCGGCTCCCGGAAATCCCGGAGCCCGGCGGCCGCCTCTTCGAAACGCCCCCCGTCAAAGGCCCTTCGCGCGTTCTCCATGACCTCCAGATTGGGAGAAACCGCCCCGTCCTCGTCCAGGAAATAGCTCACGGGCTTCCCCAGCCGCGCCGCGAGATACTGCAATGTGGAAACCGAAGGACTGGCCGTGCCATTTTCGATCTGGGAGAGCATATTCCGGGTGATCCGGTCACCGCAGAGCTGCCTCTGGCTGAAGCCCGCCTCCCGCCGCGCCAAGCGCAGCTTTTCGCCCAAATTCATAACCCGCCTCCCCTCTCGCCGGTATCGGCGCAAAGATAAATTGGTGTTAAGGCTATCGGCTTTAGTAAGCTGGTCGTCAAAATGGTGATTGTAGGTTTCGTACCACCTATTGTAGGGCGGGGTTAGACATAAGCCGCCCACGTTTCGATGCGGGAAATGTACGTTTCACCGTGAAATACAACAGCTCAATCTCGTCAGGTTGGCGGCGGGGTCATAACATAAGCCCTACACAGCGAGTGCGATAAACGCGCAATTTACAAGTGTGCTTACTAAAGCCGATAGCCTTAATTGGTGTTTGTCGAGTATACACTGTCATTGCGAACCAGTGCGCTTAAGTGGTGTGCGCACTGGTTCGCAATGACAGGAAACTTTGAGGCGAAGCCGTTCAAATACCAATTATTCCTTCCCGCAATTGGTTCTGTCTGTTTTCATCCTATCATATTTCCCCCGGAAAATCCATAGTCACAAAAATTTCATTTGCTATTTTCGCCTGTTGGTTTATAATAGGGGAAAGAAAAAAATCGCAGCCTATTGGAGAGAAATATGATGAATATCCGTCAACCAAAAACCGTTCGGTCGGTGGCCCGGGAGCTGCTGTCGCGGGCGGGGCAGCTGCGGCGGATCCTGCTGATCTACTGTGGCCTTCTGCTGGCATCACGCCTTGTGACCACCGGCCTGAATGTGGGCCTGGACAGCATGATGTCCCGCTCCGGCGGACTGGGCAATCTGGGTACCCGCTCCATGCTTTCCACCCTCCAGGCTCTGCTGCCCCTGGCCAACACGCTGGTGATGCTTGTGCTGGATCTGGGACTGCTGGCCGCCATGCTCCGGATCTCCCGGGGGCAGTATACCTCCCCCCAAACCCTGCGCACGGGGCTGGCCCGGTTCTTCCCCATGCTCCGGCTGATCCTTCTGCAGATCCCCATCTACCTGGCGTTGGGGGTTCTGGCCATGTACGCGGCGCTCTTCTTCGTGACGCCTCTGTCCAATGCGGCGATGGAGCTGCTGACGCCCATAGTCACCGCCGGGGCGAGTTCCCAGCAGGTGATGGATATGCTGCTGACGGACGAAGCCTTTCTTGCCGGTTTCCTGCAGGCGATCATTCCTATGTACATCATCGTCCTGGTGCTGCTCCTGGGGCTGATGATCCCGGTTTCCTACCGGCTGGGCATGGCGAAGCTGGTGATTCTGGACGACCCCCGGGCGGGCGCTTTCCGGGCGGTATCCGAGAGCCTCAAAATGACCCGCCGCAATTGCATGGCCTTCTTCAAGCTGGATCTGAGCTTCTGGTGGTACTATCTGCTGACGCTGCTGGTAAGCGTCCTTTCCATGGCAGAGAGCTTCCTGCCCCTGTCCGAAGCCATGGGCTGGCTGCTCTACGGAGCCGCTCTGCTGCTGCAGACCCTGGTATACTATTTCCTCCGGCCCAGGCTGGAGGTCAGCCGGTGCCTCATCTACAACGCCATCCGACCCAAGCCCCAATCCTCCGGCGTCGCCATCGGCAATATCTTCCAGATGTAAAACCGCCCCCGGTTCCAAACGGAACCGGGGACATTTTTTCACCATTCGGAGCGACAAATTGGTGTTTGAAAAAATGCTGTCATTGCGAGACCAGTGCGCACACTGGTCGTGGCAATCCCCCGGCCCCATGGAACCAGGTAGCGATTACCACCAAAAATCGTAGGAGTTCACATTTTTTGGGTGCTATTCGGTACATTTCCCCTCTAACGGGGGGATTGCCACGCCAGTGTGCGCACTGGCTCGCAATGACAGCAAGTTTTCGACAAACACCAATTTACCGTTCTGACGAACCGTTTGCCGGTCTTAAATCCCGGGTGATCGCCATGGCGGCGAGGATGCCAAGAATGCCGCCCAGGAGCTTGACAATCAGCAGCACCCCCACCATTTCCGGCTCCACTCCCACGGTGAAGCCCAGGTGGGCGGCGAAGCAGGATCCGGCGCACACCGCGTAGGCGGACACCACCACCTTGCCCCGGTTGTCCATCCGGGGAATGGCCGCCAGGGCAGGGGACACGCTGACCATGCCCACCAGCAGCGCCGTGGTACTCTCGGAATTCAGTCCGGTTTTCCGCTGCACCCACCGGAAGGGCTTTCTCAGAAGCTGCCGCAGCAGCTCCGCCAGCGGCATACTGCCCAGCATCACAATGCCGATAGAGCAGACCACCTGCATGGCCTCCTTCAGGGGCGTCATGCCCGGAAGGATTGTCCACCCGGTCATGTGCTGTACCGCCCCCAGGGTCAGCCCCAGGGTGGAGAGGATCCGGATCGCCCCGCCCAGGGCCTTGAAGCACTTCACCGCCCGCTCCTGGCTCTTGCGAATCCAGAACGACAGCGCAACGCAGGTCAGCAGCACGGGCAGCAGATTATACAGGGCCTTTCCCATGGGCAGGCCCATGATGGCCGCGCCCAGGATCAACACCAGGCACATAGCGCCCAGCCCGGCCAGCAGCCCCCGGATAAACCAGGGCCGATCCTCCTCCCCCAGAATGCCCAGGCCCACGGGGATGGTAAAGACCATGGTACACCCGAAGGTGCAGGCAATGAGGATGCCCGACAGCAGCCCGATCCGAGAATCCTCCGCCAGGGTGGTGGCGAACTGATAGCCGCCCATGTCAATGGCCAGAATGCCCCCCAGGATTCCCGGGTCCAGTCCGATGGCGGAAAGCAGCGGGGCCACCCAACGACCTAACAGCTCCGCCAGCACGGGGGAAAGGCAGAGAATTCCCGCCATGGTGAGACCGATGGGGCCAATCAGACGAAAAGCCTCCTCGAATCGGGCGCCCAGGCCGAAGCGGTTTCCCAGAATCAGATCCGCCCCGCCCAGCAATGCTCCCAGGGCCATAACACACATAATGATATGACTGACTCCCATGCGCTCACCTCCCTAAATACCCGGCAGAAACGCCGCAGCCACCGCCAGAACCAGCGCAGGCAGCATATTGGCAACCTTCAATCCCCGGTCCCAAACCAGATTGACTCCCACGCAGAAAATCAGCACCGAGCCGATGAGGGACAGATTGCTCAGAGCCCCGGCAGTCATCACCGGCCGCAGCAGCCCCGCCAGCACCGTGACGCCTCCCTGAAGAATGGCCACGGGAATGGCGGAGAAGGCGCAGCCCTTGCCCAGGGAGCCGGTCATCACCGTAATGATGATCAGATCCAGCACCGCCTTGGTAGCCAGGATACTGTAGTCGCCGTTGATCCCGTCCTCGATGGAGCCCACAATGGCCATGGCCCCGATGCACACCGTCAGCGACGCGGTGACAA
>CAMFFO010000042.1 GCA_945949735.1 uncultured Clostridia bacterium | reverse complement strand
TGCAAAAGATCCGCTGAGATCCGCTGACGCAATTGTGCGGTGTTGCCTTAACGAAGAACCGCATTCAGCTTTGCTGCCAGGGCGGACAGAACCTTGGATACCACCGTCTCGGAGTCCGTATCGGTGAGGGTACGATCATCCGCACGGAGAACCAGGGAAAACGCCATGCTCTTCTTGCCCGCGGGAACGCCGGGTCCACGGTAGATGTCAAAGAGGCGGATTTCCCGCAGAAGCTTTCCCGCGGCAGCGGTGATCACATCCTCGGCCTGGGCAACGGTGATCTCTTCGCCGCAGACTACTGCAAGATCCCGGGATACGGAAGGATACTTGGGAAGGGGGGTATAGGTGGCATCCGGAAGCTGCAGCGCGAGCAGTTTTGTAAAGCTGATTTCAGCGCAGTAAACCTCGGACTCAATTCCGTAGTTTTTCGCGACCAGCGGATGAACCTGACCGAGCACACCCACATCCATCCCATCAATGGTCACCCGGGCACAGCGGCCGGGATGGTAGCTGGGATTGTTTTTCTCGGCGGTATAGCTTGCTTTCTTCAACCGAAGCCCGGAGAAGATCGCTTCCAGTTCTCCTTTGAGCGTGAAGAAGGTTTCGCCTGCGCCGTAGGTTCCAAGTACAAGCATTCTGGGCTCCTCGGGAAGGGGCTGCCCCTCTACGGGAAGATAGATTTTGGCCAGCTCATAGAGCTTCGCGGCCTTGTTGTGGTAGGCGTTATTCCGGCTGAGGATCTCCAGCATGGAGGGGAGCGCAATGGTTCTCATGATGGAGGTATCCTCACCCAGAGGATTCTGGATGCGGAGAGCCTGACGCAGGGGGGAATCGGGGCTCAGGCGGATCTGGTCGAATACGGTGGGGGAGACGAAGGAATAGGTGATGATCTCGCTGTAGCCGAGACCACGGCAGAGCGTCCCGGCTTTGGCCTCCAGCTTCATCTCGGGAGAGTAGCCGCCCTGGGTGGAAGTCTTGAAGGCGGTGATGGGGATCTCATTGTAACCGTAGGAGCGGCCCACCTCTTCCGCAATATCGGCCATCAGGTTCAGATCGGGACGGAAGGAGGGTACAAGGATCTCGCTCCCCTCCACGGGAATCTCCAGCAGATCCAAATAGTGGATCATTTCCTCTTTGGAAATATCAGTTCCCAGGAGCTTGTTGATTTTTTCGGGTTCCAGGGGAAGCCGCTTCTCCTCGGGAATGTGATTCAGAATATCGATGGTGCCGCCCAGTACATCACCGCAGCCCAGAAGCTCCACCAGCTCGCAGGCGCGCTGCAGGGCGGGGATGGTCATCAGGGGGTCCAGGCTCTTCTCGAATTTTCCGGAGGCCTCGGTGCGCATACCCAGGGCCAGGGCGGTCTGCCGAATGGAGGTGCCGTTGAAGTTTGCGGATTCAAATACCACCATGGTAGTATCCGGAACGATTTCCGAGTTCTCGCCGCCCATGATGCCCGCAAGACCGATTGCCTTATCGCCGTCCGCGATGACCAGCATTCCGGGCTTCAGATTCCGCACATTTCCGTCCAGGGTGGTGAGGGTTTCGCCCTCCCGCGCTTCCCGAACCACGATCTTCCCGGAGGACACATAGCGGTAGTCAAAGGCGTGCATGGGCTGGCCGTACTCCAGCATCACATAGTTCGTGATGTCCACGATGTTGTTGATGGGGCGCACACCGTTTGCCCGCAGCCGCTGGCGCAGCCACTTGGGGGAGGGGGCGATCTTCACATTGGCGACCATCCGGGAGGAGTAGCGGTTGCACAGGCTGTCCGCCGGAACTTCCACATCCAGGTAGTCGTAGATATCCCCGGCATCACTGCCCTTGACCCGGGGCTCGTGATGGCGCATCTTCCGACCGAAGGCGGCAGCGGATTCCCGGGCCAGACCGATAATGGAATAGCAGTCGGGGCGGTTGTTGGTAATCTCGAAGTCGACCACCGTATCGTCGTTGCCGATGACCAGGTTGATGTCCTGGCCGGGCTTGCAATCCTCGTCGTTCAGAATCCAGATACCGTCAGCGTAGGCGTCGGGAAAATCGTTCTGAGTCAGGCCCAGCTCGGCAAAGGAGCAGAGCATACCGTTGGATAGTTCCCCGCGGAGCTTTCCCTTGGTGATGTGGACGCCGCCGGGAAGCCAGGAATTGTGCAGCGCCGTGGGGACCAGGTCGCCCTGATGGACGTTCTGCGCTCCGGTGACAATCTGCACAGGCTCCTCCCGGCCCACATCCACCTGACAAATGAACATATGATCAGAGTTGGGATGGGGGGTGATGGAAAGAACTTTGCCCACTACCACGTTGCGGATTTCCGCGTCCATGCGCTCATAGGTTTCCACCTTCTGACCGAATACAGTCATGGTTTCCACGTATTCCTTATCGGAGACCTGGGAAAGATCCACAAATTCTTCATTGATCCATTTTCTGTTCAGTTTCATGATCTGTCCCTCCTTAGAACTGGTTCAGGAACCGCACATCGTTATCGAAAATGAGCCGAAGGTCGTTGATGCGCATTCGGCCCATGGCCATACGCTCCAGGCCCATACCAAAAGCGAAGCCGGAATACTTCTCAGGATCAATTCCGCAGCCGGCAAGAACCTTCGGATGCACCATTCCTGCGCCCAGCAGCTCGATCCAGCCCTCTCCGTGGCAGGTGGAGCAGACCTGACCGTCAATTTCGCCTGTGCCGTGGCACTTGTGGCACTGCATATCCATCTCACAGCTGGGCTCTGTGAATGGGAAATGATGAGGACGGAAGCGCATGACCGCGTCCTCTCCGTAGATCTTGCGCATCATGGTAATCAGCGCGCCCTTCAGGTCGCCCATGGTAATGTTTTCATCCACAACAAGGCCCTCGATCTGATGGAACATGGGGGAGTGGGTGGCATCTGCCTCGTCCTTGCGGAATACCCGGCCGGGGGCAAGAATGCAGATGGGAGGCTTGGCATTCTCCATGACGCGGACCTGCATGGGGCTGGTCTGGGTCCGGAGAAGGACGCTGTCGTCATCGGTGAAATAGAAGGTATCAGAACGATCCCGGGAGGGGTGCCCCTCTTCGATGTTCAGACGGGTAAAGTTGTAGCTGGCAAGCTCCACCTCGGGCCCATCCACAACCTGATAACCCAGGCCCACAAAGATATCCTTGATCTGCTGCAGCACCTGATTCATGGGATGCTGATGGCCCACAGGAAATTCTTCGCCGGGGATGGTGACGTCCACGGCCTCGGAGGCCAGCTTCGCCTCCAGCACGGCTGCATGGATTTCGGCCTTCCGGGCTTCCAGCTTTTCCTCAATGCTGGCGCGGACGGTGTTGGCAAGCTGACCCATTACGGGGCGCTCCTCCGGAGAGAGCTTGCCCATCTGCTTCAGCACGGCGGTCAGCTCGCCCTTTTTGCCCAGCAGTTTAACACGCAGCTCCTCCAGTCCGGCAGGCGTCGAAGCGGCGTCCAGAGCGGCAAGCGCGTTTTGCTTAATCTGCTCCAATTGTTCTCTCATTTTATTTTCCTCCTACTCAGGTGATAGAATTTACAAAAATAAAAGCCAATCATCCCAAAACATCGGGACGAAAGGCATTCCTTCCGCGGTACCACCCGCAATTCACCGGATTCCGGTGCAGCTTATCCGGTGCAGACACACCGTTGACCCATAACGCAGTCACCCGTCCGTCCCTACTGATCTGTTCAGGCGGAGGCTCCTGGGAGAAAGCCCGGCAATGCACGGGGGCGGATCCCACCATCCCGCTCTCTCTGAAACCGCAAACCATTGCAAGGCAGCCCAATCACAGCTTTTTCCATATCCCGGATATAATAGCATATTGAAAGACAGATTGCAAGGATTTTTTCCTTCCCTTGACGAAAAAGAAGGAACATGGTATGTTTGATACAGACAAATCAAGGAGGGAATCCATAATGGAATACACCAGTGTAAAACAAGCGGCGGAAGCGTTGAAAGCGCTCCAGCGCAAACAATCCGCATATGACCACGCCATTGGCGTTCTGAATCTGGACGCCACCACCGCGGCGCCCAGTGACACCTGGGAAGGGCGGGGAAAGACCATAGAGGTGCTGTCCCAGGCATCCTATGACCTGCTGACCGCTCCGGAGAATGGGGAGCTCTTTGCGTATCTGGAGGAGAATGCCGCTTCTCTGGACGACCAGACCAGGCGTGAAGTGGAGGTTTTGAAAAAGTCCTATGAGAAAACCCACAAGATTCCCGCAAAGGAGTATGTAGCGTATTCCATCCTCCTCAATGACGCGCAGAGCGTATGGCACAGGGCAAAGCAGGAGGATGACTTCCAGGCGTTTGCTCCTTATCTGGAGAAAATTGTGGCATTTAACCGGAAACTGGCGGCATATTATAACCCGGAGCTTCCCGCGTATGACGCGCTCCTGAACGAATATGAGGAGGGAATGACCACCGCGGCACTGGATGTGTTCTTCGCCCAGGTTCGTGGAACCATCGTCCCGCTGCTGGAGAAGATTCAGAAGGCTCCTCAAATTGAGGACGGATTTCTGCACCGCCATTATCCGGTGTCCGTACAGAGGGAGCTGTCCGATTATCTGATGGATGTGCTGGGGCTGGATCGGAGCCACTGCGGCATTGCGGAAACAGAGCATCCCTATACCACCAATTTCGGCAACCATGATGTGCGGATCACAACGCATTACCACGAGGACAATCTGGTTTCCTCCATGTTCTCCGTGATCCATGAGGGCGGCCATGCTCTGTATGAGCTGGGGGCGGATGACTGCTACAACTATACGGCCCTTTCCGGCGGTGTTTCTATGGGAATGCACGAAAGTCAGAGCCGGTTTTACGAGAACATCATTGGCAGGAGCAGGGCATTCGTTCACGCGGTATTTCCAAAGGTGCTTGGATTCTTCCCCGAGCAGCTGGCGGATGTGTCGGAAGAGGACTTTTATCGGGCAATCAACCGTGTTGAGGCTTCCCTGATCCGCACCGAAGCGGATGAACTGACCTACTGTCTGCACATCATGGTCCGCTACGAAATCGAAAAGAGGCTGATCGACGGTACTCTGGCGGTGTCCCAGGTACCCGGAGAGTGGAACCGGCTGTATAAGGAGTATCTTGGAATTGACGTTCCCAGCAACCGGCAGGGATGCCTCCAGGATTCCCATTGGTCCGGCGGCCTGATTGGATATTTCCCCTCCTACGCCCTGGGCAGCGCTTACGGTGCGCAGATGCTGCATCAGATGGAACTG
This sequence comes from uncultured Clostridia bacterium, assembly GCA_945949735.1. GTDB lineage: Bacteria > Bacillota > Clostridia > Oscillospirales > Oscillospiraceae > Faecousia. Next base: position 10,224 of record CAMFFO010000042.1, on the reverse strand, counting down.
AAGCTGGGGGATGTGTTCCCGGACGTGGCAAAAGGAGACCTGAGCAAAGTCACAGGCTGGCTCAGGGAGAAGATCCACCGCCACGCCAGCTTCTATAAGCCCGGTGACCTGCTGAAATCCGTATTCGGTGAATTTGATCCCAAGTACTACACGGATTATCTGACCCGGAAGTACACGGAGCTTTACGACCTGTGATGGCGGAGAAGATCATCGAACTGGGGGCTTCGGATGTCCTGTCAATGCTCCCTGACCGGGCCCCGGAGGCGCACAAAGGCTGCTTTGGAAAAAACCTGCTGCTGTGCGGCAGCAGAGGGTACACGGGAGCCGCCTATCTGGCAGCCATGGGCGCACTGCGCAGCGGGGCAGGGCTGGTGTATCTGGGGGTTCCCGAGAGCATCTATGCCATTGAAGCCGTAAAGCTGAATGAGCCGGTTGTCTTTCCCTTGCCGGATGAAGGCGGAATGCTGAGCGGCAGCGCTGTTCCGGCAATTCTGGAGAAGCTGGGAAAAATGGACGCGGTGCTTGTGGGATGCGGAATGGGGAGATCCGCCGGAACCCTGGCTGTCCTTGAGGCCGTGCTGAAAAACGCAGTTTGTCCCGTGGTTCTGGATGCGGATGGAATAAACGCGGTATCCGGTCATAAGGATTTACTGCGTGGGAGGACAGCCCCAACCATTCTGACACCCCATGACGGTGAGTTTGTCCGCCTGGGAGGCACCCTTGATACGGATCGGATGGATGCTGCCGGGATGCTTGCCAGGAATCTTGGCTGCGTGGTTGTTCTGAAAGGACACAGAACCTGGATTACCGACGGATATACCTTCTATCGCAATACCACAGGCAATCCGGGAATGGCCGTGGGGGGCAGCGGAGATATGCTGGCGGGAATGATCGTCAGCCTCCTGGGGCAGGGAATCAAGCCTTTGGAGGCGGCGGCCTGCGGCGTCTGGCTCCATGGAGCTGCCGGGGATCTGTGTGAAAAGGAGCTGGGGCAGTACGGGATGCTGCCGACGGATATGCTGGAGGCCCTTCCGCGACTTATGAAATAAGGCGGGGTTCAGGTGAAACGTATATGGCTGCTGCTGTGCGCTGTTCTGCTGATTACAGGCTGCGGAGGGAAAGGAAAGGAATTAGATAGAGCGATGGAACTCCGGAGCAGACTTTTGGATGCGTCGGAGTGCAGCTTCCGGGCGGAGATTACGGCGGACTACGGGGATAAAGTACATTCCTTTGCCATGGAGAATGCGACGGACGGTAATGGGAATATCCGTTTCACGGTATCCGCGCCGGACAGCATTGCCGGAATTGCGGGCACAATCAGAAATTCCGGTGGGGAGCTGACTTTTGAGGATACCGCACTGTCGTTCCCCCTGTTGGCGGATGGACAGCTTGCTCCGGTGAGCGCACCGTGGCTGCTGATGAAAACCCTGCGCAGCGGATATCTGACCAGCGCCGGAATGGAAGGGGAGCTGCTCAGGATCACAATCGATGACCGGTATGAGGAGGACGCCCTGACGGCGGATATTTGGATCGACAGTGAAAACTGTCCCGTCCGTGGGGAGTTTTTGTGGCAGGGAAGGAGCATTCTGACGATTTTGGTCGAGGATTTTCGGATTGGGTAGCTTTTGGCATATGGGCGCATAGGATATTTTGACAGTGCCGCCGTATATTTTTCCTCTGTGCGTGGGACAATATGGTTAACCGCGTTACATATGGATTTGGTCCGGTAGCGCTGGTAAATATCCACGGAGTGTGAGAAATATGTTGGAAGGTTCGGTCAAACGGGGCGATATTTTTTACGCGGATCTGTCGCCTGTGGTTGGCAGCGAGCAGGGAGGAACCAGACCTGTTCTCATTGTCCAGAACGATACGGGAAATCGCCACTCCCCAACGGTGATCGCGGCGGCGATTACCAGCCAGACCGGGAAGGCCAGGCTCCCTACGCACATCAATATCCCCGGCGGAAGCGTCGGCCTGAGCAAGGATTCCGTCATCCTGCTGGAGCAAATCAGAACCATTGACAAGCGGCGGCTTCGGGAGCACATGGGCCACCTGGATGAAAACCAGATGGCTATGGTGGATGACGCCATTGCAGTCAGCTTTGGACTTCATGACGGAAGAACGGCACAGTGAGTTTTGTCCGCAGGAAAGATGTGCGGTCATAATTACCCCCTTGCGGCATAGGATGCTGCAAGGGGGTATGTTTTATGGAAGGATATTATCCGGTTTCCTATCAGGGGAAGCCAGTGGGAAAAGTGCAGGTGCTGAGAAAGGGCCTGTACTACAGCTTCCACTGCCGATGCCGCATGGAGTCAGATATTGTGTGCCGCCTGATAGCGAAATGGGCGAACGGATGGGAAAACCTGGGAATTCCGGTTCCGGAAGGGGATGGGCTGGAACTGAACCGGAGGCTGCCGGCCAAACGGCTGGGGGAGGAGAAGCCGGAATTCTTGCTGCTTCCCCATGAACAGGATATTCAAAAGACGATTTTCGGGACCACAATCGATGAGGCTAAGCAGGAGGAAAAGACCTCCGGCAATTCGATTCCCGGGGAGCCGGTCAGCCCCAGTCCCATAGAGCCGGCGGAGGAAACACCTGTCCCGGAAACGGAACCACCGGTTACAGAGGGAAACGTGCACGGAGAGGCTGCGGAGCCTTATCCGGAGTCTGAAACAGTGGAAAGTCCCCCTGCACAGGAAGAGAATACGGAAATGACGGGACAGGCCCAGCTGGAAGAAGGTTTGGAGCAGCCTGCCATGGAAGAAAGCCCGGAGGAGGAAGCTCATGAGAAGGCAGGAGCATTCTATCCCATTGAAACCGATATGCCTTTCGCTCACCTGGAGGAACTGGAGCAGGGGATTCTGACCTCCCGGGACGGACAAACAGGGGTGTTTATTCCGGAAGAGGGACAAAGGGACGGTCAGATGTTCAATAGAAGCCCGACCGGGCAGTGGTCGGAACCCATGACATCCGAATAAATGGGAGTATCCATAATTTGGTCGGCAAAACGCCGGGAAACCAGGAAATAATCGATTCGCCAGCCCGTATTCCGCTCCCTGGCATGGAACATATAGCTCCACCAGGTGTAAGCATCCACGGTATCCGGATGCAGATAGCGGAAGGAATCCGTAAAGCCGGCATCCAGCAGCCGGGTGAAGCTCTCCCGCTCCTGATCGGAAAACCCCGCATTGCCCCGGTTGGTAGAGGGGTTTTTCAAATCAATCTCCTGATGCGCCACATTCAGATCTCCGCAGATGATCACCGGCTTTTGCTGATCCAGCGCGGTCAGGTATTCCCGGAAGGCGGCATCCCATTTGAGCCGGTGGTCAATCCGGGCAAGCTCCCGTTGGGCGTTGGGCGTATAACAGGTCACCAGGAAGAAGTCGGGATACTCCAGGGTAATCAGTCGTCCTTCGGTATCCAGCTCCGGATCGCCCAGGCCAAGCGTACATTTCAGCGCCGGTTCCCTGGCAAAAACCGCAGTGCCGGAATATCCTTTCTTTTCGGCGTAATTCCAATACTGGGTGTATCCCGGAAGAGGAAGCGACAACTGTCCGGACTGCAGCTTAGTCTCCTGCAGGCAGAAGAAATCCGGAAGGGTGCTGTCGAAGAAATCTTGAAAGCCTTTGCTGAGGCAGGCCCTCAGCCCGTTAACGTTCCAGGAAATAAAGTTCATGAGGATTCCTCCGTGGTTTCGGGCAGTCCCGTAATGTCATCTGTAAGGAGCAGATTGTCCGGGGTAATGGTCATCGTCCGCTCTCCACAGATGATGGTAATCTCCCCGGTGTCAACAAAAGAAAAGCAGGTCAGAGCCAAGCAGGCACAGGCAAGGGAATAGTCGGAATCGCTCAAGGAATCTCCGCTGCCGGAAAGGGTAAGCTGCAGGCCTTCTCCGGATTCCTTCAGCTCCAGCAGCTGGGTCCCTTTGGGAAACGGAAGGACGAGGGAATCGTCAAGAGGCCCTACAAGGTAAAGGGTCACCAGATAGCGAAGATCGCCGCCGTGTCCGGAAATCTCCCGCTGCTCCGGTACGATTACATTTTCGGAGCTGTGGTACTGGAAATCTGCCCGCCGGTAGAAGAAGGAGACAGGCTCTCCGCTGCGGGACGGAGTAACCGAACACCCGCACAGGGCCATCAGGAAGCATCCGCAAAGGACCAGGCATAGAGTGTGCTTCATTCCTTATCCACCTCCGTATCAAAAGCGGGAAATGATACCAGGAAGGTTGTACCCTTGCCGACGGTACTTTCCGCGTGGATCTCGCCCCGATTGCGGAGCACCAGCGCTTTGACAATGGCAAGGCCCAGACCGCTTCCGCCTGACGCCCGGGAGCGGGCCTTATCCACCCGGTAAAAACGTTCAAAAATGTGCTCCAGAGCGTCCTGCGGAATACCCGTTCCTGTATCTGACACAGTCAGAAGCGCGTTGTCCTCCTGCCGTTGGAGGCAAACCTTCAGACTTCCTCCGGGAACATTGTATTTGATGCCGTTTTCCATAAGATTAAATACGATCTGGTACAGGTCGTCCTCCAGGATCAGGATCGGGCAGTCCCCTCCAAGCTCCAGCTCAATGCGGATGCCTGCCTGTCCGGCCATAGGCGCAAGCATCCGTTCCACCCGCCGGATGGTGGGTTCCATATAGATGATCTCGCTGTCCACCGTCTCCTGTCCGTCGACTTTTGTCAGGGACAGGAGTTTTATTGTCATCCGGTTCAGGCGGTCTGCCTCGTTGCCGATGTCCCCCACAAACTCCCGGACGGTTTCCATATCCATATCATTCTGAAGGATGGAGTCGGTCAGAAGCTTAATGGAGGCCAGAGGCGTTTTCAATTCATGGGAGGCATCCGATACAAACCGGTGCCGCTTCTGCTCTGAGGTTTGCAGACGCTCCATCAGATCGTTGAATTCGTTCCCCAGAAGCGTCAATTCATCGTTGCCTCCAATTTCCACCTTGTGCGTGTAGTCTCCCTCCTGAATAATGCGCATGGAATTCATAATTTTGCGCATTCTCCGGGAAAACGCATTGGAGAAGAAAAGAGAAAAGAGGATCAGAATCGCTTCCAGAACCAGTGTGACCCGAAGGACGGTGTTTTGCAGAGATTTGATCAGCGCACCCTGGGCAGTATCGAACTCCGTCATGTACACGCAGCCGACGATGGTTCCGTAATATACGATTGGTGTTGCCGCACGGGAGGTCATCGCCCCATCATGGTAGTGCCAGGTGAATACATTGTTCCCTTCCAGGGCGCGGAGAATCTCCGGAAGCAGCGCAAAGCGGCCGACAGAACCCGGGGTGCTGTCGTACAGAACGGCGCCTGCTTGATCGGTGATGATCAGACGTGTGGCCTTCAGGCTCTCTATCTGGCTGAGCAGACCCGAAATCGTGGAGGTGTTTATCACCTCCAAAGAGGATATCTCATCAGAGGCAAGCTGACATTTCTCAATCATGGAGACCTGCTTGCTCTTATAGAACAGGATCTGACTGATATGGGAACAGTAAATATTCAGAATCAGAAGCACAACGGAGGTGATCAGCACATAGGTTGCGGCATAGCGGAACTGGGAACTGGTGTATCTGCGGAAAATCTTTTTTCTACTTCCGGAAATAGTAACCAACCCCCCACTTTGTCAGGATATACTTCGGCTCCGCGGGATTCTCTTCCAGCTTCTCCCGCAGACGGCGGATGTGAACGTCCACGGTTCGGATATCGCTGCGGTACTCATAGGCCCAAATGGTATCCAGCAGCGCTTCCCGGGAGTAAACACGGTTGGGATTGCGCATGAGAAACTCCACAACATCAAATTCCTTCGCCGTCAGATCCACCATGGTTCCTCCGCGGTAGGCATTCCGTGCATCCAGATTCAGGGTAATATTGCCGATAGAAAGAGTGTTCTCCGGCGTCTGGGCGGCGGAGGAACCCGCTCTGCGCAGAAGCGCGCGGATGCGTGCCTTGAGCTCCAGAATGTTGAAGGGCTTTGTCAGGTAATCATCCGCGCCGTGGTCAAAGCCCATCAGCTTATCCATGTCCTCGGTTTTGGCGGTCAGGAGAATAATGGGAACATCGGAGAACTCCCGGATTTTGGAGCAGGCAGTCAAACCGTCCATATGTGGCATCATGACATCCAGAATGACCAGGTCAGGTTTCTGCTCCTGAACCAGCTTCACCGCCTCCAGACCGTCCGAACCGGTGATCACCTCATAGCCTTCACTTTGAAGATTAAATCGGATTCCCTTAACAAGAAGGGCCTCGTCATCAACAACCAGTATTTTCATTCCTTATCCTCCTGCGGTGACATATTCTCGGATTCGTTCATATGTTTTTTCGCTGATCCCGGTTACGTCCATCAGCTCCTCGGTGCTGAGAAAGCTGCCATACTGCTCCCGGTAGGAAACGATCCGCCCGGCCAACACGTCCCCAATTCCGGGGAGGGAGGTGAGTTCCTCGGCGGATGCAGTATTGATATTGATGGGGAATCCTGCCTGTGCGCGGTCGGGCTGAGTCGTTTCGGGCGGAGAGGTGGAGGGTTGGCCGGATACCACGGAATTGATCTGTATTTGAACAGCCCCGCTCTGACGCCCAAGGAAAAAACCAAGTAAAAATGCCGAAAATAGCGCGGTAACAAGCACCAGAGCGCTGAATTGTGGTTTTTTCATGGGAATAACCCTCCCGCATTGACTAAATCCTCAAAAGCTGATATAATAATGCCACTTCATTATACACGATTTTTTTCTGCCGGACAAGTCCGACGGCTCAATATTGAGGGAGAAATATGAAAAAAAACAATCTGATTGCTCTTTTCCTTTGCATGGCGATGTTGTTCCAGCTGACTGCGCTGCCCATAGCTGCGCAGGCTGCGGAAGAGCCGACTTCACAAACGGAGCCCTCCGTCACGCCCGTAAATCCGACCGTGACGCCGGGACAATTCGGCAGCGAGAGCATCCTGAACGGCTGCCGCACCATTGAAGGAATGGTTCCCCTCAGCGGCAGTGAGCGCAGACTGGATACCGCCCAGGCTGTTTTTGTTTTTGATACAAATACTAACACGGTGGTGTATTCCTATAACCCGGATTTGAAACTGTCTCCGGGTACGTTGGCCAAAATCGTGACGGCTCTTGTGGCAATCGAATCCTGTGAACTGGACGAGGTGGTGGTCTGCCACAGCAAAAATATTTCCAGGCTCCCTGGCGGCACACAGAATGTCAACCTGAAGGAACTGGAGGAGCTGACGGTTGAGCAGCTGCTGTACTGCCTGATCCTCCATGGCGCCAACGATGCGGCCATCGCTCTGGCGGAGCATATAGCCGGCAACATGGAGAGCTTTGTAACATTGATGAATGCCCGGATTCAAAAAATCGGCTGTGTGAATACGTCGTTTGCCAATGTACACGGCCTGGATAACGGGTCCCAGTACACTACGGCCAGAGATATGGCGAAGATCCTGATCGAGGCGCAGAAAAATGAGAAGCTCAAGGAAATATTGAGCACCACAAGCTATGAGGTTCCCGCAACCAACCGTTCGGAGGCCCGAAGCCTTACCTGCCAGAACTATCTGATGGACGAAATCACGGTGGCAAAATACTACGATTCCCGGGTCACCGGCGGACTTGCCAGCTACTCCGCGAATGCCGGAGCCAATCTGGCTTGTTCCGCGGAAAATAAGCAGCTTTCCCTGGTTCTTGTAATCCTGGGCTGTGAACGTATTTTCGCCAGCAATGGCTGGCTTCCCACCTACTACGGCAACTTTGACGAGATGATTGAGCTGCTGGAGTTTGCGTTCAACGGCTTTAAATCCTGCCGTATCCTTTATGAGGGGCAGTCTATATATCAGCTGCCCGTAACTGGTGGGGAATGCAGCGTTGTGGTGCAGCCCAATGTGAACTATGACAGCGTTCTCCCTGCGGACTGCCAGTTTGACAATCTGATCAAGAATATCACCAATTCGGAGATCATCGCGCCTGTCAAGGAGGGGGATGTGGTTGCCACAATCTCCCTTTGGTACAGGAGTTCCTGCGTTGCAGAGGCGGAGCTCCATGCCATGTCCGATGTGCTGCCTGCCAGTGGAACGGCTGCCCAGGCAGGCACGGCGGGGAGCGGTGACGGCTCATCAGGAGTCATTTCTGTGATTATGACGGTTTGCCTTGGCATCCTGGCTGTTGTGGGCGGGTATCTGGTGATTAATTCCTTGAGAAGGGCGTATGGCAGGGCGAAACGCCGCCGCCGCAGAGCAAACCGGAGAAGGAGCTGGTGATAATGGGAGATTGGCAGACACTGAGAGCTTCCTGTGAAAACTGCAGCCGCTGCAGACTGGCATCCACACGGAATCATGTGGTGTTCGGCGTGGGAAATCCGGATGCGGATATCATGTTTGTGGGTGAAGGACCGGGGGAGCAGGAGGATTTGCGGGGCGAACCATTTGTCGGTCCGGCAGGAATGCTGCTGGATGATATGCTCTCCATTATTGATCTGAGCCGGAAAACCAACTGCTATATCGCCAACATTGTTAAATGCCGCCCGCCGCGGAATCGGGACCCGGAACAGGATGAGCAGGATTGCTGTATAGGCTATCTTGAAGAACAGATCGCTCTTGTCCGCCCCAAACTCCTGGTTTGTCTGGGGAGAATTGCCGCGCAGAGGCTGATTGATCCCTATTTCAGGATCACCAGAGAGCACGGTAAATGGATTCAGAAGGACGGTATTTGGATCGGCGCCACCTATCACCCCTCTGCGCTGCTTCGGGATGTGAAGAAACGCCCGGAGGCCTTTGACGACCTGATTTCCATCCGGGAAAAACTCCGGGAGGTTGGCGCAAAGGTTTGAAAATCAACTGTTGACATTTGGCCGATTATCCGGTATACTTAATTGGCTGAATGATGCTAGTGTAGCACAGTCGGTAGTGCATCTCACTCGTAATGAGAAGGTCGCCTGTTCGAGTCAGGTCACTAGCTCCACAAAAACACCCGGTTTCGTAAAGATTCCGGGTGTTTTCATAACTTTTTGACATAGTATAAACCCGCTCCGTTTCGCCATGGCTACCATTTGGCTACCGGAGCGGGATTTTTTCGTTTTCAGGCGTGTTTTACCAGCATGGTTTCCAGCGCACCCACAGCCTTGCGGTCAATCTCCTGCAGGGCATGGGCGTAGATGTTCATGGTGGTGCTGGCCTGAGCGTGGCCAAGTCTGGCGGACACTGTACGCACGTCCTGCTTGCTGGCGATCAGCAGCGTGGCGGAGGTGTGGCGCAGTCCATGGAAGGGAATGGCTGGCAACTGCTTGTCTGGTTTCTTGTCTGCATTGTACCGGGCTATGGTGTCCTGAAATGCGGAATAGGGAGTGGAGTAGGACATCTGCTTCCCATTGTCCTGAATGAACAGCCATTCGGCTCCCTGCCAGTAGTCACCGACAGACAGCCGGTACTTGAGCCGCTCGTGCTTCATGGCCTTTATCCGCTGGGTCAGGAAATGGGGGATCGCCACCGTCCGCCGGGAAGTCTTGGTCTTCGGCTCCTTGACGATCTGCTGCCCCGCCACCACGCTGACGGCCTTGGATACGGTGACAGTGTCGTTTTCAAAGTCGATATCCGACCATTCGAGGGCAAGCAATTCTCCCTTCCGCAGACCACCGTATATTGCCAGATTGAACAGCACCCGGATTTGTTCCGGGATTTCTTTTGTCCGCTCGTAGTCGCCCACGGTGTAGTCAATGCCGGTGTCATCGGTGCGCTTGTGGCCTTTGGTCTTTACCTTGTATGGCTGCTCGATATAGTCCAAAAAGGTGGCGGCCTGTTCCGGTGTGAAGAATTCCACCTTGTCCGCTGCGCATTCCCCCACGCTGCGCACCTTATCCATCGGGTTCCTCTCGATGATCTCCCATTCAACTGCGGTGCGGAGGACGGAGGAAAGCACATCCTGTGTCTTTTTGATGGTGGCACGGGAATAGCCGCCGGGTTTGCCGTCCTTCCTGGCTCCGTCCTTGGTCATGGCGGCGAAGGTGCTGTTTAGGGTGGCGGGGCGCAGCTCGGACAGCTTCAGATGTCCAATGACCGGGAGAATCTTTTCGTCCAGCTCCGTTTTGTACTTCTCCACGGTTCCCGGCTGGAGCTTCTGGGGGGCGTATTCCCGGAACCAGTGGTCTGTAAACTCTTTGAGGGTGATTTTTCTGCCGTCCATGGCGATGCCGTTTCGGATATCGGACTCAAACTGCCGGGCGAATTCCTCCACGGCCTT
>CAMFFO010000041.1 GCA_945949735.1 uncultured Clostridia bacterium | reverse complement strand
AATGGCACAAAATCTCTCGCTGAGCTTCCTTGCCGAATTATGCGGTGTTGCCCTAGGATAAAATCTTTGGGGCATCCGAAGCGCACCCTTGTTTTCCTTCACACCGGGCAAACACATTGAAAATTCCCGCTGAATATGCTAAAATGGTCGCATAGCATCTTACTCCGGTGCATTGCTGAATGCAAAGAAAGGATGGTACATATGAACCGGAAACTGAAAAAAGCACTGAAATACACTGCGTTTGCCGCCTGCGCTGCCTCTGCGGCATCCCTCAGCGCTTATGTCACCACGAAAGGGATGATAAAGATGGCCCTGGACCGGGAGCAGCCCAGCATGGGGCCAAAGGGTTCCAAGGTTTCCGGTGCCAAGGCAAACAGCGCCTTCTCCCATGCCCGCCAGGAGGCCGCCGTGCGGTTGGAAAAGGCAGATCATGAAGTGGTAAAAATCGTCAGCCATGACGGTGTTCCTCTGGTAGGGCATTGGATTCCCCAAGAGCATCCCCGCAGAATCATCGTCGCCATGCACGGCTGGCGCTCCTCCTGGAGTCATGATTTTGGCCTGATCCGGGATTTCTGGGAACGCAGCGGCTGCAGTGTGCTGTACGTGGATCAGCGGGGCCAGGGCGAAAGCGGCGGGGACTACATCGGATTCGGCCCCATCGAGCGGTACGACTGTCTGGATTGGGTCAACTGGGTCACGGGCCGGTGCGGCAGCGACCTGCCCGTCTACCTGTGGGGCGTATCCATGGGCGCCGCGACCGTGCTGATGGCATCCGACCTGCCGCTGCCGGAAAATGTCCATGGGATTGTGGGAGACTGCGGCTTCACCTCTCCCCACTCCATTTGGAAGCACGTCGCAACCAATAATCTGCATATGCGCTTCCGTCTCCGGGGGGTTCTGGCCAACACCATGTATCGGCGCAGAACCCAGCTGGATGCGGCTTCCTTTTCTACCACCGATGCCCTCTCCAGAACAATCATTCCGGTTCTGCTGATTCACGGCACGGACGACCGGTTCGTCCCGGTGGAAATGACCTACGAGAACTATAAGGCCTGCCAATCCCCCAAAAAGCTCCTGATCGTCCCCGGGGCCGGGCACTGCATGAGCTATTTCCTGGAGCAGGAGCGGTATGAAGCAATCGTAAAAGAATTCTGGTCGGAAAACGACTGATTTGCCCCTATAGCAAAAGGCTGTCCGCCGCCGGACAGCCTTTTATCATGCTCAGGTGTAGAATTCCGCCCAGTCCTCCAGCCGGAGGCAGGCCAGAGCCCGATAGGGAATTCCGTGCCCGCAGCCGCAGTCCAGGTCCACAAATCCCGGGCAGTGAAGAATGCGCAGATGGTCCCCCTGCCGCATCAGCGCTTCTCCATGGCGCAGCTGTGCTTCTTCATCCCCTTCAAGAACCAGAACCGGCGTATGCCCAATGAGCAGCTTGCAGCCGGGGATGGGATTGGGATCGCCGATAGCGGGGCGGCCCCACACTTCATCATGGACATTGTCCCCCGGGAAGCCATGCACCAGGTAAAAACGCTGCCCATCCAGATCAAGACGCAGATGGGTCTGCATGGTTCGGAGAAAGGACAGAATCCGTTCCTGCTCCACCGGAGTCAGCTTCAGGAAGGAGGCCAGCGTCGGAGCGTTTCCGTTGCGGTTCCAGCGGAAGATCTCCATTTCCGTAGCCTCTGGTCGGAAATAACGTTCCATCATGTATTCATGATTTCCCAGGAGCATCACCATGTTAGGCGACTCCATGATTTCCCGCAGCAGCGCGATTCCGTCAGGCCCTCGGTCGATCACGTCCCCCAGAATATACAGAGTATCCTCCCGCGAAAATCGAATCGTCTCCAGCATTCGGTGGAACCGATCCCCTTCTCCATGAACGTCGGACAAAGCGTAGTGTGACATCGTTTATGCCATCCACCGGATCTCCAGGCGGTCCGGGCCGGGGTAGCCGTCGGCAATTACCTTCTGCTCCAGGGTATGCCCCTGAACGACAACTTCAATTGTTCGGATTCCGCCCTTCAGGTAGTCCATGCTCTCCCCGTCGTCCATATTGTGGACATAGCGTCCCCTGCCTGGGAACACCTCCAGGATGACCTCCGTAATGTCCTCCACGCACTGAGGCTTTCCGGCAGAAACGGGAATCACAGCTCCGGCCCTGGCAAACAGGGGCATCCGGTCAGCGGGAGCCTCCGCCAGAACGTATTTTCCGCCTGTGAAACGCTTGCCGGTGTAGTAATCGTACCATACACCCTTGGGAAGATATACGGCTCGTGCCGAAACGCCGGGGGTCATCACAGGAGCCGCCAGCAGCCGGTCGCCCAGCATACACTGATCCGTCAGCTCCCGGCACACGGGGTCCTCCGGGAATTCCAGCACCAGCGGTCGAAGAATGGGCATATCCTCATGGGCAAGATCGTAGATGTAGGGCAGCAGATGATAACGCAGATCCAACGCCTTCCGGCAGCCGTCCATGGTCGCCTGGTCAAAGGCGAAGGGCTCCTGATTCCGGGTTCCCTTGGCGTAATGGTCCCGGAAGAAGGGGCTGATTGCCCCCAGTTGGAACCAGCGGACCAGCAGTTCCGGGGTGGTATCCGAACCGAAGCCGCCCACATCGGAGCCCACCATATTCATACCGGACAGGCCCAGATTCATCATCTGGGTCAGGCTCAGCTGCAAATGCTGCCACATGGAGTGGTTATCCCCGGTCCATCCGGAGCAATACCGTTGGGATCCGGCGCAGCAGGCCCGGGTCAGCACAAAGGGACGGCGTCCGTCCGCCTTCAGGAGGCCCTCATAGGTTGCCTTTGCCATCAGGTGACCGTAGACATTGTGTACTTCCTTATGGTTTCCACCCTGGAACTGCACATCGTCCGGCAGCGGTCCGGTGAAGTTGGCCGGCTCGTTCATATCGTTCCAGATCCCGCGGATGCCCGCATCGGTCATGATTTTGACCTTATCTCCCCACCAAGCACGGGTTTCCTCCCGGGTGAAGTCCGGGAAAACCGCAGGCCCTGGCCAGACCGCGCCTTCGTAAATGCTTCCGTCCGGATTTTTTGCAAAGTACCCCTGCTCCACGCCCTCGTCGTATACAAAGTAACCGGGGTCCAGCTTCACGCCGGGATCAATGATGGTGATCGCTTTCACATTCTGCTCTGCCAGCTTGCGGGTCATGGCCTTAGGATCGGAGAAGCGTTCCCCATGGAAGGTGAAAACCCGGAAGCCATCCATGTAATCGATGTCCATGTGTACCGCGTCCATAGGGAGCTTTTTTTCACGCATATTGGCGGCCAGATCCAGCACTTCCCGTTCGGAATAATAGCTCCATTTGCTCTGGTGGAAGCCGTAGACCCACTTCTGCTGCAGCATATTCTTCCCCGTCAGGGCCTGGTAGCGTCTCAGGACATCCTTGGGGGTTTTTCCGGGGATCATATAGTAATCCAGCGCGCCGTCCGCATGGGACCAAAAATAGTAGTCCTCCTGCTCCTTTCCGAAGTCGAAACGGGTACGGAAGGAATTGTCCGCCAGAATACCCAGACATCCGTTGCCGGAATAGACCATGAAAAAATTGATGGACTTGTACAGGCTTTTATAGTTATCACAGTGGGGCGTGGGATCGTCGGTGTTCCAGTTTTCATAAGCGTAGTGCCGCTTATTCAGAAAACCCGTTTTATCTCCCAGGCCGTAAATAACCGCGTCCTGTGCCAGAGATTTCACGACCTCCACTTTCCAACTGCCGCTTTCCCCCATGGCCTCCGACGGAACATGGCCCTCAGAGGAAAGCTGTGCCACCTCCTCCGGAGAAAGGGACGTTCTGGGCCGCCGCTTGCCGGGATAATCCGCGCACAGGAGCTTTCCGTCGTAGAATAACGCCATGCCGTTTTCCGGCTCCAGCGTGATCCTTCCCCATGTCAGCTTCCCGCCGGACACCTTAGGAGCGGCTCTGCGGGTGCGGGCGCTGACCATCCAGCTTCCCCTGTGGGTCCCGTCCGTCACACGGACAATCCCCGGAACGGGCATGGAGACCCTCAGTCCGGAGGAAGTTATGAATTCGTTATGTTTGCTCTCCATAGTCATGTTCTCCTTCTTACAAGTCTTTGCTGACATTGACCCAGTCAGCGAAATGCGAGTAACGTTCCAGCTCTTCAATTGACAGTTCAATTGCGCTGTTGCTGCTTCCACAGGCGGGGAAAACGGTATCGAAACGTTTTAGGGATTCATCCAAATACACCTGAACTGTTTCCGGCACCGCAAAGGGGCAGACCCCACCAACCGCGTGACCGATCAGAGGCGCGATGTCCTCGCGGGGAAGCATCGTGGCTTTCCTGCCAAATCTGGCTTTATACTTCGCGTTGTCCACCTTTACGTCCCCTGCCATAACAACCAGAATTGGCGCACCGTCGACGCAGAAGGATAAGGTTTTCGCGATCCGGCAGGGTTCACAGCCCAGCGCCTGTGCCGCCAGATCCACCGTGGCGCTGGAAACGTCAAATTCCAGAATTCTGTCAGCAATCCCGACCGCCTGAAAACAGGCTCTGACTTTTTCAATGGACAATCCGCATTCCTCCGAAAAACATACGAATCCGCTCAGATCCGTATCATCCCGGATACCATATCACAATTCCTCTGAATTTGCAATACTTCCGAAGAAACTGTCCTCAAAGGACTGCCTCAGCGCCAGACCGTTCTCCCGGGAAAGGAAGAACTATTTGCCGGAATGGTTTTTTAAGGCAACACCGCACAATTGCGTCAGCGGATCTCAGCGGATCTTTTGCGCCATTTCTGCAGTTCCAAAAACGGGAAATACATACAGTATTCCCCCGTTTTTGAAACTTTGAAATGGCACAAAATCTCTCGCTGAGCTTCCTTGCCGAATTATGCGGTGTTGCCTTAAAAAAGTCAAGTCTTGTTCTTCATAAAAACTTGTGGTATAATCCCGCCCGGTGTGTAAATTGAAGGAGCCCGCCGGAGAATGTGTATCGCCGTCTTGAAAACCGTGCAAGCGCAGTTCCCTGGGGCTTACAGCAAAGGAGGAGTACATATGAGTGCAACAGACGTGTTGGGCCCGATTCACTACCGGCGGCAAGGGCTCCTTGCGCGGGAAAAGGCAGTTTTTGAGCGTATTCCGGGCATGGAGAACCTTCGTAATTCCGCCCCGGAACACCGTCAGGAGCTGGAGGCGAAATACCCGGATGCCGCTTTTGCGCTGATGATTACCCAAGGACTCTTCGCGGGAGACCGGGAGCAGAATGAAATCCACCAGCGGGCCTATACTGCTATTCTGAACGGGGAATCCATCAATGGCGTCCGTTTCAAGTACGACTACGACCTGGAGGCCTATCTGCTGAAGCATATGTGGGACTGAGCTACAGCTTCGGGGATCGTCTTTTTGAATTGTGGCTTGAAATCATCCCGAAAATATGCTATGGTGATAAAAAAGAAATGAAAAGAGGTGCCCCCATGAGCCTTCAGGAATCCGGTGAAATGTACCTGGAAACCATCTATGTTCTGTCCTTAAAGAGTCCCTATGTCCGCGCTGTTGATGTCGGAGAATATATGGGGTACTCCAAGCCCAGTGTCAGCCGCGCCATGGGCCTGCTCAAGGAACGTGGCTATGTCACTTCGGACAAAGATGGCTTTCTCGCCCTGACGGAGCTGGGAAAGGAGACAGCATCGAAAATCTACGAACGTCACACGGTGCTCCGGGATATGCTCATGCAGCTGGGTGTACCGGAGGAAATTGCCGCCGCAGATGCCTGCCGGATTGAGCACGTTATTAGCGACGCTTCCTTCCAGGCCATCCGTCTGCACATGAAAAACTACACACTGTAGCAGCCGGATTATACCTGGTGCTGGTGAAAGGGGAAGGCGAGATCGCCGCGGACGGTCTGCCTCTGACCATGCAGAATATCCCCGCGATCCGCCGGAAGGTCGGCTCATATAATCTCCGGCGGAGGAAAGCGGATGGCTGCCATTGCCACAGTTTTTGCCATGGAGCCGGAGATGATCCTGATGGACGAGCCAACCACAGCCGTGCCTCAGTCAACTGCAGGAGGCCACCGCATGGAGCCTCCCCTGTGCCAGCAATCTCAGCATCGCATAATACAAGATTCGGGCGTATGCCGGTTTACACTGGCATACGCCTGAAATTCTATTTGGAAAAATTCGTCAGGACTCCACTTTAACGGATTGCCTCAGATATTCCGCCGTAATGGTTCTGCCCTGCTCCAGCATCTGCCGTGGCGTTCCGGCAAAGACAATCTCTCCTCCGGAGGTGCCGCCATCGGGCCCCACATCAATCAGGTAATCTGCCTGTTTCATCACATCCAGGTTATGCTCAATAACGATTACCGTGTTCCCTTTTTGCACCAGCGAATCCAGCAGCTTCATCAACGTTTCCACGTCAGAAGCATGAAGCCCCGTGGTCGGTTCATCCAGCACATAAATATTCCCCTTCCTATCCAGGTATTTGGCCAGCTTTACCCGCTGCCGTTCTCCTCCGGATAATGTGGAAAGAGGCTGCCCCAGGGACAGATAAGACACCCCGACCTCGATCATCGCATCCAGCGCTCTGCAAATCTTCCGGCTGCCATTAAAAAACTCCCGGGCATCCGAAGCGGACATTTCCAGAATCTCCACAATGGTTTTACCGTGATAGCGGTACGACAAAGCCTCCTGGCTGTAACGCTTTCCCTCGCAAGCCTCGCACACTGTGGTTACCGGATCCATAAATACAAGCTCCGTCACAATGCAGCCGCGTCCTCCGCAAACCGGACACCCACCTCGGCTGTTGAAGGAAAACAGGGATGCATCCACATCATTTTCGGATGCCAGTACCTTCCGTATCTCATCAAAGAACCCCAGAAAGGTAGCAGGTGTAGAACGTCCTGTTGCCGTCACCGGAGACTGATCCACCAGAATCACCCGATCCTGGTACTGCTTCGCGAACACATCCCGGATCAGCGTGCTTTTCCCGGAGCCGGCAACCCCCGTAACCACCGTTAGAACACCCAGGGGAATATCCACGGACACATCTTTCAGGTTGTGAAGCCGGGCATTTCGAACCGGAAGATATTCCCTGGGAGCCCGGACCTGCTCCTTCAGCGTGGTATGATGCCGCATTGCTTCCGCAGTGCGTGTCCCGGAAAGGAGGAGCGCTTGGTAACTGCCCTGAAACAGGATTTGTCCCCCCTGCTTTCCCGCCATCGGCCCCACGTCAATGACCTGGTCCGCAATGGAAATCACATCCTTGTCGTGTTCCACCACGAGTACGGTGTTGCCCTTATCTCTCAGACTTTTCAGAAGCATCGTCATCCGGTGAACATCCCTGGGGTGCATACCGGTGCTGGGCTCATCGAAGATGTAGGTCATTCCGGTAAGACTGCTCCCCATATACCGAACCAACTTCAACCTTTGGGCCTCGCCCCCGGACAATGTGGAGGATTCTCTGTCCATGGTCAGGTAGTGCAGTCCAATATCGATCATCCTGTTGAGCGGGGAGGTCAGAGCATCCACAATGGAGGCCGCTCTGGGATCATCTATGGCACTCAGCACTTCCACAAGCTTGTCAAACTCCATGGCGCACATCTGCTCAATGCTGTACCCTTCCACCTTGCAGGAAAGCGTCCTGGGATTCAGCCTTCTTCCCCCGCAGTCGGGACAAACTCTTTCCTCCATAAACTGATTCAATTTCTTGAGTGTCATGTCCGTCTGCTCCTCTGATCCTTTCATCAGGCACAGACGCTGAAACTGGTTTTTGATCCCTTCCACACGCTTGTTTTCCCGGGGGCCACCTTTTTCGACACTCCCGTAAAGCAGCAGATTCCGCTCCCGCGGGGAGTAATCCCTGTACTTCTTATCCAGGTCAAACAGCCCCGAGCCTGTATACTGCCTCCAGTAATAGTTTCCTACCCGAAACGCCGGTAAATTCAGCATACTTTCATTCCAGGACTTGTCCGGGTCGATGGCGCGTTCGATGTCAAGATCCAGGATTTTTCCGATTCCGGAACAGGTTTTGCACATTCCGTTGGGGTCATTGAACGAAAAATAGGAAGCCGTTCCCACATAGGGGGTGCCGATCCGGGAATACAGCAGCCGCAGCGCAGCGTACAGATCACTGATGGTGCCAACGGTGGAACGCGCGTTGCCTCCCAGTCTGGATTGATCCACAATGACGGAGGCCGAAAGGTTGTCGATCCGATCCACCTTCGGCTTCTCAAACTTTGGAAGCCTCCCCCGCATAAACGCGGTGTAGGTTTCATTCATCTGCCGCTGGCTTTCGGCCGCAATGGTATCAAACACAATGCTGGATTTCCCGGAACCGGAAACGCCGGTGAACACCACAATTCTCCCCTTCGGAATATCCAGGGATACATTTTTCAAATTATTCTGCCGGAGTCCCCGAATGATAATACTGTCATCCTGTTTCATTTTGATCGCCTCACTTTCCTGCTCATTGTATAGAGGTATCCGAAGAATTTCTCGACCTTCTTTGCACAACCTATGACCGAAAGAAAACGCGGCGCTTGCCGCGTTTCCAAAGGATTTCACCGCTTCCGGGGAGAATCAGGGGGTATTTGTCTTTTCCCCCTTGTCCCCTGCTGGCTGGCACAGGGCCTTTGCCGCTTGGAATGGGCGCGGTAGCCAGTCTGATCTCGCAATCCACATACCCTTTGCTTCCTGCAGGGGCGCTCTGAATTGGATCTTACTCCTCTATCCGGTACCAATCCACTACCGCATTCAAATTATTTGCGTTGACACGGCTCTCTCCGTGGGTAAGCAGTTTCAGCATATCGTCCTCATCCGGAGTCCGGTTCTTTTTTTCCGCCAGCTTTTTGCCCAGGGTTTTGGACACGACGGTCATCATCAGCTTGTAGACGCCGCGGAGCCTGTGGATGTCAAAGCCGCCCTGGAGGGTAAAGAGCGGCAGTTCTGCAGCCAGATCGTTGGACCTCCGTACATCCTCCAGTTGGGAGCCGTTCGCTCCCATTCCCACCCCGCAGACTGCCGCAATATGGTAACGGGATGATGCCTTTGCCAAGCCTTGTACCTTTCCCGCCATAATCCAGCCCAGGTACACGATGGTATTTCCCTGTGCAAGTTTTTTGTCGGCCTCTTCCAGGGAATACACGGGAAGTCCCGTCTTTTCCCCGAGAAGAACAGCGTACTCCCGGGTGTACCCCGTGTTGGATGTATATACAATCGAATTCGGTTTCAAAACTCATTTCCTCCCGTGGCGCTTGTTTGCGTCCTTTTCATATGGATGATGCTTAATCCGCATATTCAGAATGTTCATACCAATGAACAGTCCAACCGCAAAGACAATTCCTGCGATCAGTACCGCGTACATGGCAGGAAGCCCCACCTTGTCCCCAAAGAAATACAGGTTGCAGTCCACGCTGTCCCGAATGGCCTCCATAACCTCAGACGGAAAACCCAGACCATTCATTTCCTCAAAAACCCCCCGCATGGCATGGTTGCGCAGAAGGCTTGTACCGTAAGTACCCGGCAGAAAGGACAATACTTTTTGAAGCCCATCGGAGAAATCCGAGATGGGCATATAGGCTCCGCAGAGAAAGCCATAGCCCGCACTCACAATGGTACCCACAGCACTTGCCTGGCCGTTGGAGGACAGTGGGAAAATGACGCAGGAGGACAGCGCGGTTCCGAACAGAACCAGCAGCGTTACATCCAGGATCAGAGCCAATACATCTCCGGCAGTGAGGAACCACCCCACCATTGCCAAATACCCCAGGCATACCCCCATGGCGGCGTAATTGATCAGAAGCGTGGACCCCAGGGTGGCCAGATAGTAGCTCAGCCCCAGGGTAACGGACTTTACGGGCGCAATAGTCAGGTCTCCTCTGGCTCCTGTAACCTTGTCCTGAATCACCAGCAGATTGGCGCAGAAGGCCACTGTCACGCAGCTCACTGCCAGCAGAGAGGAAACAAGCTGGCCGCCCACACAGCCCCAGATCACCTCATCGGATACTGCCGTGCCTGCTGCTGCCAGCGCACCCCGGAAGGATTCCTCGTAGATATTTCCCAGAAAGGTGCTGTACAGCACCAGCAGGATCAGGGGGGTGATCAGGGAGGTAAAAAACATCCCCTTATCCTTAAAATATAGCTTCATATTGCGCTTGATCAGCGCACCGAGTCCCATCATTTTTCCTACTCCCTTCCGCCTTTTTCCCGGCCGGCAGACAGAACGATAATGCCGTTTCCGGCAATGCTCAGGCACAGTGCCATAGGCAAATACAGCCCATCCTTCCGGTCTGTGAACATACAAACCGCCAAGGCTGCCAGGCAGAGTGCCGACGCAGCGATTCTCAGCAGCTTCATTTCTCCGTACCTCCAACCAGTTTTTTGCCTGTCACCGCAAGGAACACATCATCCATCTTCCCCTTTGTGATCTCAAAATCCCGGAAAACCTCCGGAAACTGCAGAATCAGCTCTGTTGCCGCCGCTGTATTGGGTACAGAAACCCGGAAAGCATCCCGAATGGCTTCATATGGCATTTTCAGCTTCAGAACCTCCTCCTCCGTCACTCCGTATAGGGTGATAAAGTCTCCGGTGAAGGTGTTTTTCAGGGTCAGGGGTGTCCCCTCCGCCGCGATCTGTCCGTGATCGAGAATCACCACAAAGTCCGCATCCGCGGCTTCCTCCATGTAGTGGGTGGTCAGAAATACCGTCATCCCCTCCCGGCGGCGGAGCTCCCCGATCACTCTCCACAGCGTTGCTCTGGTCTGGGGATCCAGGCCGGTAGTGGGTTCATCCAGGATCAGAATTTTGGGTCTGTGCAGCAGTGCCCGGGCAATATCGATCCTGCGACGCTGGCCGCCGGAAAGCTTCCCCACAGGGCGCTTTACCAGGTCGTCAAAGTCCAGAAGCTCTGCCAGCTCCGAGAGCCGATCCCGGAACACCTTGCCCCGGATACCGTAGAGAGCAGCCCGGCTTTCCAGGTTCTCCCGTACATTGAGATCCTTATCCAGGACGGAATTCTGGAAAACCACGCCCAGGCTCCGTTTGATGGAATCCGGATTTTCATCCAGCATAGTCCCATCAATACACACACTGCCCGAATCCTTAGCCAGCTGTCCGCAGAGAATATTGATGGTTGTTGATTTGCCCGCGCCGTTTACGCCGAGGAACGCAAACAGTTCCCCTTCTTTCACCCGGAAGCTAAGATCCTTTACAGCCTGAACCTCCCCGAATCGCTTGTTCAGGTGTTCGATTTCAATGATATTGTTCATCCGTTTTTCCTTTCAGCATCCCGGCTTGCGGGGGATCAGAAGCGCGGCAATGATGTAGGCCAGAAAGCCGCTGCCCCCCATGGCACAGAAGATCACCCAGCCCAACCGGACCAGGGTGGGGTCAATACCAAAATACTCCGCAATGCCTCCGCAGACACCGTCAAGAATCTTATTGTCATTGGATTTATACAGTTTCTTTTCCATCGTCATTTTTCTCCTCTTCCGTTTTCTTATTCTCCGCAATCCGGAAATGATTTGCCGCAAAAAACATACAGGATGCTGCCGCCCAAAAAATTCCTCCATATGCCAGCTTCCCGCATACCGCCATCAGCAGTCCGGAAACCAGCATCAAGCCTCCGGCAAGGGCAAGCAGCCTGGAGGAGATATGCTGATCATGATTCATTGTTCCGTCCCTCCATTTTCCCGGACTCTGTAATCCGGATGTACATCTTTTCCATCTCTGCTTCAAACAGGAATTCCCGGCAGGAAAGCGGAGAACCATCCGACTTTTTTAGGGTCACCACAAAGGGGACGGGCCCTTCCGTGTTATTGGCCTCCTGCATGAGGTCGCAGTCAAAGAACACATATTCCCCCTGTTCCCAGGCAAGCGTGTCGTACTCTACTGTTTTTCCGCAGTAGGAAACCGAAACCGTCCCCACGTCCAGGCAGTCCAATCTGATGTAAATTCCATATTGCGCGGAGCCGGGAATCTGTCCGCCCTCCAGTTTCCATAGGGTGTATTCACCGACGCTGGTTTTCATGACTACCTGATTGATCTCGCTTCGCACCGGAATGGAAACCGAAAAGGTTCCGGTTTCAAAGAATCCAAACACCGCGCTGAACCGAAAGCCCATATAGAGCTTACCATCCGCCTCCTCCGCGTAATACCCGAGGAAGCCCTCCGGGAAAGAACCGGGATAGAACCCCGCAATCTCTACACAGTCCTCCGAGACCTCCACCCTTTCGATTCCCGCGCTCTCACAGGCACGAAACCCCCAAAGCCTCCAGCCAAACCGGCCAATCAGGAACACCGACAGCAGAATTCCCAAAAGACACAGGAGCACCGCCGCGCAGATCAGAGCAGTCTTTTTGAATTTGCCCAATTCCATTCCCCCTTCCTCTCAACGCACCTTCCTATCTGTTTACGGTGCCAATTATAGCACATGCGTTACCATTGGAATAGGAGGATTTTTCGGAAGAATGTGTTTAAAATCTAGGGCAGCGCCGCATAATGGGGCCAGGAGATTCGGCGAGATATTTTGACACAAGCCAAAGTATGAAAAATGCGGGAATACTGGATGTATTTCCCATTTTTCGTACTGCACGATTGGGGCAAAAGATCCGCCGAAGCCCGCAGTCCCCATTGTGCGGTGTTGCCCTAGGGCAAGCGCTGCCAGCGGACGAGTTTTCCCCGGGGTAAACGGAAAACCGGCCAGCCGTCACCGGCTGACCGGCCTGCGCCGCTCATTCCTTCGATCTGAGTTGGATTCATTTTTCCTCGTCAAACTGCTCTCTCGCCTTTTTTGCGGCGGCCATCAAAGACTTCAGTTCCCCGGACAGGATTTGACGGATTCCGTCGTCGCTGCTCACAGCACGGATATACTTTCGGATATTGCCGGGATGAAAAATATCCGACGCGGTTTTCACATCTCCACTGGAGAGCAGGGTGTACAGCGTGTCCACCACCTGGTTCCGCTCCTGAACCGTCATCTGGTTTACCCAGTTCTTAATGGTAAGGTTCAGGAACCGGGAGTCCGCAGTAATCTCCTCCATGGGCACAAAGTGTTTTCCTACAACCTCCCAGGTGTAGATTTCATGCTGCAAAATGCTTACCTGACTGCTTTTAATAATGGTGTAGGGTTCCTCATGCTCCAGCAGCATACCGATCACGGAGGATTGGGGTACAAAGGTTCTGATTCTGGGGACGATTTCCCGATAGCCTGGATCTCCCATCAAAAAATCCGAAAAGCCGGGGCCATCATTGTTGTATACCTCGACGATCCGTTCCCGTATTTCCGGGGAGCTTCTCGCCGCGCCGAATACAGCCAGGTTTCCGCCCTTGGAGTGGCCGCAGATCCGCAGGGGCAGACTGCAATGCTCTGCGAATTCGGCGATGTACCGCTGGGCCAGTCTCTGGGAAGGAATGGTCTCCTGGAAGCTCATATTAAAATCCTCTTTCCAGCCCACCAGGGTTTCGTCCGTACCCCGGAAAGCAAGGAACGCGGTCCCGTCATCCAGCAGGAAGCTCATGGCCGCGAACTGGGTCTCCTCCTCCGGGATGTAGAGATCGGTGTACCGGCAGATTTTTGCCAGCCCAAACCGGGTGCTCCCCGCAGCCAGGCGAAGTAGCTCCAGGTCATTTTTCGCCCTGACACGTCCATCATAATCCCCACGGTTAAAAAAGGCCTCCGCAGCCTCCCGGATCGTCACCGACTCCTCCGGTTTTTCCTCTACAGCCCCGCCGTAACGGATATAGGCCAGCGCCGAGAAAATCAAAGCATCCACCGCGTTGGGGGCATCCTGGGAAAACGTCAGATCCCCCCGCCATTTTATATAATCAAGTACATTGGTCACAGCCCATTCCTCCTTGTTGGATACCTTATCACGGTTTCCCGTTTATTTCCACACCTTTTTGTAAACTGTCAATCAGGTTATCGGCATTAAGAACGCTGACTTCGCACCTCTGGAAATCCGAACTTATTAATCGATAATCCGGGATAATAAGCCGTACAGACCCAATGTATGGTATAATGCTGTCACCACAAAACACCAAACACATACAAGGGGCCTGCACGATGAACAGTATAGCATTTGATAGTGAAAATGAAAAGCATTTTTCTTCCAAAATCCATATATTTTTCAGGCGATATCAGATCAGCGGCATTTCGAAGAGGTGCAGCGCTTCAAAGAGCAGGGTTCCTGTTGTTACGCTGATTCAGTACCTCTTCTGCCCGGTATTCCGCAACCGCAGAATGTTCCTGGATATGCAGTCGGAGAATTACCCCTGCATTTGGGAAGAATGGGGTTTGCCATCCGGAAAACTCACCGGGCGCAGAAAAAATCCCGGCCGCGCTTGCTGAGGCGTGGCCGGGATGTATTGTTTCAGGAATCTGCCCGTTGAATACTATTGGCGACTTCCAGCAGCTCCTCCGGAGTGATATCCTCGGAAGAAAGATGGAATACCACGTGGCGCTCCGTGTCCGCCCAGGCGATGTCCGAACCGGAAGAGAGCGCGAACATTCCGTCAATCGCCGTCCGCTGACCAACAATGTTTCCGCTTAATGCATCACACCCTGGGATATAGAAGCTGCAGGCGGTTTCCGCGTTGTCAACATAGCCGGATTCCGTGTCAATGGCGTAGGTTTCGTACTCAAAGTAAATCCGCGTATTCTGTGCTTTGTTGACATAAAACTTCCTAACATAGGAATACCATCCGCCTCCCTCCTCCAACGGGCAGCCGAGGACGGTTTCCTCCTCATAGCCCTCCGGAAGAATCCCGGGAACGAAGTCTCCCAGCTCCTCAAGAGCCTTTTGGGTGGAGTCGGAACGGGTTGGGGTCAGAGGCTCCCCTCCTGCCACACTTCTGGCCATGTCGGGCAGATTCACTTGGAGATCATCCGTCATAATCAGGAATCCAAAGCCCTGGTTTTCGTCGGCCCAAAGGATGATCTGGCCATTTTGTTGGGTGTACAGCACGCCCTGGATTCCGTTAATATCCACCGCTTCCTCCTTTTTAATCTCCAGGATATCTACTGTTTCCCCCGGGCCGCCCAGGCAGATTTGGTAGGTGAGGTAGTTCCCTGCCCCGTTCTCATAGTGGATCGTCTGCCTTCCGTATGCCGCATCGGACACAAAACGATAGGTATACCCCTCCGGGATGCTCTGCGGATAAACGGATCCCAGCTCCAGATACACATCCTCGGTGCTGTCAAAATGAACCTCCGCATAGCTGTCCTCCCCCCCACCGGCTTTCTTTTCGATTCTCAGCGCGATCAGGGCATTTGAAGCTGCGTACACCGTGGTGACCAGCAACGCGGTGATTGCCGCGGCGATCAGAGCCGTACGCACAGGGTTGCGGGTTTTCTTATATTTTCCGGTCATGTTCATTACCTCCAGATAGGTTTTCTCGGAGGCATGGAGATGCGAATAGGTTTTTTTGTAAAGCATTTTCATATTCAAGCCTCCGTTAAAATAGCTTTCAGCTTCCCCCGAGCCCGGGCAAGGCGGGTGCTGACGGTGTTTTCGGATACACCAAGAATCTCCCCGATTTCCTTCACCGAATACCCCTCAAAGTAGTATAAATGCACCGCGATCCGGTATTTTCGATCCAACGAGTTCACGGCCAGAAACAAATCGCTCTGCTCCGGCGTCTCAAAACCCAGGGTTTGCGCGTACTCCTCAATGTCCTCAACTTTGCGCCATGGGGTTCGGAACACATTCCGGCAGGCATTCACCGTGACCTTGATCAGCCAGTTTTTCACATGGGCCTCGGACTGAAACTCCACGCAGGCAGTGTACAGCTTCAGGAATACCTCCTGAGTTACATCATCCGCGTCATGGGGATTTTTCAGCATACTGAAGGCCACGCGATATACCGTATCTATGTACTTTTCCGCGTATTCGCTGAATTGTGTGTCGGTTAGCATAGGATTCTCCTTTGAAAGATCTTTCTGTCTGCAATACACCTGAGAACCCCCATTTGCTTTCATGATTTTTTGATTTTTTTAGCTGCCCGACAAATTGGTGTTTGAAAAAATGCTGTCATTGCGAGACCAGTGCGCACACTG